>NZ_JBEXJN010000003.1:259974-309892 GCF_040609115.1 Lentzea sp. NPDC004782
TTGGTGTCCTCGTTGTTCTCCGCGGCGCACTACCTCGCCTGCGGGGCCCCGCCCCCCCCCACCCCCCACGGCAAGGGTCTCGCTTGGCCGGGCGGAACAAGGCCGCGGAAAAGTGCACGGCCCACTCCTGGGCAGGCAGTCCGGATTCGCCAACCGAGTCCCTGGCCTGACCGTCAGCGCTTGATCCTCAGCGCTTGACCGACCGGAACCACCGCGCGGCACCGTCGTGCAGCGGCACCATGCCGGTGGCGATGCCGGTGCGGACGTTGATCCGCGCCGCCTCCGGGTGACCGCCGACGATCCGCGCGGTCTCGGTGAACACCGTGCGGGTCACGATCTCCACGACGTCCGCGCTCAACGACTCGTGCGCGAGCAACAGGTTCGGAACCGCGAACGTCTTGTTCGACGGCAACGCGTCGTAGGTCTTCGCGGGAATCGTCGCCGGAATGTACGGGCCGTGGAACGTGTCGGCGAACGCGGCTGCCTCGTCCGGGATGTCGACCAGCTTCACGTTGCCGCGCAGGCCGGTGATCGCGGGCGTCGGGATGCCGGTCAGCGCGAGCATCGCGTCCAGCGACCCCTCGGCGACCCGGCGTGACGCCTCCGCGTGCGCCATGAGCTCGACCATTGCGGACACCCCGAAGTGGTTCAGCATCCGGGTGCCGGTGAACTCGGTGCCGGAACCCTTGGGCCCCAACGAGATCCGCTTGCCCGCGAGGTCGCGGAACTTCGCGATCGGCGAGCCCGCCGGCACGGCGATCTGCATGAAGCTGTCGTAGAGCCGCCCGACCGCGCGCACGCTCCGCGGGTCGTCGATCGGGTCCAAAGAGGACAGGGCCAGCTGGGCCTTGCCGGAGGCGAGCAGCTTGAGGTTCTCGACGGAGGCCGCGGTGGGCAGCGGGACGACCTTGGTGCCGGGCAGCTGTTCGGCCAGCGCCTCCGCCAGGGCGCCGCCGACCTCGCGGAACACCGCACCGTCCGGTCCGGTCGCGAGCACCAGCTCCCGGGGTGCGTCGACCTTGCGCGGGGTACACCCGGCGAGACCGAGAGCAGCCCCTAGCAGAAGTGTGCGACGGCTGAGCGACACGGAGAAAGACTAGCCGTTACGTCAGAGCTGTCTGAAGTTTCCGTGTGTCGGCTTGTCGCTTTCCGTGGCGCGGCTCACCCTCCTACCCAACACGAAGTTCGAGGAGGAACCGTGGCGACCACCACCACAGGCCGCAAACCGATCTACCGGCACCTGTACTTCTGGGTACTGGTCTCCATCGTGCTGGGCGCCGCGGTCGGCTTCCTGTTCCCGAAACAGGCGTCCGAGATGAAGTGGCTCGCCGACCTGTTCGTCAACCTGGTCAAGGTCGTCATCGCGCCGACCATCTTCGCGACGATCATCGTCGGCATCGCCGGGCTCGGGAACCTCGCCAAGGCGGGCGGGCTGGCGCTGCGGACGATCCTCTACTTCACCGCGATGACCACGGTGGCGCTGGCGATCGGCCTCATCGTCGTCAACATCGTGCAGCCGGGTCACCACGGCGGCGACATCCACCTCAACGCCGAAGCGGCCAAGGACACCCTGAAGTCCGCCTCGAGCGCCGAGACCGGAGTCACCGGCTTCATCCTGAGCCTGGTGCCCAAGTCGTTCGTCAGCGCGTTCACCGACGGGCAGCTGATCCAGGTCCTCGTGGTCGCGATCCTCGTGGCCGTCGCCGTGGCGGGCATGGGTGAGCGCGGTGCCAAGGTCGTGTCCGCGATGGACACCCTCGCCAAGGTCATGTTCGGCATCATCAAGATCGTCATGTACGCGGCGCCGATCGGTGCCTTCGGCGGCATCGCCTACACCGTCGGCAAGTTCGGCGGCGGCATCCTCAGCAAGCTGCTGTGGCTGATGGGCTCGTTCTACCTGACGTGCGTGCTGTTCATCATCGTGGTGCTCGGGATCGTGGCGCGGATCGCGGGCTTCAGCCTGCTGAAGTTCCTGCGCTACATCAAGGACGAGATCCTCATCGTGCTCGGCACCTCGTCGTCGGAGTCGGTGCTGCCGCGCATGATGGTCAAGCTGGAGGCGGCGGGTGCGCAGAAGTCGGTCGTCGGCCTCACCATCCCGACCGGCTACTCGTTCAACCTCGACGGCACCTGCATCTACCTGACCATGGGTGCGATCTTCATCGCCCAGGCCACCGGTCACGACGTGTCGCTCGGCGTGCAGATCGGCCTGCTGCTGTTCATGTTGATCGCGTCGAAGGGCGCGGCGGGCGTCACCGGCGCCGGCCTCGTCACCCTGGCCGCCTCGCTGCAGGCGTTCGAGGCGCACTCGGCGATCCCCGCTGTCGGCATCGCGCTGATCGTCGGCATCGACCGCTTCATGTCCGAGGCCCGCGCCATCACCAACGTGATCGGCAACGGTGTCGGGTCGCTCGTGGTCGCCGCCTGGCAGAAGAGCCTCGACCGGGAGCGACTGACCGAGGTGCTGGACAACCCGGACCTGGTGGACGTGGACGACCTGCTGCAGAAGCAGCACGCCGAGTCGGACGAGGTGGCGGCCGCCCACTGAGGACCTGCGCAAGGCCTCCTGAATGCCGAGGTCCCGTTCTCCCCGCATGCGGCGCGGGTGAACGGGACCTCGGTCTTTTGCACGTGAACGAAAGTGTGTGAACGTCCACTAACTGAGACGGCTCCGGGCTGAGCAGCAAAGATGTACGGGTACCCAGCGGAACCCGTGCCAAACCGTGATTGTCGCGCAACTCTCATCAAGCTGGTTGACCTTGAACGTTCGGTTACGCTTACTCGGCCGTAACGAAGCTCGACGTCCGCTGCAATGTCGCTCAGCGCTGGGAAATCGTTACGCTTCCATGACCTAGATCACCCATTGGCGGGTGTCGCTGGGTTTCGCGGCTGTTAAAGTCGCGTCAACACGCGGGCCATCGTCGTCCCGTGCTCCCACCTGTTGGTTCGAGGTCTGAGCACGAGGGACATACGTTCTTTACGCGAGGACGACGAAGGAGGTCTGCGCAGTGATCTTCTCCGCCATCCCCGGCCCCCAGGGTCTTTACGACCCGGCTGATGAGCGCGACGCCTGCGGTGTCGCCATGGTGGCCGACATCCAGGGCCGGCGTTCCCACGGCATCGTGGGCGATGCGCTGACAGCGTTGGCGAACCTGGAGCATCGCGGCGCGGCGGGCGCCGAGCCCACTTCGGGTGACGGTGCGGGCATCCTGCTGCAGCTGCCGGACGAGTTCCTGCGCGCGGTCGTCGAGTTCGACCTGCCGGAGCGCGGTCATTACGCGGCGGGCATCGCCTTCCTGCCGTTTGAGGCCGAAGAACGCGTTGCGGCCGTGGAGCAGATCGAGCGCATCGCCGAGGAGGAGAACCTCGTCGTTCTCGGCTGGCGCGAGGTTCCGGTCGACCCGGAGACGGCCAACGTGGGTCCGACCGCGCTGTCCGTGGCCCCGCACTTCGCGCAGCTGTTCGTGAAGGGCACGCGGGACGAGTCCGGCATCGCACTGGACCGCCTGGCCTTCTGCCTGCGCAAGCGGGTCGAGCACGAGGGCAGCGTGTACTTCCCGTCGCTGTCCGCGCGCACGATCGTCTACAAGGGAATGCTGACGACCGAGCAGCTGCCGGCGTTCTTCCCCGACCTGCGGGACGAGCGCCTCATCTCGGCGATCGCGTTGGTGCACAGCCGTTTCTCCACGAACACCTTCCCCTCGTGGCCGCTCGCGCACCCGTTCCGGTTCGTCGCGCACAACGGTGAGATCAACACCGTCCGCGGCAACCGCAACCGCATGCGCGCCCGCGAGGCGTTGCTGGACAGCGACCTGATTCCCGGCGACCTCGCCAGGCTGTTTCCGATCTGCGACCCCGACGGCTCGGACTCGGCGTCGTTCGACGAGGTGCTGGAGCTGCTGCACCTCGGCGGCCGCAGCCTGCCGCACGCCGTGCTGATGATGATCCCGGAGGCGTGGGAGAACCACGCCACGATGGATCCGAAGCGCCGCGCGTTCTACCAGTTCCACGCTTCGCTGATGGAGCCGTGGGACGGCCCGGCGTGCGTCACCTTCACCGACGGCGAGATCGTCGGCGCGGTGCTCGACCGCAACGGTCTGCGTCCGGGGCGCTGGTGGCAGACCGCGGACGGCCGCGTGGTGCTCGCGTCCGAGACCGGCGTGCTCGACGTGCCGTCCGACCAGGTGGTCGCGAAGGGCCGGCTGCAGCCGGGCCGCATGTTCCTGGTGGACACCACCGAGGGCCGGATCATCGACGACGACGAGCTCAAGTCGCGCCTGGCCTCCGAGCAGCCCTACGACGAGTGGCTGCACGCCGGTCTGCTCGACCTGGCCGACCTGGCCGACCGCGAGCACGTCCTGCAGAGCCACGAGTCCGTCGTGCGCCGCCAGCTCACCTTCGGATACACCGAGGAGGAGCTGCGGATCCTGCTCACGCCCATGTCGGTCACGGGGCAGGAGCCGCTCGGCTCGATGGGCACGGACACACCGGTCGCCGCGCTGTCGCAGCGTTCCCGGTTGCTCTACGACTACTTCGTGCAGAACTTCGCACAGGTCACCAACCCGCCGCTGGACGCGATCCGCGAGGAGATCGTCACGTCCGTCAAGCGCGTGATGGGCCCTGAGCAGAACCTGCTCGACCCCGGCCCGGTGTCGTGCCGCCACGTCACGCTCGACTACCCGGTCATCGACAACGACGAGCTCGCCAAGCTCATCCACATCAACGACGACGGCGACCTGCCGGGCTTCGCCTGCACCGTCCTGTCCGGACTGTACGAAGTGGACGGTGGCGGCGAGGCGCTGGCCGCCGCGATCGAGCGCGTGCGCCGCGAGGCGTCGGAGGCCATCGCGAACGGCGCTCGCACGCTGGTGCTCAGCGACCGCGACTCGGACCACCGGATGGCGCCGATCCCGTCGCTGCTGCTGGTGTCCGCGGTGCACCACCACCTGGTGCGCACCAAGGAACGCCTGCGCGTCGCCCTCGTCGTCGAGTCCGGTGACTGCCGCGAGGTCCACCACGTCGCCGCGCTGCTGAGCTACGGCGCCGCCGCGGTGAACCCGTACCTCGCGTTCGACACGATCGAGGACCTGATCAGCCAGGGCGCCATCACCGGTGTCCCGGCGCACAAGGCGATCCGCAACTACGTCAAGGCGCTCGTCAAGGGCGTCCTGAAGATCATGTCGAAGATGGGCATCTCGACCGTCGGCGCCTACACCGCGGCGCAGGTCTTCGAGGCCGTCGGCCTGTCGAACGACCTGCTGGACGAGTACTTCACCGGTACTCAGTCCAAGCTCGGCGGCGTCGGCCTGGACGTGCTCGCCGAGGAGGTGGCGCAGCGCCACCGCCGCGCGCACCCGGAGAACCCGACCGACCGCGTGCACCGCCGCCTGGAGGTCGGTGGCGAGTACCAGTACCGCCGTGAGGGCGAGCTGCACCTGTTCACGCCGGAGACGGTGTTCCTGTTGCAGCACGCCACGAAGACGCGCAAGGAGGACGTCTTCCGCCAGTACACGGCGGAGGTCGAGCGCATCTCGCGGCAGGGCGGCACGTTGCGCGGCCTGTTCAAGTTCCGCACCGAGGGCCGCACGCCGGTCCCGATCGACGAGGTCGAGCCGGTCAGCTCGATCGTCAAGCGCTTCAACACCGGCGCCATGTCGTACGGCTCCATCTCGGCCGAGGCGCACGAAACCCTCGCCATCGCGATGAACCGGCTCGGCGGCCGGTCCAACAGCGGTGAGGGCGGCGAGGACCGCGAGCGCCTGTACGACCCGGAGCGGCGTTCCGCGGTGAAGCAGGTCGCGAGTGGACGGTTCGGCGTCACGAGCGAGTACCTCGTGAACTCCACGGACATCCAGATCAAGATGGCGCAGGGCGCGAAGCCCGGCGAGGGCGGCCAGCTGCCCGGCTTCAAGGTCTACCCGTGGGTCGCGCGCACCCGGCACTCCACGCCGGGCGTCGGTCTGATCTCGCCGCCGCCGCACCACGACATCTACTCGATCGAGGACCTGGCGCAGCTCATCCACGATCTGAAGAACGCGAACGAGCAGGCCCGCGTTCACGTGAAGCTCGTCTCGTCGATCGGCGTCGGCACGGTCGCCGCCGGTGTCGCCAAGGCGCACGCGGACGTCGTGCTGATCTCCGGCTACGACGGCGGCACCGGCGCCTCGCCGATGAACTCGCTGAAGCACGCCGGCACGCCGTGGGAGATCGGCCTCGCCGAGACCCAGCAGACGTTGCTGCTCAACGGTTTGCGCGACCGCATCACCGTCCAGGTCGACGGCGCGATGCGCACCGGCCGTGACGTGGTCGTGGCCGCTCTGCTCGGTGCGGAGGAGTTCGGCTTCGCCACCGCGCCGCTGATCGTCGCGGGCTGCGTGATGATGCGCGTCTGCCACCTCGACACGTGCCCGGTCGGCGTCGCCACGCAGAACCCCGACCTGCGCGCCCGCTACACCGGCCAGGCCGACCACGTCGTGAACTTCTTCGAGTTCATCGCGCAGGAGGTCAGGGAACTGTTGGCGGAACTCGGTTTCCGCACGATCGACGAGGCTGTCGGGCACGCCGAGCTGCTCGACAAGGACGAGGCGATCGAGCACTGGAAGGCCGGCGGCCTGAACCTGGACCCGGTCTTCGAGGTGCCGGAAACCCCGTACCCGACGGCGAAGCGCAAGATCCGCGAGCAGGACCACGGGCTGGACAAGGCCCTGGACCGCACGCTGATCCAGCTCGCCGAGGCGGCGCTGGAGGACGCGCACCAGGTCAACCTGGAGCTGCCGGTCCGCAACGTCAACCGCACGGTCGGCACGCTGCTCGGCGCCGAGGTCACCCGCCGCTACGGCGGCGAGGGCCTGGAGGACGACACGATCCGGGTGAAGCTCACCGGGTCGGCCGGCCAGTCGCTCGGCGCGTTCCTGCCGCGCGGCATCACGCTGGAGATGGTCGGCGATGCGAACGACTACGTCGGCAAGGGCCTGTCCGGCGGGCGGATCATCGTCCGGCCGCACGACGACGCGCCGTTCCGCGCCGAGGACCAGGTGATCGCGGGCAACGTGATCGGCTACGGCGCCACGTCCGGCGAGGTGTTCCTGCGCGGCCGCGTGGGTGAGCGGTTCTGCGTCCGCAACTCCGGCGCGCTGCTGGTGGCGGAGGGCGTGGGCGACCACGCGTTCGAGTACATGACCGGTGGCCGGGCCGTGGTGCTCGGGCCGACCGGGCGCAACGTCGCGGCCGGCATGTCCGGCGGCATCGCGTACGTGCTCGACCTGGACCCGTTGTCGGTGAACCAGGAGATGGTGCAACTGCAGCGCCTCAACGCCGAGGACCTGCGTTGGCTCAAGGACGCCGTCACCAAGCACTACGAGGCCACGGGTTCCGCCGTCGCCGCGTCGCTGCTCGGTGACTGGACCCGGCGAGCCGGTGCGTTCACGAAGGTCATGCCCGGCGACTACCAGCGCGTTCTCGAGGCCATGCGCCTCGCCCGCGCCGAGGGCCGGGACGTCGACCAGGCTGTCATGGAGGCGTCTCGTGGCTGATCCACAGGGTTTCATGAAGTACTCCCGTTCCGACGCGCCGAAGCGTCCGAAGCCGGAACGGTTGCAGGACTGGAACGAGGTCTACCTCCAGGAAGACCCGGAGGAGCGCAACGCCGCCGTGCGCACGCAGGCGACGCGGTGCATGGACTGCGGCATTCCCTTCTGCCACAGCGGAACCGCGGGCTGCCCGCTCGGGAACCTGATCCCCGAGTGGAACGACCTGGTGCGCCGCGGCGACTGGGAGCTCGCCTCGGACCGCCTGCACGCGACCAACAACTTCCCGGAGTTCACGGGTCGTCTGTGCCCGGCGCCGTGCGAGGCCGCCTGTGTGCTGGCGATCTCCGCCGATGCCGGTGGCGCGGTCGCGATCAAGCGCGTCGAGGAGACCATCGCGGACATGTCGTGGGAGAACGGCTATGTGCAGCCGTCCACCGCTGCGGTCTCCTCCGGCAAGCGCGTCGCGGTCGTCGGTTCCGGCCCTGCCGGTCTCGCCGCCGCCCAGCAGCTGACCCGTGCCGGGCACGAAGTCGTGGTGTACGAACGGGATGACCGGCTCGGTGGCCTGCTGCGGTACGGCATCCCCGAGTTCAAGATGGAGAAGAAGGTCCTCGACCGCCGGCTCGCCCAGCTCCGTCGCGAGGGCACCAAGTTCGTGACCGGCTGCGAGGTCGGCGTCGACATCACGGTCGAGCAGTTGCGGGCCGAGTTCGACGCCGTCGTGCTGGCCGTCGGTGCTCTGCGCGGCCGCGACGACACTTCCACTCCCGGGCGTGAGCTCAAGGGCGTGCACCTCGCGATGGACCACCTGGTGCCCGCGAACCGCGCCTGCGAGGGCGACGGACCGTCGGCGATCTCGGCCGAGGGCAAGCACGTCATCGTCATCGGCGGTGGCGACACGGGCGCCGACTGCTACGGCACCGCGACCCGCCAGGGCGCGCTGTCGGTGACGCAGCTCGACCAGTACCCGATGCCGCCGACCGTCCGCGACGACACCCGCTCGCCGTGGCCGGTGTGGCCGCACATCCTGCGCACCTACCCGGCGCACGAGGAGGCGGGCGAGCGCCGCTTCACCGTGGCGGTCCGGCGTTTCGTCGGCGACGACGACGGCCACGTGCGCTTCATCGAACTGCAGCAGGTGCGCGTCGAGAAGGACTCGTCCGGCCGCCGCTCGGTGATCCCGGTGTCCGACGAGATCGAGGTGCTGCCCGCGGACATGGTGCTGCTGGCCATCGGCTTCGAGGGCGTCGAGCACATGCGGCTGCTCGACGACCTCGGGATCTCGCTGACGACGCGCGGCACCATCTCGTGCGGCTCCGATTGGCAGACGTCCGCACCGGGTGTCTTCGTGTGCGGCGACGCGCACCGGGGCGCTTCCCTCGTGGTGTGGGCGATCGCGGAGGGCCGGTCGGTGGCGAACGCCGTCGACAAGTTCCTCACGGGGTCGTCGAACCTGCCTTCTCCCGTCATCCCCAACCAGCTTCCGCTCGCTGTGGTCTGACAACGGCGTCCGATCAGCGGAGAGCAGCATGACGCCCCGGCCGACAACGGAGTCGACCGGGGCGTTCGCCTGTCGGTAGCGTTTCGGCGATGGAGAGCTTGGAGTGGCCGTACCAGCCCGTTGACGACGGCTTCCGGAGCGTGGGGTGGGAACGGGTCGGCGGTGACGTGCGGGAGCGGTACGTCACGGGTCCGCTGGCCGCGGCGGGCTACGGGTACCTGGCGGAGATCATCGACAGCGTTCTCGCGAGCGGGGTGTCGGACCAGCTGCTCGTGAGCACGTCCATGCACGACCTCGTGATCGTGCCCGCGAACGCGGAGACCGGCGTGTGGGAGTCGGTCTTCGTCGTCTCCCCGGCGAACTACCCGCTGCTGCGCGGCCACATGGGGCTCGCCTTCCACAGCAACCGTCGTCGCCTGGAGTACCGCCAGTATTTGGTGGAGGACGCCGTCGAGGCGTTCTGGGACGTGGTCGGCGAGAAGTTCGGCATCGGTCGCAGGTGACCTGAACGGCAGGGAAGAGCTGATGAACACTGGGCCGTTCGGGTGCATGTGGCTAACGGTGCTGTGAGATCTGTCGACCAACCAGGTGAACCAGTAGGGGGGCGACATGACCAGCACAGGCTTTGACCCGAAGTTCCTCGGCACCGCTGCCGGGACCCCGGTCCTGACCGACTCGGGCACGGCCGACGCCGTCGAGCTCGACGGCTCGACCACGATCGACTACACGCACTTCTCGCTCGCGTTGAGCAAGTCGCGCAAGTTCGCGATCTGGGTCGCGTGGAACATCGACGGCGACAAGCTGAAGGCCCTGAGCCGCAGCAACCTCCAGTTCGTCAAGGACCCTCGGGTCCCTGACGAGTTCCAGGTCGGTGACGAGCTCTACCGCGACGACCGGCTCGACCGCGGGCACATCGCCCGCCGTGCCGACCTGTGCTGGGGCACGAAGGCGGAAGCGCAGCGGGGCAACAAGGACTCGTTCTTCTTCACGAACATCACGCCGCAGATGGACGACTTCAACCAGAGCGCCAAGCAAGGGCTCTGGGGCCGGCTGGAGAACGCGGTTCTCGAGGACGTCGACGTGGACAACCTCAAGGTCAGCGTCTACGGCGGGCCGGTCTTCAACGCCGACGACAGGGTGTTCCGCGGCGTCGCGATTCCGCGCGAGTTCTACAAGGCGATCGCGTTCGTGGTGGACGGGGAGCTGCGCTGCAGCGCGTTCCTGCTCACCCAGAACCTCGTCCTGGCCGAAGCGCTCGACCTGGACGAGTTCCGGGTGTTCCAGGTGTCGCTGACCGAGCTGGAGAAGCGCGTGAGCTTCACCTTCCCGGCCGAGCTGCACGCCGCCGACACCGCGTCGGTGCAGCTGCTCGACGAGTCGGAGCGCAAGCCGCTCGACAGCCTGGCCGACATCAGGTGGTGACGCGCACCCCTGTTCACGAAGCGGTGCGGGAGACCTCGTGACTCGCGACGGCGGCGACCGCGATCCGGAAGGCCTCGACGACCAGTTCCACGAGGTTCTCCGCCGGCACCGAGGGTGTGGACCGCTGCACGTCGGCGAACGCCGACTCGGCGTGCGGCCGCAGCACGGAGACGGCCTGCACCAGCACGTTGACCGTGTGCGCGATCGACGCGCCCCTGCGTCCGGCGGCGAGCACGGCCCGCGCGTTGCGCAGCTCCAGTGACCCGTCGGGCAGCTGGGTGACGACGTCGCACTGGATCGCCGAGTGCAGCAGCTCGGCGTTGTCGCGCAACGCGCACACGAGCGCGGCAGCGGTCGGCATGAACTGCCGCAGCACCAGGTCCGGCTCCAGCAGTGCCCGGATCGCCTCCAGCGGCAACCCCTTGTGCTGCAACCGGAGCACAGTCCGCATGCGGGTGAGGTGGAAGCTGTCGTACATCGGTGACCGGCCCAGCCGCTTCGGTGCGGGCAGCAGGCCACGCGCCTGGTAGGAGCGGACGGTGCGGGTGGTCATGCCGATCATCGCGGCGAACTCGTCGATCGTCATCTGTCTGGCGGGACGGTGCGGCATCACCGGCCCCACTTCCAGATTTGGCGCATTGAGTTATCCCCCTGTTGTCAGGGCCCGCTGCCGAAGAGGCACAACCTCGGGCCCAACCCCTGGGGAACAAGTCTCGCACCGCGTTTATAAGAGCGTCATAAGTCGATTCCGGCCCCCTGGTGATCAACTGGAAGGACTTTCTTCCTTTGCTGGGTCGTCGTGTTCGGTTGTGCTAAGCGAATCCGAGTGGAAGTTCTTCGTTCCACTTCTGGGATAAAGACGTTGTTCGGAAGAGGCTTTCCCGTGTTCTGCCGCCCACAAGCAAGAGGGGAAGTCAGATGTCCGCAACCAAGCGAATCATGAGCGCTCTGCTGCTCGTTCTCGGTCTGTTCGGTGGAGTCGCGACGATGAACGCCGCGGCGGCGGTGGCCGCACCGCACGCCGTCGTGCAGAGCGGCACGCAGACCGGCGACCAGGTCGGAATCCAGGCGAACTGGCGATGTGACTGGACCGCGACGTCCCGCCGCGTCGACGCCAACTGCTCCGTGGCGAGCGGGTACGTGCGCATGTGGGGCCGCTGCTCCAACGGTGGCACCTACTACACGCCGTGGGTCGGCGTCGGCCGCTGGCACCTGTGGGTCGACTGCGGCAGCTACTACCTCCTGTCGTTCGGCTTCAACAGCGCAGGCTGATCCCACCACCACTGACCGCACCCCCGGCGTTCTTCCGCCGGGGGTGCGGTTTTTTCAGGTGGTCGCCAGCGCCTCGGTGGGGGTGAGCCGGGACGCCCGCACCGCCGGGTAGACCCCGGCGAGCACGCCGACCACGACGGCCGCGCCCACCCCGCCCGCGAGCGCGGCGAGGGGGAGCACGGCGGGCCAGCCCTGCGACGCGGAGTAGACGGCGGTCGCCGCCACCCCGATCAGCAGTCCGATGCCGCCGCCGATGCCCGCCAGCACGACGGCTTCCGCCAGGAACTGCCCGCTGATCTGCCGCCTGCTGGCGCCGAGCGCGCGCCGCAGGCCGATCTCGCGGCGGCGTTCGAGCACGGAGATGACCATGGTGTTGGCCACCCCGATCCCGCCGACCAGCAACGCCACCCCGCCGAGCCCGAGGAACAGCCCCGAGTACGCCTGCTCGACGAGCTGCTGCGCGGCGAGCGCGTCCGAGGGCCTGCTGACCAGCACCTCGTTGGGGCTCTTCGGGTTGGCGGTCCGGCCGAGGACGGCCTTGACGGCCTCCACCGCGCGGTCGTCGGCCCGCACGTAGATCTGGCCGGGCGTGCCGTCGAACCCGAGGAGGTCCTGTGCCGCCTTCCACCCGACCAGCACCGCGTTGTCCACCTCGAACGCGAGCGGGTTGGCCTGCAGCACGCCGATCACGGTGAACCACCGGTCCTTGATCCACACGGCCGGTGCCGGCAGTCCTGGCTGCAGCTCGGTGCCCAGCAACCGCGCGGCCCGCGCGCCGAGCACGACCACCGGGAACGACTCGGTGGCCTCGTCGAGGAACCGGCCGGTCCGGACGGCACCCCCGAGCACCGGCAGCAGGTCGAGCCGGGCGGCCTTGACGCTGAGCCCGCCGGTCTCCTGCACGGGCACGAGGTCGGTGCGGCGCACGGTGGCGCCGGTGTCGCCGGTCGCGCTCACCGACCGGACCGGCCCGATCCGCCGGATCATCTCGACCGCCACCGGCGGCAGTTTCGCCTTGTCTCCGCCCGCGACGGACGTGCCGGGCGAGACGGTGAGCAGGTTGGGGCCGAGAGCGGCCAGCCGGGCGCGCAGCGCTGCCTGGTTCGACGCCGGGATGCTCACCACGGCGATCAGTGCGGCGATGCCGATCGCGATGCCGAGCGCCGCGAGCACCGTCCGGACCGGTCTGGTCCGCACTCCGACAGTGCCGAGCCGGAGCACGTCGGGCAGGGGCAGTCTGGTCGCGCGGGGCAGGGGGACTTCGGTCGTGGTCGCCTCAGCCACGGCTGCCTCCCGTGTCCACCCGCAGCTCGCCGTCCAGCATCTCCACCCGGCGCGGCAGGGCCGCCGCGATCCCCATGTCGTGCGTGATGATCGCGATCGTCGTGCCGTCGGCGTGCAGCTCCCGCAGCAACCGCAGCACCTCGGCACCCGAGGAGGTGTCGAGGTTGCCGGTCGGCTCGTCGGCCAGCACGATGCTCGGCCGGTTCACGAGAGCCCGCGCGATCGCCACCCGCTGCTTCTCGCCACCGGAGAGCTCCGCCGGCAGGTGCTCGGCGCGGTGCACCAGCCCGACCCGGGCCAGCGCCTCGTCCGCCGCCGGCCTGCGTTCACGGGCCGGCACACCGCGGTAGACCAGGGCCGCCATCACGTTCTCCCGCGCCGTGAAGCCCTCGGTGAGGTGGAACTGCTGGAACACGAACCCGATCCACCACGCCCGCAGCGCGGACAGCCGCCGGTCCGTGAGGGTGCCCGTGTCGTGGCCGTTGACCAGCACCTTCCCCGTCGACGGACGGTCCAGCGTGCCCATCAGGTTCAGCATCGTGGACTTGCCGGACCCCGACGGCCCGACGATGCCGAGCATCTCGCCCGCCTCGACCCGCAGGTCGCACGGCCGCAGCGCGCGCACTCCGCCGGGATAGGTCTTCGACACGCCGCTGAGCTCCAGCACCGCCGTCACGACGTCGTCACCACCGTCATGCCCTCGGTGAGGCCCTGGCCGGAGATCTCGACCATCCCGCCGGCGAACATCCCGGTCTGCACGGCGAGGTAGCGGCTCTTCCCGCCCTCGACGACCTCGACCGCGTACCCGCCCTCGCGCAGGGCCAGCAGCGCCTGCACCGGCACGGCCAGCACGTTCTCGCGCTTCTCGCCGTCGAACTCGACGGTGACCCGGCCCGGTTCGGTCGACGCCGGGTCGTCCAGCGCGATCGCGGCGACCTGCTTGGGCTTGTCCTCGACGGTCTTCACGGTGACCTCGCGGACGGTGCCCGGAGTCGTCCTGCCGCCCGGCAGGTACACCGTGACCTTGGCGTTGACGTGAGCGAGCCGGCGTTGCGCGTCGGTGAGCTCCACCGTCACCTGCCGGTCCAGCCCGGTGACGGTCAGCAGCGGACCTTCGGCCGGTGCGCCGGGCTGCGCGGTCACCGAGTGCACCCGCACGGGGCCCGCCACCACGACGACGTCACCCGGCTGCACGACGCCGGTCGGCTCGGCCTTCAGCGACTTCTGCCAGCGCTTCACGGCACTCGCGGTCCGCGGACCGAACTTGCCGCTCGCCGCCCCGAGCTCGGAGTAGCCGAGCGCGAGGAGGTTCTCCTGCAGCATCTTCACGTCGTCGCCGTCCGGGACGCCGTCCTTCATCTCCCGGTACAGCGGTGTCCCGCCGAAGAACACCGGTACGCCGACCGCGTTCACCTCGTACAGCACCTTTCCGCGTTCGAGCTGCTCACCCGGCGTCGGCAGGCGGGTGATCGTGCCGGGTCTGCGGCCGGTCACCTGTGTCGGCGTGCCGGTGCCCAGGTCGCCGTCGACCTTGATCCGGTCGACCAGGGTCGTGCGCTCCACCCGCGTGGTGGCGGGCGGTGGGGTCTGCGGTGCCGACGAGGCCTGCGTCGGGACGAGCCTGGTGAACGTCACCACGCCGGCCGTCCCCGCGACGGCCAGTGCGACGGCGATCCAGACCGCCCGCTTCCGCCGCCGTCTCCTGGCGGCGGAGGGCCCGGTCTGTTCGGTCATTTCGTGGAGCCCGTGGACCTGGTGGAGTCACCGCTGGTCTCGGCCGAGCACCGGCGCAGCTTCTCCTTCACCGCGGGGTTGTCCACGTCGACGCCGTCCGGCAGCTTCATGGCCCCGTTGCCGCCGTCCTCGGGCTTCGGGTCCGGGTACGGCACGCCCGCGTCGCGCATGCACTTCGCGAACTTGCGCGCCTGCTCCAGCTGCTCGGGGTTCATCGGCTTGAGGTTGCCGCCGTCCGGCAGGTACTGGCGGCACTTCTCGTGCGCGGCGCGCTGCTTCTCCTGGTCGGCCTGCGGCTGGTTGCCCTGCTGCGCCGTGCCCGAGCCGCTGCCGTCGTTCGGTATTTCCTGGGACAGCACCGGAGCGCCGTTGTCCCGCATGCATTTGGAGTAGGCGTCCTCGTCGGTCGGCGCAGGGTTCGTTTGGTTGGTACCGCCAGTGGATGCGACATTCGGGTCGGACTGGCTTCCGCACGCTGTCGTGAGCAACGCGGTGAGCACAATCGCGCCCAGCAGACCGGCAGTTTTCATGATTCCCCCTCAGGGTTATTCCTGCGGATGGCTGAATGTCTACCGGGCGGGTGATTCCGCCGTCGTAAGCGCGGTCGCTTATGGCCGTCTTATGGCCCCTCACGCCACACTTGGACTGGAATGAGGGGGTCGAACGTGCGGATTTTGGTGGTCGAGGACGAGGAGATGCTCGCGGACGCGGTCGCGGAAGGGCTGCGGGACGCCTCGATGGCGGTCGACATCTGCGGGGACGGCGAGCAGGCGCTGGAGTTCATCGCGGTCAACCGGTACGACGTCGTGGTCCTCGACCGGGACCTGCCCGGCGTGCACGGCGACGACGTGTGCCGCGCGATCGTCGACAGCGGCGGGGACACGCGGGTGATCATGCTGACCGCGGCGGGCGACGTCGCCGAACGCGTGCACGGGCTCGGCATCGGCGCCGACGACTACCTGACGAAGCCCTTCGTGTGGGCGGAGCTGCTCGCACGGGTGCAGGCACTGGGCCGGCGTGCCCGGCCGGCGTTGCCCCCGGTGCTGCGGCGCGCGGGCATCAGCCTCGACGTCGGACGGCACCAGGTGTTCCGCGACGAGCGGTTCGTCAACCTGTCGCGCAAGGAGTTCGCCGTGCTGGAGGTGCTGATGCGCGCAGAGGGAGCGGTGGTCAGCGCCGAGGAGCTGTTGGAGAAGGCATGGGACGTCAACGTGGATCCGTTCACCAACGCCGTGCGGGTCACCATGATGACCCTGCGCCGCAAGCTGGGCGAACCACAGGTCATCCACACGGTGTCCGGGATCGGCTACCAGTTGCGCGACTAGCGGCCAGGATGTCGGTGAAGCTCCGGCTCGCGCTGCTGTGCGGCGGGCTCTTCCTGCTCGGCGGCGCGATCCTGCTGGCCACCAACTACTTCCTGGTGCGCACCGCGCTGCCGCCGACGGAGGCGGGGCCACCTCCCGGTCAGACGGACGCCGAGCTCATCGCGCCGGCGCCCGGCTCGTCCCCGGCGGTCGGCAGCGCCGGCACCGACCTCTCCCAGTACCGGCAGGAGGTGCTGCAGACCCTCATCGTGCAGTCCGGGGTGGCGCTGGCCGTGATGGCGGTCGTCGCGCTGGCACTCGGCTGGTTCGCCGCGGTCCGGATGCTCCGGCCGGTGCAGGAGGTCGTCGCCACGGCCCGGCGGCTGGAGGCGGACAGCCTGCACGAGCGGATCAGGATGCCGGGACCGCGCGACGAGCTGACCGAGCTCGCCGACACGTTCGACGGGATGCTCGACCGGCTCGCCGCCTCGTTCGACAGCCAACGGCGGTTCGTCGCGAACGCTTCGCACGAGCTGCGCACACCGCTCGCCACCCAGCGCACGATGATCGAGATCGCGATGGCGCGCCGGAACGCGGGCGCCGACCTGCGCGACCTCGGCGAGCGGTTGCTCGTGATGAACGTGCGCACCGAAGCGCTCATCGAGGGGCTGTTGTTGCTCGCCCGCAGCGACCGGGGGCTGGAGCACGAGGAACCGGTGCGGCTGGACGAGATCGCGTGCGCCGTCGTCGACAGCCGCCGGCAGGCCGCCGCCCAGGCCGGGGTGCGGCTGGAGTCGAGGCTGCTGCCCCAGGTCGTGTCCGGCGATCCGGTGCTGCTGGAACGACTGGTGGTCAACCTCGTCGACAACGCCATCAACTACAACCACGAGGGCGGCCTCGTCACGGTGTCCACCGGCGGCGAGGCGGCGCTGGAGGTGAGCAACACCGGGCCCGAGGTGCCCGCCGACGCGGTCAGCGGGCTGTTCGAACCGTTCCGGCAGCTGCGCAAGCAGCCCACCGGGCCCGGCAGGGGGGTCGGGCTCGGGCTCTCGATCGTCGCCTCCGTGGCGAAGGCGCACGGCGGCTCGGTGCGCGCCGTGCCGCGCCGGGGCGGCGGGCTGGAGATGGCGTTCTCGGTGCCGTGGCGGGTGTTGTGACGGGTGGATGCCGCTCGTCGCCGGTGGATGAAGGGCTCCTTCATCCACCTGACGTGGATGAAGGAGCCCTTCATCCACGTGGGGACGCACCTGGAAGGCCTTCGGGCTAGGCGGGCACGGCGACCTTCCGCACGTGGCCGATGGCGAACTCGCGCGTCGAGCCGTCCTCGCACTCCGCGCTGAGGACGCCTTCGAGGTGCTTGGCCGGCGTGATCACGTGCGTCTCCATCTGCCGCGGGCCGCTCGCGTACTTGATCTCGACGCGCTCGCCGTCCACCAGCGCCGCCGCCAGGATCAGCACCTCCTCGTCGCGGAGGAAGACGTTCTGGTCGCGCAGCATCCGCGCCGCGCTGGCCCGTGGCGTGCCGCGTCCGACGGTCGGCCGTTCCTGCTCCACCAGCCGGACCGCGAGCTGCGTCAGCTCCAGGTCGTCCAGCTCGGTGCGCCACCACCGCTCCGGTTTGCGCTCGCCCCGCGCCGGTGCCCGCCGTCGTTCGACGTGCTCCACAATGGACTGATCACCCGCGTCGAGCCCGGTCGGCGCGTAACCCGCCCGCCGCAACGCCGCCAGCGTCTCGGCCATCGGCTGCGCGGACGCCAGCACGGTCGGTGCCAGGAACCGCAGCCGCAGCGACGCCAGCCGCTTGGACTTGGCGATCTCCTGCAGCAGCGCCGGATCCTCCGCCCGCACGCAGCTCGCGACGTCCGTGACCGTCAGCTGCCCGTGCCGCCGTGCCACGTCGTGCACCTGGTACTCGATCACCTGCGGCAACGGCGCTTCCGACACCGCGGCCAGCTTGGCGAGCACCTCGTCCGCGCTGAGGCCGGTGTCCAGCGCGCGTCGCACCGACCCGGCGGAAAGCCGCCACACCCGTGCGGCGTCGTTGTCCTCCAGATCCGCCACCAGGTTGAGCGTGGCGCTCAGCTCCGGTGCCGGGAGGCCGTTCACCACCGCGGTCATGTCCGTCTGGAACGCGGCCTTGCCGGCGGCGGGAGGCATCAGCTCGGTCGCCGCGGCCACGACGTCGCCGTCGTCGCGGACCGCCACGCCCAGCGGCGTCAGCGCGCCGGCGGCCACCATCCCCAGCGACTCCATCTCGCCGATCACCGCCGCCGTCGCGCGCGGGTCGTGCACCGCGGGCCGTTCCCACACCAGGTCCGCGACCACCTCCTCGACGTCGGTGAAGGCCTCCTCCGCCGAGAACCGCTCCAGCGCGGTGCGCCGCAGCGCGAGACCGGCGGCACCGGTGTAGTCGCGCAACGCGGCCCGCGCCTGGTCCGGTTCCGGCCGCCAGTCCATCCGCTGCCACGCGCCGACCAAAGCCGCGAGCCGCACGCCGGGATGCGAGTCGAGCCAGACGTCCGCCTGCCTGGTCGGCAGCAGCCGGGCGCGTTCGATGCCGATCAGCTGCGCCTCGACCGCGAGCTCCAGCCACAACCGCAGCACGCCGTCGGTCACCCGCAGCGCCCGTGCGACCCGGCGGATCTCCACCGTCGCCACGCCACCGGTGTAGCGGGCGTCGAAGCTGTCCTGCTCGCAGTGCGCGAGCAGCCGTGCCACACCGTCCACAGTGGACATGGTGGCCACGACCGGCGAAACCGCGGAAGCCCTGCGCCTGCCCGGCTTCTTCGGCCGCAACGTCAGCTGGTCGTGCTGGGCGCCGTTGCACCGCACCGAGTTCACCGCGATGAGCTTGGCCCCGTCCGGCCACGCCAGCGCGCGTTGCTTGAGTTGCCCGAAGGCTCGTTCGAAGTCGCTCGTCGAACACCGCAGTTCGGCGCACACGGTGTCGATCGTCCCCAGGTTGCCCTGCGCCACGATGGCGCCGAGGAGGTCCAGCGCGCCCTGGTCCAGCGTGTCCTCGGCGGCGTGCACCGAGTCCGAGTCGGTGAGCTGGGTCGCGAGGTCCTTCAACGTCCGCAGGTAGCGGTCCGCCACGTCGCGGCGGTGCACGAGTATCGCGGCCACCTCGTCCGGCTCGAGTCGGTGAAGCCAGGTCGCGAGCGCGTTGATACGGCGGGCCATTCACCTGATTATGGCGGTGATTGTGTGCGCTCAAACGAATTTCACGCACATGGGCGATCGGCCTAGGCTGACTCGGTGACTTTCAGCGGTTTCGGCGAGTACGCCATTGACTTCTACGACGGGCTCGAGCTCGACAACTCGAAGGCGTACTGGGACGACAACAAGGAGACCTACCTGCGGGACGTGCGCGGGCCGATGGAGGCCCTGCTCGCCGCGCTGGAGAAGGAGTTCGGCGAGGGCAAGGTGTTCCGGCCGTACCGGGACGTGCGGTTCGCCAAGGACAAGACGCCGTACAAGACGAACTGCGGCGGCGTCGTCGAGAAGGGCCGCGGCGGCGGTGCGTACTACGTGCAGATCAGCCCGGAGGGCCTGCTGGTCGGCGGCGGGTCGTTCCACATGGCGTCCGACCAGCTGGCGCGCTACCGCGCCTCGGTCGACGCCCACGGCGTGCTGCTGCGCAAGATCGTCGACAAGCTGGTGAAGCAGGGCTGGGAGCTGTGCGGCGACGTGATGAGGTCGAAGCCGCGCGGGTACGACGACGACCACCCGCACCTCGACCTGCTCAAGCACCGGTCGATCTACGTGCGGAAGGTCTGGGAGCCCGACGACGTGCTGCACGAGCCGGGGTGCCTCGACCGGGTGCGCAAGTCGTGGCGGCAGCTGAAGGACCTCAACGCGTGGTGTGAGGACCACGTCGGCGTGAGCGAATCGCCGCGGCGATAGCCCAGCCGAGCCCGATCCCGAGCACGTCGACCAGCGCGTCGAGCACGTCACCGCTGCGGTGCAGCGGCGTGATGAGCGCCTGCAGGACCTCGGACACGCCCGCGTAGACCACCAGCCACAGCAGAATGCGAGGAATCTTCGCGTAAAGGCCGGTGACGGCGAGCAGCGCGAACAGGAGCGTGTGAACCACCTTGTCCGTGCCGGGCGGCATCGTCGGCACACCTGACTCGGGGGTGAACAACACGACGACGCTGAGCAACGCCGCGATCACGAACGGGAGTACTCGACCCATCGTCCGAACATTACCGAGTAGTAGTTCGGGATCGGTCCAGGAAGGAGGACTACTCTCTCCAGACGTGAGTCGACGCGCAAAGATCGTCTGTACCCTCGGTCCCGCCACTGGCACGCCGGACAAGGTCCGCGACCTGGTAGCGGCCGGTATGGACGTGGCCAGGATGAACTTCAGCCACGGCAGCCATGCCGACCACAAGCAGGTCTACGACATGGTTCGAGCGGCAGCCGACGAGTCGGGTCGTGCCGTGGGCATCCTCGCCGACCTCCAGGGCCCCAAGATCCGGCTCGGCCGGTTCGCCGCGGGTCCCGTGGACTGGAACACCGGTGACGTGGTCCGCATCACCGTCGAGGACGTCGAAGGCACGCACGACCGCGTGTCGACGACGTACAAGGAGCTCGCGAAGGACGCCAAGGTCGGCGACCGCCTGCTCGTCGACGACGGCAAGGTCGGGCTCGTGGTCGTCGAGGTCGAAGGCTCCGACGTCGTGTGCGAGGTCGTCGAGGGCGGACCGGTCAGCAACAACAAGGGCCTCTCGCTGCCCGGCATGGACGTCTCCGTGCCCGCGCTGTCGGAGAAGGACATCGAGGACCTGGAGTTCGCGCTCTCGCTGGGCGTGGACTTCATCGCCCTGTCGTTCGTGCGCTCCCCGGCCGACATCGACCTGGTCCACCAGGTCATGGACCGCTCGGGCAGCAAGCGCCTCCCGGTGATCGCGAAGATCGAGAAGCCGGAGGCCGTGGACAACCTCGAGGCCATCGTCCTCGCGTTCGACGGCGTCATGGTCGCCCGCGGTGACCTGGGCGTCGAGCTGCCGCTGGAGCACGTGCCGCTGGTGCAGAAGCGCGCGATCCAGATCGCCCGCGAGAACGCCAAGCCGGTCATCGTCGCGACCCAGATGCTGGACTCGATGATCACCAACTCCCGTCCGACCCGCGCCGAGACGTCCGACGTCGCGAACGCGGTCCTGGACGGCGCGGACGCCCTGATGCTGTCCGGTGAGACCTCGGTCGGCCGCTACGCCATCGAGTCGGTCAAGACCATGGGCCGCATCATCGAGGCCGTCGAGACCGAGTCCGTGGTCGTGCCGCCGCTGACCCACGTCCCGCGCACCAAGCGCGGCGTGATCTCGTACGCGGCCCGCGACATCGGCGAGCGCCTGAACGCCAAGGCCCTGGTCGCCTTCACGCAGTCCGGTGACACGGTCCGCCGCCTCGCCCGGCTGCACACGCACCTGCCGCTGCTGGCGTTCACGCCGGAGCCCTCGGTGCGCTCGCAGCTGGCGCTGACGTGGGGTACCGAGACGTTCCTGGTGCCGCGCGTGGAGTCCACCGACGAGATGGTCCGCCAGGTCGACACCTCGATGCTGGAGATCGGCCGTTACCAGGCGGGTGACCTCATGGTGGTCGTCGCCGGTTCGCCTCCTGGCACCATCGGGTCGACGAACCTCATCCGCGTGCACCGCCTCGGCGAGGACGACCACGCCTAGTGTTCCGGCTCTCAGCCGAGGACGTCGTGATACCGGCCCCGCGCCCGCATACTTGGGGGAGCGGGGCCGCGCCCTGCTGAGACCCCGAAGATGGCACTAGGAGTGTTCTGCCGTGACTGAGGCCGCCCGCGCCGCTGCTTCCTCGCCCTCGGGCCTGAGCGGACAACCCGCAGTGGACGACCTGGTCGCGTTGCTCGACCTGGAACGCATCGAGGAGAACATCTTCCGCGGTGTGTCGCCCGCCGAGTCGCCCGTGCGCGTCTTCGGCGGCCAGGTGGCGGGCCAGGCCCTGGTCGCCGCCGGACGCACGGTCCCGGTGGAACGCCGCGTGCACTCGCTGCACTCGTACTTCATCCGGCCCGGCGACCCGCGCGTGCCGATCGTGTACGAGGTGGACCGGATCCGGGATGGACGGTCGTTCACCACGCGCCGCGTCGTCGCCGTGCAGCACGGCAAGGCCATCTTCGCCCTGTCCGCCTCCTTCCAGCTGGAGGAGCAGGGCGTCGAGCACTCCTCGCCCATGCCCTCGGTGCCGGACCCGGAGTCGCTGCCGACGTGGAACGAGGTGGCGAAGGGCTACCCGCTGCACTCGCTGAAGTTCCCGCGGCCGATCGACGTCCGGTACGTGACCGAGCCGCCGTGGGAGTCGCGTGAGGACGGTCCGGGCGAGGCCGCCTCGCAGGTGTGGATGAAGGCCGACGGCAAGCTGCCCGACGACCCGATGCTGCACATCTGCGTGATGACCTACGCATCGGACATGACCCTGCTGGACGGGGTTCTGGCCAAGCACGGCGTCTACTGGGGACTGGACAAGGTTCTCGGCGCCTCTCTCGACCACGCGATGTGGTTCCACCGGCCGTTCCGCGCTGACGAGTGGTTGTTGTACGACACCACTTCGCCGTCCGCGTCCGGGAACCGCGGGCTGGCCACCGGGCGGTTCTTCACGCGGGACGGCCAGCTGGTGGCGACCGTCGTGCAGGAAGGGCTGATCCGGGTCCTCAAGCCGTCATCCGACGGGGAGTGAGCTCGCACCCCGGTTCGACGCACTGAGCCGCCCTGCTCCGTTGACCTTCGACCTGGACGCCCTGACTCGACGGCGTTAGTCGGTGCGACGGCGCCGGTGCGTCGGCCGCAGGTTGGCCGGCGGCGTCAGAGCCCGAGTCTCCACCCGCTCCAGCACCACCGAGCTCGTCAGGTTCCGCACCTCCGTCCGCGAAGCGATCTTGTCCATCAGGAACGCCTGCAGGTGCGTGGAGTCCGCCACCGCGATGTGGATCAGGAAGTCGGCCTGCCCCGACACGTGGAAGATCGACCGGGTCTCCGCCTGAGCCATCACGAACGCGCGAAAGGCCTGCACGACCGGCCGGGTGTGCGGCCGCACGTTCACCGACACCACGGCCTCCAGCGGCAGCCCGGTGGTGGCCGGGTCGACCACGGCGTGGCAGCCGGTGATCACGCCGAGTTCCCGCAGCCGCCGCACCCGTTGCAGGCAGGACGACGGCGCCAGGCCGACGGTCTCGGCCAGTGACCGGTTGGGGATGGTGGCGTCGTTCTGCAACTCCTCCAGGATGTGCCAGTCGACCGAATCCAGTTCGGCTTGTTCGCGCATAAGCGAACATCGTACTGACCAGCTGGAATGCGGCAGAACAACGCACAACGATCAGGCCATGCACATCGCGTGGACGTCGTTCCTGGCCGCTCTGTTGATCATCATGATCGTGCCGGGGCCGGACTTCGTGCTGATCATGGGGAACGCGGTGCGCAGCCTGCGCAAGGGCACCGAGGCGGCGCTGGGTGTGGTCACCGGGCTGCTGATCCACGCCACGCTCGCGACGATCGGTCTCTCGGCTCTGGTCGCCGCGGTGCCGACCGCGTTGCTGGTGGTGAAGGTGATCGGCGCGGTGTACCTGGCCTACGTCGGCTTCATGACGCTCAAGACCGCGAACAAGGCGACGGAAGCACAGCAGAGCAAGGGCAACGTGTTCCTGCGCGGCCTGTTGTGCGACCTGTTGAACCCCAAAGTGATGCTGACGTTCCTGAGCCTCATCCCGCAGGCGATGGACCCGAACAGCGCGCCGCTGCCGCAGGCGGCACTGCTGAGCGCGGTCACGGTCGGTGTCTTCGCGCTGTTCTGGGTCATCGTCGTGCCGTCAGCGCGTCAGCTGGGCTCCCTGCTGAGCAGGCCAAGGGTTCGCGCCACGTTCGAGCGGGTGTGTGGTACCGCTCTCATCGGGATGGCGGCGTCGGTCCTGGCCGCCTAGGACCACGTCACGGTCAGCTCGTCCCGGGTCCCGAACCGGACCAGGTGCCGTTCCACGACGTCGCGCAACCGCGCCACGTCCTCCTCCGAGGAACCCACCACGCGCATGATCAAAGCATCGGGAGAAGCCTCGAACTCGGCCAGGCCCGCGGAAAAGCGGACGTAGCCGCGAGAGTCCTCCCAGGACCCTTCGAGGTCCTTGTGCGTGAAGTGCTTCACCAGCTGTGACCCGTACCTGGAGGCACGGTCGGTCGCCGAGCGTCCCACGCTCGTGAATTCCGTCATGCAGCCAACTTACGCCTAGCTGTACGTATCGCGGCGTGACGCGGTTCACCTGGCAAAACGGAGTCTGAGAACACCCTGTGACGTCTCGCGTAAACAGGAAGAACACGGCAGGCTGTACCGCTATGACGGAAGGCAAAGCACGTATCGCGGTCACCGGTCTCGCCACCATGGGCAGCAACCTCGCGCGCAACCTCGCGCGGCACGGCTTCAAAGTCGCCGTGCACAACCGGACGCCCGCGAAGATGAAGGCCCTGCTCGACGAGCACGGTCACGAAGGCGACTTCGTCGGCGCCGAGACGCTGCAGGACCTCGTGGACAGCCTGCAGACGCCGCGTCAGATCATGATCATGGTCAAGGCGGGTGGCCCGACCGACGCCGTCATCGACGAGCTGAGCGGGCTGCTGGAGCCCGGCGACATGGTCATCGACGGCGGCAACGCCCACTACGCCGACACGCGCCGCCGTGAGGCCGCGTTGAAGGAGAAGGGGCTGCTGTTCGTCGGCGCCGGCATCTCCGGCGGCGAGGAGGGCGCCCTCAACGGGCCCAGCATCATGCCGGGTGGTCCGGCCGAGTCCTACCAGCACGTCGGTCCCGTCTTCGAGGAGATCGCGGCCAAGGTGGACGGTCAGCCGTGCTGCGTGCACGTCGGGCCGGACGGCGCCGGGCACTTCGTGAAGATGGTGCACAACGGCATCGAGTACGCCGACATGCAGCTGATCGCCGAGGCGTTCGACCTGCTGTCCCGCGTCGGCGGCCAGAGCCCGGCCGAGATCTCCGAGGTCTTCACGCAGTGGAACTCGGGCGACCTGGAGTCGTACCTGGTCGAGATCACCGCCGAGGTGCTCAGGCACGTCGACGCGAGCGGCACGCCGCTCGTGCAGGTCATCGAGGACGCGGCCGAGCAGAAGGGCACCGGCCGCTGGACCGTGCAGGAGGCGCTGGAGCTGGGCGTCCCGGTCACCGGCATCGCCGAGGCCGTGTTCGCGCGCAGCCTGAGCGGCCACACCGACCAGCGCAAGGCCGTGCGCGAGGCGTTCGGTGCCAACGAGGTCGTCGCGAAGCCCGACGCGGAGCTCGTGGACGACGTGCGGCAGGCGCTCTACGCGTCGAAGGTCGTCGCGTACGCGCAGGGCTTCGACATGATCCGCGAGGCCTCGAAGAACTTCGGCTGGGACATCGACCTCGGCGCCATGGCGACGATCTGGCGCGGTGGTTGCATCATCCGCGCGCAGTTCCTCAACCGCATTCGTGAGGCGTACGACGCGAACCCGGATCTCGCGTCTCTGTTGGTGGACAACTACTTCCGCGACGCCGTGCAGAACGCTGAGGCCGCCTGGCGCAGGGTTGTGGTCCGTGCGGTCGAATCCGGGGTGCCGACTCCTGGTTTCGTGTCCGCTCTGGCTTACTACGACGCGCTTCGCTCGGAAAGGTTGCCTGCCGCGCTCGTTCAGGGGCAACGGGATTTCTTCGGTGCCCACACGTACCGGCGTGTTGATCGTCCCGGTAGCTTCCACACGTTGTGGTCGGGCGATCGATCTGAGGTGGAAGCGTGAAATTTCGGATTCTGGGGGTGGTCGTCGCTGCGGCGACAGGGTTGACCCTGACGTCCAGCGGCGGCGCGGTGGCGGGTGGCAACGAAGCGCTGACCCGCGATCTCGACACGATTCTCGCCGACTCGGGGCTCCAGGGCGCCGACGTCGGTGTGACCGTGCGGGATGCGAACACCGGTGAGATCGTCTACACCCGTTCCGGCGGCAGGCGCTCGCAGGTGGGGTCGAACCTGAAGGTGCTCACCACGACGGCGGCGCTCGACCTGCTCGGACCGGACTACCGGTGGAAGACCGACCTGCAGTCGTCGGGTGCCCGCTCCGGGTCGACGCTGAACGGCGACCTCGTGCTGCGCGGCACCGGTGACCCCACGATGTCCGCGCCCCGGTACAACGACCTGGCGATCGCGCTGAAGAACAGCGGTGTCACGCAGGTCTCCGGTGCGCTCGTGCTCGACGACACGGCGTTCGACTCGCAGCCGTACGGCCCGGGCTGGGCGTGGGACGACGAACCGTTCTCGTACAACGCGGAGACGTCGGCCCTCACGCTGTCGCCGGACGCGAAGATCAGTGCCG
The DNA here is from genome assembly GCF_040609115.1 of Lentzea sp. NPDC004782. Classification (NCBI taxonomy): domain Bacteria; kingdom Bacillati; phylum Actinomycetota; class Actinomycetes; order Pseudonocardiales; family Pseudonocardiaceae; genus Lentzea; species Lentzea sp. NPDC004782. Next base: position 286,376 of record NZ_JBEXJN010000003.1, read on the forward strand.
GCACGGTGATCGTGAACGTGCAGCCGGGCGCCTCGGCAGGTGCCCCGGTGCAGGTGAGCGTCGAGCCGGCGAACGACCACGTGCAGATCGTGAACACCGCCACCACCGGTGACGGTGGCATCTCGGTCGAGCGTGATCACGGCACGAACGTGATCAGGGTCAGCGGGTCGACGTCCGTCGCGACGGCGGCGCTGTCCACCGTCAAGGACCCGACCGGCCTCGTCGGCTCGGTGTTCCGCAAGGCGCTGGCGGCCAACGGGATCCAGGTCCAGGGCGGGGTGCGCAGGGGCAAGGCGCCGCAGGGTGCCGCGGTCCTCGCGTCCGACCAGTCCATGACGCTGGGCCAGCTGATGAACCCGTTGCTCAAGAACAGCAACAACATGCTGGCCGAGGTGCTGGTCAAGTCCGCCGGTGGCTCGTTCGGCAACGGTGTCAACCAGCTCAGCCGCAAGTGGGCCGGGCTGGGGGTCGACCCGAACTGGGTCGAGATCTTCGACGGTTCCGGCATGTCCAGGATGGACGAGATCTCGCCGGACGACCTGTCGTCGATCCTCGTCAAGGCGAAGACCAAGCCGTGGTTCGGCACGTGGCAGTCGTCGCTGCCGGTCGCCGGCCGCGACGGCACCCTGGTCAACCGCATGAAGGGCACCAAGGCCGAGGGCAACGTGGTGGCCAAGACCGGCTCGATGTCCGGTGTCTCGGCGCTGACCGGCTACGTCACCACGCAGGCCGGGCGGCAGCTGGTGTTCTCGGTCGTGCAGAACAACCTGGTGCTGTGGTTCAGCCCCAAGACGATCGAGGACAAGATCGCCGTGCGGCTCGCGAACGACGGCGGTGCCTCGGTCGCGGCCACGCAGAAGACCCAGACGGTGCCGCAGCAGCGCAAGGCCCCGGCGGAGAAGCCCACCAAGGTTCCGGCCAAGGAGCGCTTCGACGTCGAGTGCTCGTGGGTCGACGCCTGCTAGACCCGCTCGGTTGAGATGAACGGCGCATTTGTCCACGTCAGGTGGACGAATGCGCCGTTCATCGTTTTCTAGGCCGGGGCGGGGACCGGTTCCAGGCCGTTGCGGTCCGGGTCGACGAGGTACACGCGGGCGTTGGAGATGTCGAAGTACATGCCCTTCAACGTCAGCGTGCCCGCCGCGATCGCCTCCCGCACGCTCGGGTAGGCGAGCAGGTTGTCCAGCTGCTGGGCGACGTTCGCGACCGCGAGCCGGTCGGCCACCGGCAGTTCCGCGCAGCCGGGCGAGGTCGGCGCGTGGAACCGGATCAGCGACGGTTCCGCGTTGCGCAGCCACGAGTGCAGGTGCGAGCCGCGCGTGGCGGATCCCTTCACCAGCGCCTTCATCGCGCCGCAGTCGGAGTGTCCGCAGACGACGATCGTGCTGACGTTCAGGACCTCGACCGCGAACTCGATCGCCGCGCCGACGGACCTGTCGTCCGAAGTGGACGGTGGTACGAGGTTGCCGATGTTGCGCACGCAGAACAGGTCGCCCGGTCCGGACGTGGTGATCAGGTTCGGCACCACGCGCGAGTCGGCGCAGGTGATGAACAGCTGCTGCGGCCGCTGTCCGTGCACCACCAGGTCGTGCAGGAACGGCCGCACCAACGGCGCCGACCGCCGCTCGAACTCGTGCATGCCCAGGATCATGGGATCGCTCTCGGCCGAGGAGCGCTGGGCCGGGAGCGTCACCGGTGAGCCGCCCTGCCAGTGCGACCACGGCGCGAACCAGCGCGGCAGCGGGCCGGGCAACGTCTTGCGGCGCCCGGGTTTGCCCTGGTCGGCCCGGTCGTACCAGGTGTCGTGCACCTCGTCGACCTCCACCCGGCCGCCGAGCCGTTCGTAGTTCTCGCGCCAGTCGTTGATCGCCTCGTACGACGCGTGGTCCAGGTAGTCGATGTGCAGCTCCAGCACCACCTGCTGCCCCAACGGCAACCGCCGCAGCTCGCGCACGAGCCGGCCGACGCCGAGGAACACCAACGATCCCCGCACGCACACCCGGTTGCCCTCGACCCGCACCGAGCAGTGCGTCAACCGGTACAACGCCCGCAGCAGCGCGATGGCCAGGCCGACCACCACGCCCTCGAGCAGTCCGAAGAGGACGACGCCGAGCACGGTCGCCGCGTACACCAGGAACTCCCGGTGCTTCACCAACGTCCGCATCCGGTCCACCGACACGAGCTTCAGCCCGACGACGAACAGCACACCCGCCAGCGCCGCCAACGGGATCGTCTCCAGCACGGACGGGAACGCCAGCACGGCCACCGCGATCCAGATGCCCTGCAGGATCGCGCTGTAGCGCGTCTTCGCGCCCGCGGCGACGTTCGTGGAGCTCCGCGCGAGCCCGCCGCTGATCGGCAGGCCGCCCAGCGCGCCGGCGAGCACGTTGCCCGTGCCCTGCGCGATGAGCTCCTTGTCCAACCGGGCCCGCGGCCCGTCGTGCAGCCGATCCGTCGCGACCGCGGACAGCAGCGACTCCATGCTCGCCACCAGCGCGACCGTGACGATGGCCGTGACCACCGACCCGACGCTGCCCTGCGGCATCTCCGGGAACACCAGCGCGTGGCTGTCCGGCAGGTTCACGCGCGCGACGTCGAGGCGCAGCACGAACGCCAGCAACGTCGCCGCGCCCACCGCGACCAGCGGCGCGGGCACGAGAGAAGCGCGCGGAACCCGTGGCCACAGCAGCAAAGCCGCGATCGCGACCGCACCGGCCACGAGGGACCCGAGCTGCGTCGAGGCCAGTTCTCCCGGCAGTTGCGCGAGGTTCTCCGGCACGGACGACGCCGCCGTCCCGCCCAGCACCACCACGAGCTGTCCCGCGGCGATGGAGATGCCGATGCCGGCCAGCATTCCGTGCACCACGGCGGGGGACAGCGACATCACCAGGCGGCTGATCCCGGTGAGCCCCAGCGCCAGCTGCACCACGCCGGCGGCCAGCGTGATCGCCGCGGTGGCCGCCCACCCGTACTGCGCCACCAGCCCGGCCACGATCACCACGAGCCCGGTGCCGGGCCCGCTGATCTGCAACGGCGCCCCGCTGAGCGCGCCGACGACCACGCCGCCGATGACCGCGGAGATGATCCCGGCCATCAGCGGCGCGCCCGTGGCGTGCGCGATGCCCAGCGACAGCGGGATCGAGATGAGGAACAGCACGAAGCTCGCGGGCAGGTCGTGCCGGAGGATCACCGGAGGGCCGTGCGGGGTGTGGTCGCTTGCGTTGGACCGCTGCAGATGGTTCACGGGCGTTCACCTTTCGTGGAACAGCGACATGGCCCTGTGCGAAGAGGAGCACAGGGCGAAGGGGGAGGGAGAGCTTGCTAGAGGCGCCCTAAGGGCAGCAGACGGCGCGGCCGAACGGCAGCGAGCGCGTCGGCGCGGTCATGCGGGGTCGGCACGGGTACACCTCCGTGTCGGCACAGGCATCGGGTTCTCGATCAGGCCGCGTCGCCACCAATGATGGCGGCGAAATCGCCGCCGTGGCAGATCTTTCAGCCAACCGTGTTGATCTTCGCCCGCAACGTCACGCGACGTGAACAAAAGATGGACCGGCTCCGGTCGGGGGTGCGGAGCCGGTCCAGGTCGGGGGAGCCGGGGAACTGCCGGGTTCAGCCGACCGAGCGCAGGTGCTTGCCGTGCGAAGTCTCCTGGCCCACCACGGTCAGGATCAGCTGGGCCGCCAGGTAGGCACGGCACGGTGCGGGCATCCTGCGGGAGAACCAGCCGCGCTTGCAGGTCGCGCACCGGCCGTGCTCGTCGGGCTGGTGCTCGTCGAGCAACGCCTTGACCACGGCCACCACCCTCGGCAGCTCTACCCTGGCGAGCACGAGGGCGGTCTGGTCGTCGCCGTGCTGGGCGAGTTCGGTGAGCGTGGCCAGGTGGGAGTGCAGCGACTTGTCCAGTTGGCTGAACACCGTGACGGCCATCAGGCTCAGAGCTCCAGTCCTTGCGTAAGCAACCCATGCAGCCTGTCCTGCCCTCCCTGCGATCTGCAAGTTGCAGTACACGAATGGATGACGTCTCTTTGCGGCTCGCTCCTTTGCTCTCAAACTGAGAGTCCGACCAGGAGGTGTGGATGGCACGGGGTAGCAGCCCGACCCTGCGCAAGCGGCGGCTCGTGAGCGAGCTGAGGCGCCTGCGCGAAGCGGCCGAGCTGACGATCGAGGAGGTGGGCGAGCGCCTGGAGTGCTCGGCCTCCAAGATCAGCCGCATCGAGACGGGACGCGTGGGGGTGAGCCCGCGCGACGTGCGGGACATGCTCACGGCCTACGGTGCGGACTCCGCCACCCTCGACGAACTGGTCCAGCTGGCCAGGGAGGCCCGCCGCAAGGCGTGGTGGGACGAGTTCGGTGACATCGTGCCCGGCCGATACGTCGGGTACGAGGCCGATGCGGACTCGATCAGGACCTATCAGGGCCTGATGATCCCCGGTCTGCTGCAGTGCGAGGCGTACACCAGAGCGTTGATCTCCCAGGTGCTCCCCGACGCGAGCACGGCGGAGATCGACCGGCGGGTCCGGTTGCGCAAGGCCCGGCAGGCCTTGCTGAGCGAGGACGACCCGTTGCGCCTGCACGTCGTGATCGACGAGGCCGCCCTGCGCAGGCTCGTCGGCGGCGCCGAGGTGATGCGCGCCCAGATGGCGCGTCTTCTCGAGGTCGGTGCAATGTCGAACGTCACGATGCAGGTCGTGCCGTTCAGCGCCGGTGGTCACGCTGCGATGGACGGGCCGTTCGTCATCCTGAGCTTCCCGGAGCAGCTCGACCCCGACGTCGTCTACATCGAAAGCACAAGAAGTGGCGTCTACCTGGAACAGCAGTCGGACGTCCGTTGGTACGCCGAGATGTTCGAGCGTCTCGTGAGATCCGCCCTCAACTGCAGGGACTCGTCGACCCTGATCACGGAGATCGCTCGCACTCTCGCGTGACATCGACCGGGAGTGAACACACAGTGGAAAGCTTGCGTTGGCGCAAGAGCAGCCGTTCGTCCGCCGGTGGGCCCGAGTGCGTGGAGATCGCGCTCGTCCCGGCCGGTGCGGCCGTCCGCGACAGCAAGAACGCGGACGGGGCGCGGTTGGCGTTCGGTGACGCCGGATGGGAGACGTTCCTCGCCGCCGCGAAGAACGGGTCTTTTGTCAGCTGAGACACATGCAGAACGCCCCGGCCGGGAACTCGGCCGGGGCGTTCTCGCGTTAGGGGACGTGGGCCGGCCGGCGTTCCGCCGCCGCGGGCTGGATGCCCCTTGCACGCCGGCCGACCCACGTCGATCATGGGGAGCAGCGGGTGTTCCGCTGTCCGGTCCAACCTGCGCCGACTGCTCGATCTCGGTTTTCGTTGATCTCGCGGTCTGTGGTTGGTTGGACACGCTAAGCGTAAGAATGGCTTCTACAGCACGACTGGAGCTCGACTGAAGTGATCTTCAAGCTCCAGGTGGCCACCAGGCGAAGGACAGGTCGGTGACGCACGGCGAGGAACCCCTGCGGTTCGAGGTTCTCGGCCTACTCCGGGTCGTTCGCGCAGGTCACGAGGTTGATCTCGGTGCGGCGAAGCAGCGCGCCGTGCTGGCGGTGCTGCTGCTCTCGCGCAACACCCCGGTCAGCCGCGGGCAGATCATCGAGGCGGTGTGGGGCGACAACGTGCCCTCCAGCGCGGTGAATTTGGTCCAGACCTATGTGGCCGGACTGAGACGCGCACTGGAACCGGCCCGCGCCCGCCGGGCCCCTGCCGAGCTGCTGACCTCGGTGGGTGACGGCTACCTGCTCCGGGTCGAGTCCGGCGCGCTGGACCTCGACGTGTTCGAACGCCAGGTGCTGCTCGCGAACCGCATGCGCGCGGCCGGTGACCTCGCCGGAGCCGCGGTCGAGCTCGACGACGCGCTGGCGTTGTTCCGGGCCGAGCCGCTGGGTGGCGTCTCAGGTCTCTTCTTCGACGTCGAACGCGGCCGTCTCGTCGAGCGGCGTCTCGCCGTGCTGGAGGAACGCGCCGAGCTGGGACTCGCGATCGGGCAGGGTCCGGAGCTGGTGTCGCAGCTCAGCGCGATGGTCGCCGAGCACCCGTTGCGCGAACGCGGCTACGGGCTGCTCATGCGGGCCCTGGTCCAGGCGGGCCGGCAGGCGGAGGCGCTGGCCGCCTACCGCGAGGCCCGTCACGTGCTGATCGAGGAGCTCGGTGTCGAGCCGGGCCCGGAACTGCGGCGCGTGCACCAGGCCGTGCTGGCGGGGGACAGCCCCGAGCCCGAACGGGCGCCGATCCGCGTGCCGCAGCAAGCCGCCGCACCGGAGCCCGCGCCCGTGACGGTCCCCGCGCAGCTGCCGCGCGCGCCCGTCGCGCTGATCGGACGGGACGCGGAGCTGGCGCACATGGACGCCGTGCTGCGCGACCACGACGGCCCCGTGCTGCTCGTGACCGGTCCGGCCGGGGTCGGCAAGACCGCGCTGGCCCTGCACTGGGCGCACCGCGTGCGCGAGGAGTTCCCGGACGGCCAGCTCTACGTCGACGTGCACGGCTACGACCCGAACCGCGAGCCGCTGGAGATCGGCGAGGTCCTCAACCGCTTCCTGCGCGCCCTGGGCGTCCCGGCCGGTGAGACCCCGCTCTCGGTGGACGAACGTTCGGCGCTGCTGCGCACGTTGCTCGCCGACCGCCGGATGCTGGTGATGCTCGACAACGTCCGCAGCTCCGCCGATCTGCTGCCGCTGCTGCCCGGCGCGCCGTCGTGCGTCGTCGTGACCTCGCGCCGCCGCCTCGTCGGCCTGGTCGCGCAGGTCGAGGCCAAACTGATCGAGCTGGACATGCTCGGCCCGGAGGCCGCGGTGGACGTGCTGGGCCGCATCGCGGGCCGGTCGGACATCGAGGCGGACGCGCTGCGCCGGCTCGCCGAGCTGTGCGACGGCCTCCCGCTGGCGTTGCGCATCGCGGCGGCCCGTCTCGCCGTGTCCCCACGTCTGCGCGTGGCCGAGTTGGTGGAGGAACTGCAGGACGAGCACGGCCGGCTCGCCGCGCTCGGTCTGGAGGACGGTGAGGGCACCGTGCGGGCCGCCCTGGACGCGTCACGGCGTGCTCTGCCGCCCGTGCCGTCCCGGCTGCTCGCGATCATCGGCCTGCACCCCGGTCCCGACCTGTCCGCCCACGTCGTCGCCGCGATGGGTGAAGTCCCACTCCAGGAAGCGCAACGGGCGCTGGACGCGCTGACCGCCGCGAACCTGCTGACCGTGAGCGAACCCGGCCGTCACGTGGCCCACGACATGGTCCGCGTCTACACCAAGACGCTGGCCGGTGAGCTGTCCGAACCCCAGCGCCGGACCGCCACCGGCCGGATGCTCGACTACTACCTGCACTGCGCCGACCTGGCCGACGGCCTGTTGCCGATCAACCGCAGCAGCGTCCTGGTGACACCCGAACACCGCCCGGCGGACGTGCCCGCCCTCACCGGCGCGGCGGACGCGATGGCGTGGTTCGACACCGAGCGCGCCAACCTGATCGCCGCCACCGAGCTCGCTTCGAGCGCGGGCTGGCACGTGCACGCGTGGCAGCTGCCGTACACGTTGTCGCGGTACCTGTGGCTGCGGACCGAGCGCGAGACCTCGTTGCGCATCACGGAAGCCGCGCTGCAGGCCGCGATCGCGCTGAACGACGACGACGCCCGGTTCGTCATGCAGTTCAACCTGGGCGTGGCCCTGCTGCAGCTGGAACGCCACGAGGAGGCCCTGCACGCGCAACGCGGTGCGCTGGAAGTGGCGCGGCGCAAGGGAGACGTGCACCAGCAGGCCCGTGTGCTGACCACGGTGGCCGGCACGTTGATGGACCTGGGCCGCACCGCCGAAGCCGAGGCCCACTACCGCGAGGCCATGGAGATCTCCCGGATCGCGGGCTCGAAGTGGGCCGAGGCCAACGCCCACCACCACCTCGGCCTGCTGTACCTGACCACGCAGCGGTACGACGACGCGATGCCGTGGTTGCGGGTCGCGCTGCGGATGTACCACGAGGTCGACGAGCAGTGCGGTGAGGCGTCGTGCCACGTGGACATCTCCACGGCCCTGCTGGAGACCGGTGACACCGAGGGTGCGCTCTCGTCCGCCCGCACGGCGCTGGCGGTGGCGTGCGACGCGGTGTCGCCGTACCACCAGGCGCTGGCGCACGACCGGCTCGCGGCGGTGTTCGACCGGCTCGGCGCGGCGGGAGCGGCGGCGCACTGGCAGCGCGCGCTGGCCCTGTTCACCGAGCTCGGCGCACCTGAGGCGGACCGGATAAGGGCACGGCTGGCCCGCGCACGGGCGGTCACCGTCGGGTAAGGGTTTCGCGGCGCGGGAGTGCGTGATCGTCCGATGCCCGGGGTGAGGCCTCAGGACGAACCTCGTGGTCATGACGGAATGGACCCCTGAGGCGATCAAGGCGGAGATCGAGTACCGGCGCGGCAACGCGGTGTGCAACTGGCAGCGGTCGAACCGCCGCACAGCGTCGTGGATCAGCCGCGTGATCCACCGCACCTCTGCAAAACCCGGCGGCACTGAGGCATGACCTGTGCGAGCATGCCACTTGTGGCGCGTCTCGGTTCCGGAATCCCGTTGGTCGCGCGCGATCGCGAGCTGGACCGGTTGCGCGCCGCGTTGGCGAAGGCGGGTGAGGGCACCGCGGGGGCGGTGCTGCTCGCCGGTGACGCCGGCGTGGGCAAGACGCGGCTGGTCGAAGAGCTGGCGGCGAGCGCGGACGACACCCTCGTCCTCATGGGACGGTGCCTGGACGCGGGGGAGACCGGGCTGCCGTACCTGCCGTTCGCCGAAGCGCTGAGCGCGCTCAAGAACGACGTGGCGAACCGGCCGGCGCTCGCGATGTTGCTGCCGCAGCTGGCACTTCCGGCCGAACGCGAGCCCGGCACCGAGGGCATGATCGCGCCGAGCCTGATCCCGGGACGCAGGCCCGAGCAGGACGTCGGTCAGCTGCAGCTGTTCGACGCCGTGCTCGGGTTGCTCGGTGATCTCTCCGAACGGCAGCGCGTGCTGCTGGTCGTCGAGGACCTGCACTGGGCGGACGCGTCCACCCGGTACCTGCTGTCGTTCCTGTTGTCCCGCCTGCGTTCCCAGCGGCTGCTCGTCGTGGGCACCTATCGTTCGGACGACCTGCACCGCAGCCATCCGTTGCGCCCCTTGCTGTCCGAGCTGGTCCGGTTGCCCGCGGTGGACCGTCTCGACCTCTCGCCGTTCAACGCGGCGGACGCCCGCAGGTTCGTCGAGGCGCTGTCCGACGACCTGCCCGAGGACGTGGTCGGGCAGGTCGCGCAACGGTCGGAGGGCAACGCGTTCTTCGCCGAGGAGCTCCTCGCGGTGGCCACCTGCGGCGATGCGAGGACGTTGCCGTCCGCGCTCGCCGACGTGCTCCTCAGCCGCGTCGAACGGCTGAGCCCGGAGGCGCAGCACGTCGTGCGCGTCGCCTCGGTGCGCGGCCGCCGGGTCCGGCACGACCGGCTGCGCGAGGTGGCCGGCATGCCGGACGTCGCGCTCGACGCGGCGTTGCGCGAGCTCGTCCAGCACCACCTGCTCGTCGTGAACGACGACGAGGTCTACATCTTCCGCCACGCGCTGCTGCGGGAAGCCGTCTACGGCGATCTCCTGCCCGGTGAACGAGTGCGGCTGCACGCGCGCTATGCGCACTATCTGGCCGAGCACCTCGACGAGCGCGGTGCCGCCGCCGCACTGGCCCACCACGCGTTCCAGAGCCACGACCTGCCGCAGGCCCTGAAGGCCTCGATCAAGGCCGCCAAGGAGGCCGAACGGGCGGGCGCCCCGGCGGAGTCGTTGCAGCACCTGGAAAAGGCGCTCAACCTGTGGAACGCCGTCACCGAGGCGGACCGTCCGTCCGATGTGGACGAGTCAGTGCTGCTGCGCAGGGCGTCCTGGGTGGCGGGCACCGCGGGCCAGCCGGAACGCGCCGTCGCGTTCGGGCGCAGTGCGGTGAAGGCGCTCACCGACCAGTCGCCGGAAGAGCAGGCGGAGGTGCTGCTCCGGGTCGCCCAGGCGTTGTCCGTGCTCGACGGCAACGACCTGGAGCACCACAAGGCGATGACCAAGGCGTGGGAGCTGGTGCAGGAGCGCCAGGCGAGCCCGACCCGCGCCCGCGTGCTGGCCGGCATGGCGTCCATGCTGCGGCAGCAGCGGAAGTGGACCGACGCGCGCGAGTTCGCGGAGAAGGCCATCGCCGACGGCCAGCAGACCAACGCGGCGGGCGCCGTGGCGGACGCGCTCGGCACGCTCGGCCTCCTCGACGACTACGCGGACCGGCACGAGGAGGCCAGGATCAACTTCGAGCGCGCGATCGAGCGCGCTCGCGAGGTCGGCGCGGTCAACACCGAGCTGCGGGCCCGGTACTACTTCGGCCTGATGTACTACGACGCGGGCCAGCTGACCGAGGCCGCCCGCGTCTACAACGAGGCGGGCGACCGGGCCCAGGAGACCGGGCTGACGTGGAGCTCGTTCGGCCTGGAGATCCGGATCCTGCAGGTGCTCGTGCACTACTACATCGGCGACTGGGACTACGCGGCGTGGGCCAGCGAACCGCCGGGCATGTCGGTGTCCTCCACGGTTCTCGCTCGTCTCGCCGCCGCCGGAACGCACCTCACCGTCTCGCGCGGTGACCTGGCGCAGTCCGAGCGGATGATCACCAAGCTGCGCAGCGACTGGCACCGCGACATCCAGATCGCGCTGATCACCGGCGGTACGGGTGGTGAGCTGGCGTTGTGGCGCGGGCGGCCGGAGCTCGCGGTCGAACGGGTCGCGGACGCGCTGGAGTGGACCCGCAAGCTGGGCGGGCCGTGGGTGCTCGCGGACATCCGGATCGGTGCGATCGGCATCGCCGGGTACGCCGACCTCGCGGCCAAGGCGCGGCGCAAGCGGGACGCCGCGGCGGAGCGGCAGGCCGTGGAGTCGGGTCGCAAGCTGGCCGAACACGTGCGGCTCACCGCGAAGAACGGCGTGCCGCGCACCGGTTCGCTCGGGCCGGAGGGCAGGGCCTGGCTGGTCCGCGCGAACGCGGAGGAGTCGAGGCTGACCGGCTCCGGTGACCCCGAGCTGTGGCAGCAGGCCGTCGACGCGTTCGGCTACGGGCTCGTCTTCGAGCAGGCGTTGTGCCGGTGGCGGCTCGCGGAGGCGTTGCTCGGGGCGGACCGCCGTGACGAGGCGGCCGAGCAGCTGCGACTGGCCGACGAGGTGGCGACCGGGCTCAAGGCCGTGCCGCTGCAGGAAGCGGTGGCGTCGTGCGCCAAGCGGGCCCGCATCACCCTCAGGGCCGAGGAACCCGTGCGGGAGCACCTGGACCTCTTCACCCCTCGTGAGCGCGACGTGCTGGCGCTGGTCGCCGCCGGGCGGACGAACCGCGAGGTCGGCGAGGAGCTGTACATCAGCGAGAAGACCGTTTCCGTGCACCTCTCGCGAATCATGGCCAAGCTGGGGGCGTCGCGCCGCGCCGAGGCGGTGGCCATCGCGTACGACCGAGGTCTGCTGGAATAGCCCCGGTTGTCATACCTCAGGCTGATGCGCGACGCGTCGCGGAGTTGATGTCCGCGTACAGAGCCTCGAAATAGCTTTCTCCTCGTCGAGGAACGAATCCCTGCGAGGAAGGCAAGCGACATGTCTGCACTGGTGTCCGAGGTCGGCACCCGGACCGCCGCGGCGGCCCACAACCTGGTGAAGGTCTACGGCAAGGGTGACACCGCGGTGCGGGCGCTCGACGGCATCAACGTCGCGTTCCAGGCGGGCAAGTTCACCGCGATCATGGGCCCGTCCGGTTCCGGCAAGTCCACGTTGATGCACTGCCTCGCGGGGCTGGACACCGTGGACAGCGGTGCGATCCACATCGGACAGACCGAGATCACCAAGCTGAACGACAAGGACCTGACCAAGCTGCGCCGCGACCGCGTCGGCTTCGTGTTCCAGGCCTTCAACCTGCTGCCGACGCTGACCGCCGAGCAGAACATCCTGCTGGGCCTGGAGCTCGCCGGCCGCAAGCCCGACAGGCAGTGGTACGACACGATCGTCAACGTGCTCGGCCTGCGCGACCGGTTGACCCACCGTCCGACCGAGCTGTCCGGTGGCCAGCAGCAGCGCGTGGCGTGCGCCCGCGCCCTGGTCGCCCGTCCCGAGGTCATCTTCGCCGACGAGCCGACCGGCAACCTGGACTCCCGCAGCGGTGCCGAGGTCCTCGACTTCCTGCGCATGTCGGTCCGCAAGCTGGGCCAGACCGTGATCATGGTGACGCACGACCCGGTGGCCGCGAGCTACGCGGACCGCGTGGTGCTGCTCGCCGACGGCCGTCTCGCCGGTGAGATCCACCAGCCCACCACCGAGTCCGTCGTCAACGCCCTCACGCACCTGGGGGCGTGAGCAAGATGCTGAAGACGACCCTCGCGGGCCTGCGCGCCCGCACGGCGCGGCTGGTGCTGTCCAGCATCGCCATCGCGCTCGGCGTCGCGTTCGTGACGGGCACGCTCGTGCTCGGCGACGCCGTCGAGGAGCAGACTAGGGACAACTTCGCCCGCAGCGCCCGCAACGTCGACGCGGCGGTGCACCTCGCGGAGAACAACAAGCAGGACAACGGAATCCCGGCCGACGTGCTGCAGAAGGTCCGCAACACACCGGGTGTCGCGGGCGCCGACTCGCGTGAGTTCGGCAGCGCCGCGTTGCTCGGCGGTGACGGCAAGGCGCGCAACGCGTTGGTGCAGCCGTTGCCCACGACGGAGAAGCTGCGCGACCTCGACCTCAAGGACGGCAGGTTCCCGGGCAAGGCCGACGAGGCCGCGATCGACGTCAAGACCGCGCAGGTCGCGAAGCTCAAGGTCGGCGACAGGCTCAAGCTGCTCGACAAGGACAACGCCGAGCACGCGTTCACCATCGTCGGCACCTACCAGCAGGGCGCCAGCAGCGTGTCGATGTCCGGCAGCGACCACGTCGTGGTCTCGCCGGAGGGTCTGCGCACGGTGGTCCCGGACCAGCGGATCTACGAGATCGTCGCCGTGGCCAACGCCGGTGTGTCGCAGCAGCAGCTCGTCGACAACATCAACAAGGCCGTCGGTTCCGGCTACCAGGTGCAGACCGGCGAGCAGCTGACCAAGGCGACGCTGGAACAGGTGGGTGATGCCGCCGGCGAGATCAAAACGTTTCTGCTCGCGTTCGCCGCGATCTCGCTCGTCGTCGCCGGAATGGTCATCTACAACACGTTCACCATCCTGGTTGCCCAGCGCACCAAGGAACTCGCGTTGTTGCGCTGCGTCGGCGCGGAACGCGGCCAGGTGTTCCGCAGCGTGCTCGCCGAAGCGGTTTTCATGGGTCTGGCGGCGTCCGTGCTGGGCATCCTGGGCGGACTCGGTGTCTCGGCGGCCCTGCAGGCACTGGTGGGCACGGTCGGTGGCCCCAGCGGGGACGACGTCGCGATCCGTCTGCCGATCTCGTGGGTGACGATCGCCGCGGGCTTCGCCGTCGGTGTCCTCGTGACCGTGCTGTCGGCCGTGCTGCCGGCCCGCCGTGCCACGAAGGTCGCCCCGGTGGCCGCCCTGCGCTCGCAGCCCGACAGCCACGACGACGTCGCCCGCACCGGCAAGGCCCGGATCGCGGTCGCCCTGGTGATCGGCCTGATCGGTGGCGCGGCCGTCTACTTCGGCATGCACCAGGAGAAGGAGGAGACCGCGCTGTTCGTCGCCGGCGGCGGCACGATGGTCCTGCTGCTCGCGGTGCTGCTGCTCGGACCGCTGTACGTGGGCCCGATCAACCGCCTGTTCGGCAAGGCGCTGCGCGGTGTCCCGGCCAAGCTGGCCTCGGCCAACGCGGGCCGCAACCCGAAGCGCACGGCCACCACCACGGCGGCGCTGATGATCGGCGTGACCATCGTCGCGATGGTGGCGGTCGTGGCCGGCAGCGGCCGCGAGACGATGAACCAGCAGGTGGACAAGCGGTTCCCGGCCGACTACGAGGTCAAGTCGAACGTCTACAGCCAGCCGTTGACCCAGAAGTTCGCCGACGAGCTGGCGAAGGTGCGCAACGTCGCCAGGATCGCGCCGGAGCTCACCGCGTACGGCGAGTCCGACCAGCTCAAGTACGCCGACGTCACCGGCTACCCGGCCGACGCGATCGGGTCGCTGGTCCGCCCGGAGACGACCAGCGGCACGCTGACCGGTCTGAAGGACAACGAGATCGGCATGCGCGAGAAGGAGGCCAAGGAAGCGGGCCTCGCCGTCGGCTCCACCGTCAAGATCAGCGGCAAGGACTTCAAGGTCGTCGCCCTGATCAAGGACAACAGCTACGGCACCGGCATCGTCACGCTCAACTCGGCGCAGTCGCTGCTCAAGGAGCCCATGAAGGGCTACCAGAAGCTGCTGGTCAAGCTCGCGCCGGGCACCGACATCACGGTGGCGCGCGCCGACCTCGAACGCGTCATCGCCACCTCGCCGGTCGCGGTGCTGAACTCCGCCGCCGAGACCAAGGCCGAGCTGAACTCGCAGATCGACCAGGTGCTGCTGTTCATCTGGGCCCTCGTCGGCCTGGCGCTGATCATCGCCCTGTTCGGCATCGCGAACACGCTGACGCTGTCGGTGCTCGAACGGACCCGTGAGTCGGCGCTGCTGAGGGCGCTGGGCCTGACGCGGGGCCAGCTGCGGCAGATGTTGGTGGTCGAGTCGATCCTGATGGCGCTGATCGGCGCGGTCGTGGGCGTGCTGCTCGGTGCCGGGTTCGGGTGGGTGCTGGTCAGGGCGATGTCCAACCCGGAGTTCCAGATCAGCTTCTCCATCCCGTTCGGCCAGATCGCGGCCATGCTCGGGCTCGCGGTGGTCGCGGCTGTGGTCGCCGCCGCTCTGCCCGCCCGGCGCGCGGCCAAGAACTCCGTGGTCGCGGGCATGGCGGAGGCCTAGCGGACACCCCGCCTGGCTCCGGCTGTCGGGGGCCGAACCAGGCGGGTTCGGGCGTGCGGAAACAGGGGCCGCACGGCCGGGGGATCGGTGGAGGTCCGGCGCCATCGGAGCGCCGGACCTCCGCTGCTTTTCCGCATCGCGAAAGGAACGCGGGGCCCTGCGTTTCCCTCTGGGGAACGCAGGGCCCCCGCGTTCCCGCAGCGGTAGGTGGTGGCGGCGTTCGCGAAAAAAAGTTCGAGAGCGCGCGTCACGTTTTGCGCGCAAGGCCCTCTACCTGGGGTGAGGGACGACCGGAGCGAGGGCCCGGTCGTCCCTCTTCGTCGTCTCCGGGGTGCACGCGGGGAGCTTTCGTGCACTCCTGGTGCACGCGGGGTCCCCGCGTGCCGAAGCAGCCCAAGCGAGACGCGCGCCGTTTTTGTTGCCTGCTCCGACAAAGTTACGGAACGATGTCGAGCGCTTGACACCCGCGCGTCTCCGGTTGAGTGTGAGAGCGCTCTCATCACAGTTAAGCGCCGCTCACGGCGTCGTCGAGGAGGACGGATGAGCAGAAGGCTGGTCGGCAGCGTCGCTGCGACCCTCGTGATGGTTCTGGCCGCCGGGTGCGGCGGGAGTTCCGAGGCCGACGGCAAGGTGCAGCTGTCGCTGGGCCTCTTCTCCGACTTCGGCTACGACAAGCTCATCGAGGAGTACCAGGCCGCGCACCCGAACATCAAGATCGAGCAGCGCAAGGTCAAGATGGAGCAGCACAACACGCAGCTCGCGACGCAGCTCGCGGGTGGCCGTGGCGCGGCGGACATCGTGGCCCTCGAAGAAGGTGTGGTCTCGCAGTTCCGCGCCTCCAAGGACAAGTTCGTGAACCTCGCCGAGTACGGGGCGAAGGACCTCAAGTCGCAGTGGGCCGGCTGGAAGTGGAACCAGGGCACCGCGGACGGCGGTGACTTCGTGCTGGGGCTGGGCACGGACATGGGCAGCCTGGGCCTGTGCTACCGCCGCGACCTGTTCGAGGCGGCCGGCCTGCCGACCGACCGGACCGAGGTCGCGAAGCTGTGGCCGACGTGGGCGGACTACTCGAAGGTCGCCGACCAGTTCACCGCCAAGACGCCGAACGTGAAGTTCGTCGACACCGGGCGCAACGTCTACAAGGCCATCCTCGACCAGACCGAGGAGGGCTACTTCGCGAAGGACGACTCCTACATCGCGGACAAGAACGACAAGGTCAAGACGGCGTTCGACACCGCGGCGGCGCTCGGCACGAAGCAGCAGACCGGTGCGCTGGAACCGTTCAGCCAGGACTGGAACGTCGCGCTGAAGCAGGGCTCGTTCGCCACCACCACGTGCCCGGCCTGGGCGCTCGCGCTGATCAAGGCGGGTGCCGGTGACGCGGCGGCCGGGAAGTGGGACGTGACGACCGCTCCCGGTGGTGGCGGCAACTGGGGTGGCTCGTTCCTCGCGATTCCCAAGCAGGGCAAGCACCCCAAGGAAGCCTACGAGCTGGCCAAGTGGCTGACCGCACCTGGGCAGCAGAAGCGGATCTTCAAGGAGACCGGCAACCTGCCCAGCCAGCCCGAGGTCTACCGGGACCCCGAGGTTCAGGCGACCGTGAACGAGTACTTCAACAAGGCCCCGGTGGGCAAGATCTTCGCCTCCTCGGCCGAGTCGCTGAAGCCGACCTACCGCGGCACGAAGGACTCGAAGGTCGGACCGGTGTTCGGCACCGCGCTGACCCGCGTCGAACAGGGCAAGCAGTCCGCCGCGGACGCGTGGACGCAGGCGTTGAAGGAAGCGCAGGACGCCGTCAAGTGACGGACCTGCGCACCCGGACCGAGGCGGCTCCAGCCGCCTCGGTTCCTTCTTCCACGCCGTCGAAGCGCTTCGGCCTGAGCCGCTGGGACGCCAAGTACACGCCGTACCTGATCATCGCGCCGTTCTTCGTGGTGTTCGGCATCTTCGGCCTTTACCCGTTGGTGTACACGGCCTGGGTGTCGCTGCACGACTGGCAGCTGATCGACGGCAACCAGGGGTTCGTCGGGTTCGCGAACTACGCGGAGCTGTTCGGGGACGCCAAGTTCTGGAACGCGCTGTTCAACACGCTGAGCCTGTTCGTGCTGTCGACGGTGCCGCAGCTGCTGGCGGCGCTGGGGCTCGCGGCGTTGCTGGACCGGGGTCTGCGCGGCAGCGCGTTCTGGCGGGCGGGGGTGCTGCTGCCCAACGTCATCTCGGTCGCCGCGGTGGCGCTGGTGTTCGCGCAGTTCTTCGGCCGCGACTTCGGCATCGTGAACTTCCTGCTGGGTCTGGTCGGGATCGACCCGATCGACTGGCGCGCCGAGACGTGGGCCTCGCACCTCGCGGTGTCCACAATGGTCATGTGGCGCTGGACCGGCTACAACGCGCTGCTCTACCTCGCGGCGATGCAGTCGGTGCCGAAGGACATGTACGAGTCGGCCACTTTGGACGGTGCGTCGCGCTGGCGGATGTTCTGGTCGATCACCGTGCCGTCGATCCGGCCGACGATCCTGTTCACCGTCGTGACGTCGACGATCGGCGGTCTGCAGCTGTTCGCCGAGCCCGCGCTGTTCGACCCCGGTTTCGCCGCGAACAACTCGACCGGCGGCTCCGACCGGCAGTTCCAGACGCTGGTGCTCTACATGTACGAGAAGGGTTTCCGGCTGTTCGACGCCGGCTACGCGGCCACCATCGCGTGGATGCTGTTCGTGGTCGTCCTGCTGGTCGCGATCGTCAACTTCTCGCTGACCCGGCGCATCGCGGGCAAGGGGTGATCAGACGATGAAGAACGCCAAGGCGGGTCCGCTGCTCTACGGGTTCCTGGTCGCCGTGCTCGCGGCGTCGGTGTTCCCGCTGTACTACTCGTTCATCGTGGCGTCGAAGGACAACTCCGTGCTCGGCGACAAGGTGCCGCCGCTGGTTCCCGGCGGCAACCTGGTCGAGAACATCACGCGCGTCTTCGACACCGTCGACTTCTGGCTCGCCATGCAGAACTCGTTCGTCGTGGCGGCGACCGTGGCGATCTCGAACGTCGTGCTGGGCACGCTGGCCGGGTTCGCGTTCGCGCGGCTGCGGTTCAAGGGCCGCGACGCGCTGTTCCTGGTCGTGCTCGGCACCGCGATGGTGCCGACGCAGCTCGGGGTGATCCCGCTGTACATGCTGATGTCGGACCTCGACTGGTACGGCACGCTGCAGGCGGTCATCGTGCCGGCGCTGATCGGGTCGTTCGCCGTGTTCTGGATGCGCCAGGCGTGCGAGGAAACGGTGCCGTACGAACTGATCGAGGCGGCCCGCGTGGACGGGTGCTCGGTGCTGCGGACGTTCTGGCACGTCGGTTTCCCGGCGGTGCGCCCACAGGCCGCCGTGCTCGGCATGTTCACGTTCATGACCGCGTGGAACGACTTCTTCTGGCCGTTGATCGTGCTGGACCCCAACGACAGCCCGACGGTCCAGGTGGCGCTGTCGACGCTGGCCAGCGGGTACTACACGGACTACTCGTTGATGCTCGCCGGTGCCTCGCTCGCGGTGCTGCCGGTGATCGCGATCTTCGTCCTCCTGTCGCGCCAGATCGTGGGCGGCATCATGCAGGGCGCGGTGAAGGGATGAGTGAATGACGACCGACTCGGACGTCGAGGTCGGGCGGGAGGTGCTGACCTTCCCACCGGACTTCCTGTGGGGAGCGGCGACCGCGGCGTTCCAGATCGAAGGTTCGACCACAGTGGACGGTCGTGGTGCCTCGATCTGGGACACGTTCGCGGCGACGCCCGGCAAGGTGCTGGCCGGTGACACGGGTGATCCGGCCTGCGACCACTACAACCGGTACTCCTCCGATGTGGACCTGATGGCCTCGCTGGGACTGGCCGCGTACCGGTTCTCCGTCGCGTGGCCCAGGATCCAGCCCACCGGCAGCGGCCAGGTGGAGGAGCGCGGGCTCGAGTTCTACGACCGGTTGGTGGACTCGTTGCTGGAGAAGGACATCCAGCCGCTGGTCACGCTGTACCACTGGGACCTGCCGCAAGTCCTGGAGGACTTCGGCGGCTGGCGCAACCGGGACACGGCCTACCGCTTCGCCGATTACGCCGCCCTCGTGCACGAACGGCTGGGCGACCGCGTGCAGGCGTGGACGACGCTGAACGAGCCCTGGGTGTCCGCGTTCCTGGGCTACGGCAACGGAATCCACGCGCCGGGCATCACCGACGCGGTGGCGTCCCTGGAAGCGGCGCACCACCTGCTGCTGGCCCACGGGCTCGCGACGCAGGCGCTGCGGGCGCAGGCACCCGAGTCGCACCGGCTGTCGATCGTGCTGAACTTCAGCACTGTCTACGGCGACGACGAAGAGGCCGTGCGGAAGGTCGACGGGCTGCAGAACCGCATCCTGCTCGACCCGGTCTGCGGCCGCGGCTACCCGCTCGACGTCCTGCAGGACACGGCGTGGCTGGGCGACTGGACGAACGTGGTGCGCGACGGTGACATGGAGATCATCGCGACCCCGATCGACTGGATCGGCGTGAACTACTACAGCCCGACCCGTGTCGCTGCGGCCGACCCCGATTTCGTGCCGTTCGGGCCGCACGCGGGGCTGCGCGGTGCGGCGATCGGGCCGCCGCAGGGCGAGCTGACCGGGTTCGGGTGGGAGCAGAACGCCGACGCGTTCACGGAGTTGCTGGTCCGGTTGTCGCGCGACGCCGGCGGGGTGCCGCTGGTGGTCACGGAGAACGGGTCCGCGTTCCCCGACGTCGTGGACCCGATGGGCAGGGTCGTGGACGTCGAGCGGACGCGCTACCTGGTGGACCACGTGCGCGCGGTGCACCGGGCGATCTCCGAAGGTGCCGACGTCCGCGGGTACCTCGCGTGGTCGCTGCTCGACAACTTCGAGTGGGCGGCCGGGTACTCGCAGCGGTTCGGGATCGTGCACGTCGATTTCGAGACGCAGCAGCGCACGGTGAAGGAAAGCGCGGTCACGCTGTCGAGGATCATCGGGCAGAACGGGCTTCCCGCGCACGGTTACACCGTTTAGCCCAGCAGCCGGGCCTAGGGGGCCTTGGCGCTCTCACCCGCGGACACCTCTGTGCCACGGGTGAGAGCGCTCTCTCATTTATCGCCTGCGCAGGACCCTCGGGTCGGCGTGCAGGTTCTCGCCGAGCCTGATGGTGATGAACTCGTTGTTGTCCGGCTTGCCCGGCGTGCGGCCCGACGACGACGGGAAGTTGTTGTCGTTGAGGACCGCGATCGTGCGGTCGTCGAGGATCGTGACGTCCTCGATCGTGACGAACGGGAACCGGAACGGGTCCGCCTGGCCGCCGACGCGCCTGGGGTTCGCGAGGTTCAGCAGGTCGGCGACGAGCGTCTTGTCGAGCTTGCCGTCGTGGTCGCGGTCGCGCTTGTCGGCGAGGTAGACCTTCTTGTGCTTGGCGGCGTCGCCCTGACCGCTGTCGCGCTCGATGATCAGCAGGCGGTTGCTGTCGACGGCGACCGCGTCACCGATGGCGAAGCCGGGGTCTTCCAGTTTGTAGAGCCACTTCTCACCGGTGAACGCGTTGGACGCGATGTCGAACTCGTTGAGCCGCAGGGTGCCCGGCTCGTCACCGGCGACGGTGCCCTCCAGCAGCGCGTTGAGCGTCTTGCCGTCGGGAGACAGCGTGAGGCCCTCGAAGCCCTTGCTGCTCGGCAGGTTCGGGTTGCCCTCGGGGTTCTCGGGAGCGCGCACCCCCGGCAGCGGGACCGGCGCGGCGAGGAGACGTCCGGCGCGGTCGAAGTGCAGCAGGTACGGACCGAACTCGTCGCCGATCCAGTAGGTGCCGTCGGCGGTGCGGGTGAACGACTCGGGATCGAGGTCGGCGCCGGTCAGCACGCGGTCGGCGCGGGTGAGCGGGAACTTGATGTGGCCGTTGGGGTCGGTCAGCGTGATGCCGCCGACCACGTCCACGGCACCGGTCCTGAAGTCCGGCGCGATGCGGTTGATGCGCAGGAGGAAGTCGGCGCTGTTGGCCTTGGTGCCGTAACCGTTGTCGGACAGGACGTCGTAGGTGCCGTCGCTGTTGCGCAGCACGCTGCTGAAGCCCTGCACCGGCTGGTCCGCGAACGGCACCGCGACACCGTTGATCGGAGTCGTGCCGAGAGCGGCGCCGCTGGGCTCGCTTCCCGGAAGGTAGGTCTCGGCGGGCAGTGAGGCGAAGTTGGTCAACGTCGCCTGGCGTGGCGCCGTCACCGGTGCGGCGGTGGTGGGGGTGGCCAGCGAGGTGACGGTGAGCAGGGTGAGGCCTACGGCCAGTGTTCTCCTCATGCGCGAACCCTATGACGAGCGTTTTACTCGTGGTTCGCCTCGCGGCAACAAGCCAAGTGAACTCTTGGTGCATGACCACGACCTGGCGCATGCGCTTCGAACTCAGCGACAGCCCCGGTGCGCTCGCCCGCGTCACCGTCCGGCTGGCCGCAGCCGACTGCAACGTCCTCGCGTTGCACGTGATCCCCGTGCCCGGCGGCGTTCTCGACGAGATCGTCGTGCAGGCGGGCGAGGGCGTGCTGCCCGCCGACCTCGTCGAGGCCGTGCGCAGCGAAGGAGCCAAACGCGTCCGGATCACGCGGGCCGACGTGAGGGATCTCGTGGACGAACCGACGGCGGCGCTGCGTGCCGCCAAGATGGCGTTGATCGATCCGGGCAAGACCGCGGAGGCGCTCCGCCAGGTGCTCGCCGCCGACTCGGTGACCCACGGCGAGGCCGACGAGGGCCAGGTGCAGCTCGGCGACCTGGTCGCCAGGCGCGGCTGGGCCAGGTTCACCCAGGTCGAGCTGGCGCGGGCGCAGGCGTTGCTCGACCTCGTGGAGGCGCAGGCCCCCGCGATCCGGGGATTCCTCAGCGACGACGGCGTGGCGCTGGTGCTGCGCCCCGGGGTTGCCGCTGACGAGGAGGCCGTCGCCGGCCTGCACTCCCGTTGCTCGATGAAGACCTTGTTCAACCGCTACCACTCCGGCATGCGCGCGGTGCCCCGCCGCTGGCTGCACCGCCTGCTCAACCCGCCGCGCGGCACGACGGTCCTGGCGCAGTGCGCGGACCAGGTGGTCGCGCTGGGCCAGATCATCCACACCGGCACCCCGGACTGCGCCGAGATCTCGCTGCTCGTCGAGGACGCGTGGCAGCACCGCGGCGTCGGCACGGCGTTGCTGCGCGCCCTGGCGTCCGACGCGGGCGCGGCCGGCTACTCGGAGCTCGTGGCGTGGTGCCTGCCGTCCGAGAACGCCCTGGTGCGA
Organism: Lentzea sp. NPDC004782; assembly: GCF_040609115.1. Classification (NCBI taxonomy): domain Bacteria; kingdom Bacillati; phylum Actinomycetota; class Actinomycetes; order Pseudonocardiales; family Pseudonocardiaceae; genus Lentzea; species Lentzea sp. NPDC004782. Next base: position 308,514 of record NZ_JBEXJN010000003.1, read on the forward strand.
GCCGCTGCCCGCGCGGGCCTGCCGGCCACGACACGCCGGGAGGACGGCCTGCTCAGGGTGTCGATCGCACCCCGCGGGCACGCCCGGAAGACGCCAATTGCAACGGTGGTGGCCGAAAAAACACGATGAACAGCGCGGAAACCCTCCTCGGAGATCGCTTGCAGCTAAGCTGACCGGCGGCTCAAAGGTTTTCATCGAGGAGTGGTGGTGCACGTGTCCAACCACGCGCGTCCGACGTTGGAGGACGTGGCCGCGAGGGCTGGAGTCTCCCGCGCCACGGCGTCACGAGTGCTGAACGCGTCACCGCGGGTCAGCCCGGAGGCACTGGAGGCGGTCAACGCCGCGGTGCTGGCACTCGGCTACCAGCCGAACCGCGCCGCGCGCGCGTTGGTCACCCGCCGCACCGGCGCCGTCGCCGTGGTGTTCTCCGAGCCGGAACCCAAGATCTTCGACGACCCGCACTTCGCCCGCCTGATCCGGGCCGGCGCACGTGCGCTGGCCGACGCCGACGTGCAGATGGTGCTCATGCTCGTGCACTCACCGGACGACCAGGCACGCGCACACCGGTTCCTCGCCGGTGGTCACGTCGACGGAGCGCTGATGTTCGCGCCGCACCGCAACGACGAACTGGTCTCCGTCGTGAAGAAGCTGCCGTTGCCGGTGGTGTACGCCGGCAAGCCGTGGGGGTCGTTGCGGGGCATGCACCTCGTCGACAACGACAACGAGGGCGGCGCGGTGCTCGCCACCGAGCACCTGAAGTCGCTGGGGCGGCGGAAGATCGTGCACGTTTCCGGGCCGTTGGACGAGCTGTCCGCCATTGATCGGTTGAACGGCTTCAAGTCCGCGCTCGGGCTGGACGACAAGGGCGCGTTGAAGGTCACCGAAGACGGCGGGTTCACTCGTGAGGGTGGCCGGAAGGCCATGGCCGCGTTGCTGGCCAAGGTGCCGTCGTTGGACGCGGTGTTCGTGGCGTCCGACTTGATGGCGGCCGGGGCGTTGGAGGCGTTGCAGGAGGCCGGGCGCCGGGTTCCCGAAGATGTTGCGGTGGTCGGGTTCGACGACCACGTCGCCATCGCCGAGCACACCTCGCCGCCGTTGACCTCGGTGCGGCAGGACTCGGACTTGCAGGTCAAGCACATGGTTGAGCACCTGATGAAGCTGCTTCGGGATGAGACGGTGAAGTCCAAGAAGCAGATGCTGCCCACTGTGCTGGTTCGGCGCGAGTCCGCCTGACGTCCGCAGGTGGTCCGCCCCCGTTGTCGATGAAGGGCGCCTTCATCCACCATAGGGGGGATTTATGGGCCGGAATAAAGACGAGGGCGGGGCGTGTTTGGCCGGGTGATTGGAGGGGGGGGGGGGGACAGGGTGGGGCGGGGGGC
>NZ_JBEXJN010000004.1:0-275385 GCF_040609115.1 Lentzea sp. NPDC004782
TCCGTGTCGAACCGGCCCCAGAGGTTGCGCTCGGACGGCACGCCCTCGCGCTCGCACGACGTTCCTGCCGGAGGATTCCCAGTGCGCGGCGAGGTCGTCGAGCGCCGCGGTCTTGCCCCTTCATCCACCTGAGGTCGATGAAGGCGCCCTTCATCGACCGCTTGGCGCGGCTAGTTGCCCATGTTCTTGCAGGTGGGCGGTGGCAACGGGTTCAGCGGGCTGCACGGCCAGCCCGACGTCTGCGGCGGGGGCGTGGTGGTCGCCACCGGTGGGGGCGGGGCGGCCGGGTTGATCGCGGCCGGAGGCGGGGTGGTGGTCTTCTTCGGGGGTTGCTGCGTCGCCGGTGCCGAGTCGTCGGAGCTCGGTGGTTCGCTGGAAGGGGAGATCGAGCTCTCCGGGGGCGCGCTCGGGGTGGAGTTCGGGGTCGATCTGATCCAGGTGGAGGCGGGTGTCCGGGTCAGCGGGTCCTCGTCGGACACGCCGTGGATCGCCATTCCCACCAGCACCCCGAGGAACGCGGACCCGAGCACGGCGGAACCACCCGCGGCCCACAGTGCGCGCACAGAGTCCTCCTTGATGCTCACGGATGGAAGTCAGGCGATTACGCCCCTGGCAGATTACCGGCTGGTCCGGTTGCAGGAGAACGCTCGCCTGGATGCCTTATCGGCTCCTTGATGTGCCCGGTTGAGTGATCGCTGTCACTGATCTGTGATCCGGGCGAGTACCAAACTGGCCCCGGAAAGGCCTGCGACCAGCACGGTTCCGGTCAGATGCCACGTCGGAGCGTCACCCGTGCAGGTGAACACCTCGGTGAAGCGTTCTGAGGAACACGTGACGAACGGGACCGAGGAGAGGGCGATCGAGGCGGCCGCCACGCCGCCCAGAAGGGCGGAGCCGAAGGTGCGCATCAGTGGGAACGCGGCGTTGGCCGTGCCCACTGCTGCGATGGCGAAGAGGAGCGGCACGGGTCTCGGGAAGAGGCCCGTCAGGGCGCAGCCGACCATCAGGACACCGAGCACGGCCTGGCCGATCCTCGCCTGCGTCGCCACGGGCAGGACCCTAACAACTCCGTAAGGACTTTTCGGCCCGGTTCGGACCAGTATTTTCGGTATGCCGCAACGTCGAATTCTGGTCCCCGTCGCCATCGTCCTGGTGGTCGCGCTCGGGGTCGGGTTGTACCTGTTCCAGCCGTGGCGACTGCTGACGGTTCGCGAAACGCACGAAGCGCTTCTCGTGCCCACGTCGACGTCTTCCGAGGTCGCGACGTCCGTTGCGGAATCGCCCAAGGAGGTCGCGGTCGGCCAGTGGCGGTCGCTTGAGCACGCGACCACCGGTAAGGCGAGTCTGATCAAGTTGCCGGGTGGCACGTACTCGGTGCAGTTCGCTGCGCTCGACACCAGTGATGGGCCTGACCTGCACGTTTACCTGTCGCCACACGCTGCGGACTCGCCCGAGAAGAGCTTCGGTCAGGGATTTACCAGTCTTGGCAAGTTGAAGGGAAATCGTGGCGATCAGGTGTACGAAATTCCCGCCGGTGTGGACGTGTCGTCCATTCGGAGTGTGGTGATCTGGTGTCGGCGCTTCTCCGCGGGTTTCGCCGTAGCACCGCTGGAACAAGCCTGAAACATCTGGTTCGAACCTGCTCTCTTCGCACTATTGACATTTCTGGTCTAGACCACATAACGTTGACACAGGACGCAACGTCGTCCCTTGCCGATGGGCGTGCGGAAGCCCCGTCGGTGAGGAGCACGGCTCACTGGGTGGGCCTTCATCGGCGGTGACGCGACTCCAACTCTCCCCGGAGCCGCGTCACCGCCGATGGCGTTCTAGGCTGGATCGTGCACACCCGGACCGTGGCGATCCACTACGTGCGCGCGGCACTGCGCGCGTGCCCGTCGCCGTCCGAGGTGCTGGCCGGTGCGGGCATTCCGGCGAGTCTGCTCGCCGACGACCGGGCGCGGGTCACGCCCGCCCAGTACACGAAGTTCATCCAGACGCTGTGGGAAGTGCTCGACGACGAGTTCATGGGGTTCGGGCCGCGGCCGTCGAAGCGCGGCACGTTCGCGATGATGTGCCTGCTGGCGGTGCACTGCCCGGACCTCGAGTCGGCGTTGCGGCGCGGGCTCGCGTTCTACGCGCTGTTCGACGAGCCGCTGCACCTGTCGCTGGAGGACGGTCGCTTCTCGGTGGAGATCCCCGGCGACCCGGATCACTTTCTGACCGAGTCGCTGCTCGTGCTGTGGCACCGGTTCTCGTCGTGGTTGATCGGGCGCCGGATTCCGTTGCGGGAGGCCGAGTTCGGTTATCCGGAACCGGCGCACGCCGCCGAGTACCACCTGATCTTCGGGTGCCCGCTGGCGTTCGGCGCGCCCGCCACCGCGATCTCGTTCGACCCGAGGTTCCTGCGCATGCCGGTGGTGCAGGACGAGGCGGCGCTGCGCCGGTTCCTGCGGCACTCGCCCGCGGAGTTGCTGTCGCGCCGGGACTACGGCGCGGACACGGCCGGGCACGTGCGCCGGTTGCTCGGCAGCGGGGTGAGCGGGCTGGAAGCCGTCGCGGCACGGCTGGGTGTCTCGGCGCCCACGTTGCGGCGGCGGCTGGCCGCGGAGGGGACGTCGTTCCGCGAGGTGCGCGAGCAGCTGTTGCGCGACCAGGCGGTGGCGTCGCTGGTGCGCGGCGGCGAGTCGGTGGAGGAGCTGGCGCTGCGCCTCGGGTTCTCCGAGGCGAGCGCCTTCCACCGGGCCTTCAAGCGGTGGACCGGGTCCTCACCCGGCTCCTACCGCGCCTAGAAGCTGTCGCGTTCCCGCAGCGAGGCCGGCGGCCGGAACCGTTCCCCGTAGGTGTCCGCCAGGTAGTCCGCCCGCTCCACGAACGCCTGCACGCCGTAGGAGTTGATGAACTGCAACGTGCCACCGCTCCACGGCGCGAACCCGAACCCGAAGATCGAGCCGATGTTCGCGTCGGCGACCGAGGTCAGCACGCCCTCGTCCAGGCACCGCACGGTTTCCAGCGCCTGCACGAACAACAGCCGGTCCCGCACGTCCTGCTCGGAGACCCCCGCGTCGGCCTTCACGTACCGGGTGGTCAGCTCGGGCCACAGGAACTTCCTGCCGCCTTCCGGATATTCGTAAAAGCCCGCCCCGCCGGCCTTTCCGGTGCGTCCCAACGACACCATCTCGCGGATCAGGTCGTAGGCGGGGCTGTCCGACACCAGCGACGGGTCGTCGGCGAGCGTCTGGTCGTGGATCTTCAGCTGCAACGACAGCGTCACCTCGTCCGAGACCGCCAGCGGGCCGACGGCCATGCCGGCCTTGCGCGCCACGTTCTCGATCAACGCCGGCGCCACGCCCTCGGACAGCATGGTGATCGCCTCGATCACGTACGTGCCGAACGTCCGCGAGGTGTAGAAGCCGCGCGAGTCGTTGACGACGATGGGCGTCTTGCCGATCTGCCGCACGTAGTCGAGCGCCCGCTGCAACGTCTCCTCGGACGTCTGCTCGCCGCGGATGATCTCGACGAGCCGCATCTTCGGCGCCGGCGAGAAGAAGTGCAGGCCGATGAACCGCTCGGCGTCGGGAACCGCCGCGGCGAGCCCGGTGATCGGCAGCGTCGAGGTGTTGGACGCGATCACCGCGTCCGGCAGCGCCTGGGCCTCCGCGGCGGCCAGCACCTTGTTCTTCAGCTCGCGGTTCTCGAACACCGCCTCGATGATCAGGTCGCAGCCCGCGAGGTCGTCGTCGGAGTCGGTCGGGGTGATGCCTTCCAGGCCCCCAGCGCCCTTCTGGGCCGCTTCGAGCGTCACGTCCTTCAGGACCACCTCGATACCGGCCTTCGCGGACACCTCGGCGATTCCGGCGCCCATCATGCCCGCGCCCAGCACGCCCAACCGAGCCACGCGCTTGCCGGACGACGACGCACGGCCGTTGACCTCGTTGAGGTTGAACCAGAACGCCGTGATCATGTTCTTGGAGACCTGACCGGAGGCCAGCTCCACGAAGTAGCGGCCCTCGATCTTCAGCGCCGTGTCGAAGTCGACGTAGGCACCCTCGACCGCCGCCGCCATGATCTTCTCCGGCGCCGGGTACGCCCCGTGGGACTTCTTGCGCAGCACCGCGGGAGCCGCGCCCAGCAGCCCGTAGCTGTCGGGGTCACCGAACTTCAGGTCCGGCACGCCCGCGCCCTGCACGTCCCACGGCTGCACCGGCGCCGGGTTCGCCTTGATCCACGCACGGGCCTCGGACAGCAGCTCGTCGCGCGTCTCCACGAGCTGGTGCACGATTCCGGCCTGGAGCGCGCGTGCCGGCCGCAGCTGCTTGCCCTCCATGAGCAACGGCAACGCCTTCTGCACTCCCAGCAACCGCACCATGCGCGTCACGCCACCGCCTCCGGGCAGCAGGCCCAGCGTGGCTTCGGGCAGACCGACGCGGATGCTGTCGTCGTTCAGCACGATCCGGCGGTGCGAGGCCAGCGCGATCTCGAACCCGCCGCCCAGCGCGGAACCGTTGATCGCCGCCACGACCGGCTTGCCGAGCTTCTCCAGCCGCCGCAGCTGCGACTTGAGCTCCTCGACGCCCTCCAGCGCCAGGGCCGCGTTCTCCGGCGTGATCGCGATCAGCACGTTCAGGTCGCCACCGGCGAAGAACGTCTTCTTGGCGGACGTGATGATCACGCCGGTGATGTCGTCGCCTTCGAGCTTCGTGACGGCGTCGCCCATGAGCTCGCGGTACTCGTCGTTCATGACGTTGGCGGAGCCGGACATGTCCATCGTCAGGGTGACGATGCCGTCGGAGTCCTTCTCGTAGTGGAACGGCATGTCAGACCCTCTCGATGATCGTCGCGATGCCCATGCCGCCGCCGACGCACAACGTGGCGAGGCCGCGGCGCAGGTCCCGGCGCTCCAGCTCGTCCAGCAGCGTCCCGAGGATCATGCAGCCGGTGGCGCCCAGCGGGTGGCCGAGCGCGATCGCGCCGCCGTTGACGTTGACCTTGTCCTCGGGGATGTCCATGTCCCGCAGGAACTTCAGCACGACCGACGAGAACGCCTCGTTGACCTCGAACAGGTCGATGTCCTCGACCGAGAGCCCGGCCCTGTCCAGCGCCTTGCGCGCGGACGGCGCCGGACCGGTGAGCATGATCGTCGGCTCGGTGCCGACCACCGCGACGGAGACGATCCGGGCACGCGGCGTCAGGCCGAGCGCCTTGCCCGCGGCCGCCGACCCGATCAGCATCGCCGCGGCACCGTCGACGATCTGCGACGAGTTGCCCGGCGTGTGCACGTGGTCGATCCGCTCGACGGTGGGGTAGCGGTCGATCGCCACGGTGTCGTAGCCGAGGTCGCCGTGGAACTGGAAGCTGGGCTTGAGCTTGCCCAGAGACTCCACAGTGGACTCAGGGCGGATCGTCTCGTCCTCCTTGAGCACCACGGTGCCGTTCTGGTCGACCACCGGCACGACCGAACGCTCGAAGAACCCGTTCTTCTGCGCCGCGAACGCGAGCGCGTGCGACCGCGCGGCCCACGTGTCGACGTCCGTGCGGGAGAAGCCCTCCAGCGTCGCGATCAGGTCGGCCGACACGCCCTGCGGCACGAACGACAGGTCGAAGTTCGTCTGCGGGTCGATCGCCCACGCGCCGCCGTCGGACCCCATCGGCACGCGCGACATCGACTCGACGCCGCCCGCCACCACCAGGTCCTCGAACCCGGAGGCGACCTTGGCGGCGGCCAGGTTCACCGACTCCAGGCCCGACGCGCAGAACCGGTTGAGCTGCACACCGGCCGGCCGCTGGTCCCACCCGGCGGCCAGCACGGCGGTGCGGGCGATGTCACCGCCCTGCTCGCCGAGCGGTGACACCACGCCGAACACGACGTCGTCCACCGCGGAGGTGTCGAGGGAGTTGCGTTCGGACAGCGCGCGCAGCACCCCGGCGGCCAGCGCGACGGGCTTGACGCTGTGCAGCGACCCGCGCTTCCCCTTGCCGCGCGGCGTGCGCACCGCGTCGAAGATCAAGGCTTCGCTCATGGCATCCACGCTAGGACCGCGGGGTGGAGCTGGCCATGACCGTGAAGGGTGACCGATTAGCTCACCCGGAACTCCATCCGTTCCGGGTCGTCCGACTCGATGAACCCGAGCCTCTTGTAAAGCCGCCGCGCGGGCAGGTTGTCCTCCCAGACGCGCAGCCGCACGAGCTTCCAGCCCTCCCCGGCCGCCCACGTGAGCACGGCGCTGACCAGCGCTTCTCCCAGCCCGCGGCCGCGATGCGACTCCCGCACCCACATCGAGTACAGGTACAGCCCGTCGGGCTCCCCGGTGGCGGCGACCAGGCCTGCGGGGCCGGGATCGAGCGCGACGAGCTTCAGCCCTTCCGCCGCCCGCGCCCGCCACTCGTCCTCGCCGAACTCCTGCTCGCGGGCGAGCGTCGACCCGAACTCCTCGGGATCGCTGCCCAGCGCTTCCAGGCGGATGTCACGCCACAGCCGCCACTCGTCCGGCGTGACCTGGTGGATCTGCATACCGTGCAGTCTGGACGACCGGGGTGGGATTTTCGCTCACTTTTTCGGGGGACGGCCTGGCGCGCCGGTCATGGCGTGGACCACTGGCCGGTGGTTGTGTGGAACGCATGGCAGAGCGTCGATCGCGGTGGATGGACAGCGACCTGGACCAGTTGCGCCGGCTCGCCCGCACGTTCGTGGAGAAGGAGGTCGCGCCGCACCAGGAACGCTTCGCCGAGCAGAAGCAGGTCGACCGCGACCTGTGGCGCAGGGCCGGTGACCTCGGCCTGCTGTGCCTGAGCATCCCCGAGGAGTACGGGGGCGGCGGCGGCACGTTCGCGCATGAGGCCGTGCTGCTCGAAGAACAGGCACGCGCCGGCGACAGCGCCTGGGGCAACAGCGTCCACAGCGGGATCGTCGCCCACTACCTCAACTCCTACGGCTCCGAGGAGCAGAAGCGCCGCTGGCTGCCCAAGCTCGCGTCCGGCGAGTACGTCGGCGCGATCGCCATGACCGAGCCCGGTGCGGGCTCCGACCTCCAGGGCATCCGCACGAAGGCGGTCCGCGAGGGCGACGAGTACGTCATCAACGGCTCGAAGACCTTCATCACCAACGGCGTGCAGGCCGACCTGGTGATCGTGGTCGCGAAGACCGATCCGGCGCAGGGTGCGCAGGGCATCTCGCTGATCGTTGTGGAGAACGACATCCGGCGCGGCCGCGTGCTCGACAAGGTCGGCATGAAGGGCCAGGACACCGCCGAGCTGTTCTTCGACGACGTGCGCGTGCCCGTCGCGAACCTGCTGGGCGAACAGGAGGGGCTCGGGTTCGTCCAGCTCATGCAGCAGCTGCCGCAGGAACGCCTGATCATCGGCGTGTGCTGCATCGCGGGCATCGAGGCGGCCGTCGACGTGACGCTGAAGTACGTGAAGGAGCGCACGGCGTTCGGCAAGGAGCTGATCAAGTTCCAGAACACGCGGTTCAAGCTCGCCGAGTGCGCGACGGAGGCGGCCGTGACCAGGGCGTTCATCGACGAGTGCATCGAGAAGCACCTGCGCGGTGAACTGGACGTGCCGACCGCGGCGATGGCGAAGTGGTGGGCCAGCGACCGGCTGGGCAAGGTCGTCGACGAGTGCGTGCAGCTGTTCGGCGGTTACGGCTACATGAACGAGTACCCGATCGCACGTGCCTGGTCCGACGCCCGCGTGCAGCGGATCTTCGGCGGCACGAACGAGATCATGAAGGAAATCATCGCGAGGTCCCTGTGACGGGGCCCCTCGCAGGACTTCGTGTCGTCGAGCTCGCCGGCCTCGCGCCCGCGCCGTTCGGCTGCATGGTGCTCGCCGACCTCGGCGCCGACGTGATCCAGGTGCACAAGCCGGGCAGCCGCCCGACCGTGCCGGGCGACTTCCTGGGCCGCAACCGGCGCTCGGTCGCGATCGACACGCGCAGGCCCGAGGGCGCCGAGCTGGTGCTGAGGCTGGTCGAACGCTCGGACGTGCTGGTCGAGGGCTTCCGGCCGGGTGTCACCGAGCGGCTGGGCATCGGTCCGGCGCAGTGCCTCGCGCGCAACCCGCGCCTCATCTACGGGCGCATGACGGGCTGGGGACAGGACGGGCCGCTCGCCGACCGCGCCGGGCACGACATCGACTACATCGCCGTCGCGGGTGCGCTGGAGCCTCTCGGACGCGCCGGTGGCCCGCCGTCGTTCCCGATCAACCTGCTCGGCGACTTCGGCGGGGGAGGGCTGCTGCTGGCCGTCGGCGTGCTCGCGGCACTGTACGAACGGGAGCGTTCCGGGCGCGGCCAGGTCGTCGACGCGGCGATGGTCGACGGGGCGGCGCTGCTCACGACGTTCCTGCACGGGATGCGGTCCGCGGGCATGTGGCCGGGCGGGCGCGGCGAGAACATGCTCGACGGCGGCGTGCCGTTCTACGACGTCTACGAGGCCGCGGACGGGAAGTACGTGGCCGTGGGCGCGCTGGAGGAGAGGTTCTACGCCGATCTGGTGCGCGTGCTGGGCCTGGAGGACGCACCGTCGCGCAACGACCCGGCGAACTGGCCTGACCTGCGGGAACGCATCGCGGCGGCGGTGAAGACCCGTTCCAGGGACGAGTGGGCCGACCTCGCGCGGGACACCGACGCGTGCCTGGCACCCGTGCTGACGCCTGCCGAGGCGGCGCGGCACCCGTACAACGCGGCACGGGCCACGTTCGTGGACGTCTCCGGCTCGCTGCACCCGGCGCCGGCACCGCGCTTCGACCGCACTCCGACGTCGGTTCCGACGCCTCCGGTTTCGACCGGCGCGAACACCGGGGAAGTGCTTGCCGACATGGGTGTGGCGGACGCCCAAATTATGGAACTGCGTCGGTCAGGAGTTATTGGATGAATGCTCGGGTGCGCATTAATAAGGACACGACGAGGTGACAGAGCGTGATGCCGGGTGGTCGGCATCCGGGTGAGGCCCGGTGCAACAGTGTCTGGTCCAAGCTGTGGGATGCGAGGGTGTCCGTGTTCACCTCGTGCCCAGGACATCGGCGCTGGACATCGACCCCTTTAGCCGCCATTCGGGTGACATTCCCCGTCGCGCAGGCGTGCGTGGCTGGTGGATCCTGAACCCAGTTGGGCGTGGTCGTTGTTCATCACACGGGTGAATGGGGGACCATGTCGGGTGACACGGGCGGTTCGCCGCCCCACCTGTGACCGACATGGACGGAGAGGTACCTGTGAACCTCAAGAAGGTGCTAGTGCTGGCGGGCGTCGCGCTGGTGCTGTTCCTCCTGATCACCCGGCCCCAGGAGTCCGCTGCCGCGGTCCAGACGGTGCTCGGCTGGCTCCGGCAGGGCGCGGAGTCGATCATCACCTTCATCAGGAGCCTCTTCGGGACGGCCACCCCGATCAGCTAGTGACACTGGGTGATCCTCGGCCGTTCGCGTTGAGCCGGATGGGTGGAATGAGGCCAATCACGCACTGGTAACGGGTGTTCTGGGGATTCAGGGTCTGGCGATTGTCAGACCTACCGAATACCTTCCGCTGCAATGGCCGATCCCCGACCGACGAGGAGGCATGGATGGTCGAGGACTCCGGGGTCCACGAGCTGTTGAAGCAGTGGGCGGCTGAACGGTCTGATGACGCAGAGATGCAGGAGGTGAACCGGATCAAGAACGCGTGGCTCGCGGAGGCTCCCCCCTCGGCGCCCGGCATCCCCGTGCAGCGGGGAGGCAACAAGGGCGGGTCGCGTGGCTTGGTCAAGGTCGACTCGGCGGATCCGGCCTACGTGGCCGCGATGCGCAAGCGGGCGCCGGAGGCACCCGAGGCACTGCTCGCTGCCGCGGCGAGCTACTGGCAGCTGGTGGGCGACGTCGCCGAGGCCGAGCAGTGGTGGGACGCGGGCATCAGCCCGTTGGACCAGCGCGCGCTCGACTACCGCGCGGCGGGCCTGACCCCTGCCGACCTCGGACGGCGCTTGGGTCCGATGACGGTTCTCCAGCACCTTCGCCGCGGTTCTGCCGCGGCCTGGTGCGTCGCACGTCTGCAGAGGCAGCGCCGGGACGGCGTGGCGTAAGTGATGGACGGGCTGTCGTGGATTCGGCAGCCCTGAGTTCAACCCTCACGGGTGGCCTCCTGTCCGGAGGCCCAACCCAAGTAGTCTGGAGGTCGTGCGCGGCCTCCTCACCCCCCAGCGAATCTTGATCGGGCTCGGTTGCCTGGTCGCTCTGATCGCCTGTTGCGGGCTCGCGTACTGGCAGTGGCAGCGCTTCGAGTCCGCCAGCGGCACGTTCCAGAACCTGGGTTACGTGCTCCAGTGGCCGCTCTTCGGCCTCTTCCCGGCCTTCATGGTGTGGCGCTTCCGCCGGTTGGCGCGCCAGCGCCGTGACGAGCCTCTCTCCGCACCGGAGCCGGTTGGACCCGCCGCGATGCCGGTGACTACCGTTGACGCCGTCAAACCCGCGCCTGTCGAGCACTTCGACGACGAAGAAGACGCGGAGCTCGCGGCCTACAACCGCATGCTCGCGGACCTCAACGCGCGGGACGGTCGGTGAACGAAGGCGGGCAGATGAAGGGTGCGTTGACCCGGTTCCGGGTCATGGCTTACGTGGTCGGTGTCTTCCTGCTGCTGTTGTGCGTGGCGATGGTGCTCAAGTACGCCGCGGACATGGGCCAGTTCATGAAGGTCGTCGGTCCGGTCCACGGCTTCCTCTACGCCATCTACCTGGTGATTTCCGTCGACCTGGCGCTGAAGCTGCGCTGGTCGATGAAGGGCACCGCCCTCGTGCTGCTCGCCGGGACGATCCCGTTCCTGTCGTTCTGGGCGGAGCGCAAGGTGGTCGAGAAGACGGCGCAGGGCGTGCCGCTGTGACGTTTGGCCTGCTAGCGTCTGGGGCTACCAACTGAACACGGCCGTCGATGTCGCGCGGGAGAGCTCCGTTGAGTCGGAGCGCCGAAGGAGCAACTCCTCCCCGGAATCTCTCAGGCACAGATACCGCACGACGAAGGCAACTCTGGAAAGCAGGCCATCGGCCTCGCCCACGGTGCAAGCCACTGAAGGTGGCGAAGCTCTCAGGCTCATGACAGAGGGGGAGGCTGCTCAGGAAGAGGAGTCTCCGATGGACCGTGTCATTCTTCTGTTGCCTCAGCCGGCCTCGTCCGGCTCTTCGGCGCACCCTGGAGGAGCGTTCTGATGTCCCGCCTCACGCCTCTGAACGCCGAGCACGAGCAGCTCGGCGCGATGTTCACCGACTTCGCGGGCTGGCGGATGCCGCTGCGCTACTCCAGCGAGCTCGCCGAGCACCACGCCGTGCGCACCACCGCGGGCCTGTTCGACCTCACGCACATGGGTGAGATCGTGCTGACCGGACCGCAGGCCGGCGAGGCGCTCGACTACGCGCTGGTCGGCCACATCTCGGCGCTCGCGGTCGGCAAGGCGCGCTACACGATGATCACGCAGGCCGACGGCGGCGTGCTCGATGACCTGATCGTGTACCGGTTGGGCGACGAGGAGTTCATGGTCGTCGCCAACGCCTCCAACGCCCAGGTGGTCGCCGACGCCCTGGCCGAGCGCGCGGCCGGGTTCGACACCGTCGTGACCGACAAGTCCACCGACTACGCGTTGATCGCGATCCAGGGCCCGAAGTCGGTCGAGATCCTTTCCGGACTGACCGACACCGACCTCTCGACGGTCAAGTACTACGCGTCCTACCCGTCCTCGGTCGCTGGCGTCGACGCACTGCTGGCCCGCACGGGTTACACGGGTGAGGAGGGCTTCGAGCTCTTCGTCGCGCCCGCCGACGCCGCCGCGGTGTGGAACGCGTTGCTGGAAGCCGGTGCCGCGCACGAGCTCAGGCCGTGCGGTCTCGGCTGCCGCGACACGTTGCGCCTCGAAGCCGGGATGCCCTTGTACGGCAACGAGTTGACCACCTCGCTGACCCCGTACCACGCGAACCTCGGCCGCGTCGTGAAGCTCGACAAGCCGGGTGACTTCGTGGGCCGCGACGCGCTGACCAAGGTCGCGGAGTCCGGTGTGGACTCGGTCCTGGTCGGGCTGAAGACGCCGGAGCGCCGTGCCCCCCGGCACGGTTACGCGGTGCTGAACGGCGACGAGGTGGTCGGCGAGGTCACCTCGGGCGCCCTGTCCCCGACGCTCGGCTACTCGGTCGCCATGGCCTACGTGTCGAGGGGCAGTGCCGAGCCCGGCACCCAACTGCTGGTGGACGTCCGCGGCAAGAAGCAGCCGGTCGAGGTCGTCGCACTTCCGTTCTACAAGCGCGCCAAGTAGGGAGTTCTTCCAGATGTCCGACCAGTTCAACGCCTCCCTCGCGGAGTTCGACCCGGAGGTAGCCGAGGCGGTCGCCGCCGAGCTGGCGCGCCAGCAGGGCACCCTCGAGATGATCGCCTCGGAGAACTTCACCCCGGTCTCGGTGCTGCAGGCCCAGGGCTCGGTGCTGACCAACAAGTACGCCGAGGGCTACCCCGGCCGCCGCTACTACGGCGGCTGCGAGCACGTCGACGTCGTGGAGCGCCTCGCCATCGAGCGCATCAAGTCGTTGTTCGGCGCGGGTTTCGCCAACGTCCAGCCGCACTCGGGCGCCCAGGCCAACGCGGCCGCGATGTTCGCGCTGCTGCAGCCGGGTGACACGATCCTGGGCCTGGACCTCGCGCACGGCGGTCACCTGACCCACGGCATGCGCATCAACTTCTCCGGCAAGCTCTACAACGTCGTGCCGTACCACGTGTCCGACTCGGACGGCCGCGTCGACATGGCCGAGGTCGAGCGCCTCGCCCACGAGCACCGCCCGAAGCTGATCGTCGCCGGCTGGTCCGCGTACCCGCGCCAGCTGGACTTCGCCGAGTTCCGCCGCATCGCCGACTCGGTCGAGGCCTACCTGATGGTCGACATGGCCCACTTCGCCGGCTTGGTGGCCGCGGGCCTGCACCCGTCGCCCGTCCCGCACGCGCACGTCACGACGACCACGACGCACAAGACCCTCGGCGGTCCGCGCGGCGGCGTGATCCTGTCGAACGACGCCGACATCGCCAAGAAGATCAACTCGGCGGTGTTCCCCGGCCAGCAGGGCGGCCCGCTGGAGCACGTGATCGCCGCCAAGGCCGTGGCGTTCAAGCACGCCGCGTCCCCGGAGTTCGCCGACCGCCAGCGCCGCACCCTGGAGGGTGCCAAGATCCTCGCCGACCGCCTGTCCCAGCCGGACGTGGCGGCCGCGGGCGTGAAGGTCCTGACCGGCGGCACCGACGTCCACCTGGTCCTCGTCGACCTGGTGAACTCGGAGCTCGACGGCAAGCAGGCGGAGGACGTCCTGCACCGGATCGGCATCACGGTCAACCGCAACGCCGTTCCGAACGACCCGCGCCCGCCGATGGTCACCTCCGGTCTGCGCATCGGCACGCCCGCGCTCGCCACCCGCGGCTTCGGCGAGGTGGACTTCACCGAGGTCGCGGACGTGATCGCGGAGGCGCTGAAGCCCGGCGCGGCGATCGACGAGCTGCGCGCCCGCGTCGAGGTGCTGGCGGCCAAGCACCCGCTCTACTCGACGCTCTGACCCGGTTGACGGGAAAAGGGGGCCTGCGGGCCCCCTTTTTCGCTGCTCAGGGCACTGTCAGACCTGATGGGTAGGGTGAGCTGCGAGGGGTTTCCCGGCTAGGGGGACCCCTGCGCGAGCGCGGCCGGGCGGCCCGCTTCCACCGTCCACACCCGACCGGTGCGTTGATCACCGAGCACCGTCTCCGCGGCCACGGCGACCTCGTCCGGTGACGCCAGCGCCAGTCCCGCGGCCACGAGCTCCGATCGGTACGCCGCCACCGCCCTCGTGTCGACCAGGCCGGGGCACAGCGCGTTGATCCGGAAGCCGGGCCGGGTCTGCGCCACGGACCGCACCAACCCGATCTGGGCGTGCTTCGCCGTCGCGTAGTACACGTCGGGGGAGCCGGTCAGCCCGGCGATGCTCGCCACCACCAGCACCGAGCCGCCGCTGATCACGTCCGCGCACGCGGCCACGCCGTAGACGGTGGCGTCGAGGTTGACCCGCATCGTGTCGCGATAGCCCGAGACGCTGAAGGCGCGCGGCCCGGCCGCGCCCGCGTTGAACACCGCGAGGTCGAGCCCACCGAACCGGTCGACCGCGGTGGCGACGGCGTTCTCGTTGGCCTCGAACGAGCGCACGTCCGTGAGGACGAAGTGGCTGCCGCGTTCACCATCCGGATCGACGTCGGCGACCACGACCTCGTCACCCCTGGCGATCAGTCGTTGCACGATGGCCGCGCCGATGCCGTGCGCGCCACCGGTGACGAGCGCGATCATGTCGCCGGCGTGATGTGCAGGCCGTTGATGTGCAGGCCGGCCCGTCGCATCACGAACCGGGAGTAAAGCCGTTGCACCAGAACGAGAAGCACGAGCAGGACGACCAGCAACGCGTCGTCGAGCGCCGGCACGAGGTCGATCGGCAACGTCAGCGCCATGACCACCCGGACCGCCGTGTCCGCCAGGAACATCACGCCCCAGATCGCCGTGACACCGCGCAGAACCCGTTGCAGCGCCGGGTACCTCTCCCAGTTCTCCGCCAGCATCCGTTGCCGCTCCGGTGACAGCACCTGGTTCGCCAGCGAGTAGACCAGCGGTTTCTTGGCGAGCCACAGGCTGCTGAGCAGCAGCAGCCCGAACGCCGCGGTGCCCCACGCCGCACGCACCAGCAGCACGCGCGGCTCACCGGTGACGAACGACATCGCGAAGCCCAGCGCCACCGCGGCGAGCACGAACGCGTTCATGCCGTTGATCCGCCGTTCGGTGATCACGGACTGCACCACGCGCAGGGCAGGCACGACGCCACTGAGCACCAGGGCCGTCGTCTGGTCGACGCCGAGTGCACGGGCGCCGTAGTAGACGCCGGTCGGCACGAGCAGATCTACTGCGATTTTCTTGAGCACGGTTCCCCCTGCCGTACTGCGAGGTCGATCGCGGTGACCACCTCGCTGGTGTAGGTGTCCAGGTCCACATCGGACCCGTCGCGCACGCGTTGCGCGGCCGCGTCGACGGCGGCGCGGATCAGCACCGCCATCGAGCGGGTGTCGAACTCGCGGAACTCCCCGGCGTCCTGGCCGGCCGCGAGCAGCCCGGCGAGGTCGGTGACGCTGACGTTCTGACTGGTGGTGCTCGTGTACGGGGCCCCCTCGTCCGTGCGCAGGTGCGGGCCGATCGCGGTGAGCGCCGCGATCTCCCTCGGGTGCTCGCGCAGGTACCGGAGATTCGACTCGAGGTACGCGCGGAGCTTGCCGCTCCACGTCTCCTGCGCGGCCATCGCCGGTGCCATGACCTGCGCCGCCGCCGTGAAGACGTCGATCACGACCTGTTTGAGCAGGTCGTTCTTGTCCGCGAAGTGGTAGGAGATCAGCCGCGGGCTGCTCAGCCCGGCACGTTCGGTGATCCGGGCGAACGTCGCCGCGTCGTAGCCCAGCTCGGCGATCGTGTCGATCGTCGCCCGCACGATCTGCGCTCGTCGCGCGGCCGTCTTGGCCGTGTACCCCACCGAACCCCCTCAAATTTATCTGGCTAGATAAAAACGTACCACGACCCCGTGAAAACGGCGAGGGCCCGCCACCACGGGCGGGCCCTCGCCGAGAGCGGAAACGACGGCAACCCCCGGCCCCTTCCCCAGGGCCGGGGGTCTGACCGTTCAGGCTGTGATGTGTCTCAGATGGACCGTCCTAACGGGATGTTTTTGGGGTCACCCAGCAGCGGGAGCCGTCACGCCGGGGGGCAGGCATTCCACGTTGCGCTTGCCGTTGGGCTGGATCACGTACCAGGTACCGCCAACGCCCTGGCCCTTCCACTTGCCCGGCCCGGGGTCCAGCGAGTAGGTGTAGACACCCCAGCCGGCGATCGCGACCTGCTTCTTGCCGTCCGCGCGGGTGAGCAGCGAGACGATGCTCGGGTCGATGCCCTCGAGCTGCGGGATGGTGTCCGACAGGAACGGCGGCCACGTGGTGGCGCACTGGTTGTTGCAGTTCGACTTGGGTTCCGGCTTCGGGATGTCCTTGTCGAAGCGGTACAGCGTGCGGCCGTCGCCGTCCTGGACGACCATGCCCATCTTGTCGACCTGCTTGCCGACCAGCTTCAACGAGCTGACCGGGGCTGCGGGCGGCTGGGCGGCCGGAGGCTGCGCTGCGGGCGGCTGGGCGGCCGGGGTTTCCGGAGCTGCCTGTTGCGGGTTGTTGGTGGCCGGGGCCTGCGCGGGCTCCTGGAGTACCGGGGGCGTTCCCACGTCGCCGTAGTCACCGAGGACGCCCAGGTCGGTTTCGGTCTGTGCCACCGGCTTCGAGTTCGTGCCACTTCCCGTGGCGCTCCAGACACCAAGACCCAGCACAACTGCCAGTCCCGCGGCGAGCCCGATGGCAATGCGGTTACGTCGGATCACACTCATGTCCTCCTTGTCCGTCGTTCGCTCTATCGAGGCCATACGGGCGTGGTCGCGTCTCGGTTCAGAAACGAACCGAACCTCCTGCCGTCTCGAACGTCTGGCGGAGCCAGGTTTCGCAGGAGGTGCAGGGTGGTCGTCGCTGGTCAGCTGGCAGGAATGGCCGAGCGGGTGCTGGGCGCGCCGTTGCCGATCGGAATTCGGGCGTGGGACGGGAGCGCGGCGGGGCCGCAGGACGGCACCGTGCTCGTGATCCGCAGCCGCGACGCTCTCCGCCGGCTCGTCTGGAGCCCGAACGAGCTCGGTCTCGCGCGCGCGTACGTGAGCGGCGAGCTCGACGTCGAGGGTGACCTCGCGCTCGGCCTCTCCCAGATCTGGGGGCTGGTGCGGCGCGGCGTCACCCGGCGGCCGCGGGTGGCGGAGGTCGTGAAACTTGCATTGCAACTGAAAGTGCTGGGCCGCAACCCCGCCGCGCCGCGCGAGGAGGCGCGCCTGCGTGGCGCCCTGCACACCAAGGCGCGCGACCGGGACGCCATTTCGCACCACTACGATCTGAGCAACGCCTTCTACCAACTCGTGCTCGACCCGAGCATGGCCTACTCGTGCGCCTACTTCACGTCCTCTTCGGACTCACTGGCGCAGGCCCAGCACAACAAGCTCGACCTGGTCTGCCGCAAGCTCGACCTGCAACCGGGCAAGCGGCTGCTGGACGTCGGCTGCGGCTGGGGTTCGATGATCATCCACGCCGCCCGCGACTACGGCGTGCACGCCGTCGGTGTCACGATCTCCGCCCAGCAACGCGAGCACATCCTCAAGCGGGTCGCCGCCGAGGGACTGCAGGACCGCGTCGAGGTGCGGCTGCAGGACTACCGCGAGGTGCACGACGAACCGTTCGACGCGATCTCCACCATCGAGATGGGCGAACACGTCGGCGAACGCAACTACCCGGCCTACGCCGCGACCCTGCACCGGTTGCTGAAGCCCGAGGGACGCCTGCTGCTGCAACAGATGTCGCGCGGCCGCAACGCACCGGGCGGCGGCGCGTTCATCGAGTCGTACGTCGCACCGGACATGCACATGCGCCCCGTCGGCCAGACCATCGGCTTCCTCGAAGGCGCCGGTCTGGAGATCCGCGACGTGCACGCGTTGCGCGAGCACTACGTCTGGACCGTGCGGGCGTGGGCGCAGACACTGGAAGACCGGTGGGACGAGGTCGTCGCACTCGTCGGCGAGGGCCAGGCACGCGTGTGGCGGCTGTACCTGGCGGGCGGCGCGCTGACGTTCGAGGAAGGACGGATGGGCGTGGACCAGATCCTCGCGGTGCGCCGCGGCGAGAACGGCCGCAGCGGCATGCCGCGCGTGCGCCGGGAGCTGGTGGCGCGATGAGCTACCTGATCAGTCTTCTCGCCGTCTTCCTGCTGCTCAGCAGCCTGTTCGTGATCGCGGACGCCCGTCGCCGCTACGACCTGATCGACTCCGCGTGGGGCCCGGGCTTCGCCGTGATCGCGGTGATCACCCTGCTGTTCGCGCAGGGCGAACCAGCTCGGGCCTGGCTGGTCGCCGCGCTCACGGTGATCTGGGGCGTACGCCTGGGAGTGCACATCTTCGTGCGCAACTCCGGAAAGGACGAAGACCCGCGCTACCAGGACATCCTGAGGCGTGCCAAGGGAAATCCGCGCCTGCGGATGTACCGCGTGTACCTGATCCAGGCCGCGTTGATGTGGATCGTCTCGTTGCCGGTGCAGGCCGCGATGCATCTTTCGGCCCCGTTCGGGGTGATAGATTGGGTGGGCACTGGCGTGTGGACGGTCGGCTTCGTCTTCGAGGCCGTTGGTGACTGGCAGCTCTCCCGGTTCCGGGCGGACCCGGCGAACAAGGGCGCCGTGATGGATCGCGGACTCTGGCGCTACACAAGGCATCCGAACTACTTCGGTGACGCCGTCGTGTGGTGGGGCCTGTACCTGTTCGCGCTGCACTCGTGGCCCGCCGCGCTCACCGTCGTCGGCCCGGTGATCATGACGCTGCTGCTCGCGAAGGGCACCGGCAAACCGTTGCTGGAGAAGGACATCGTGTCGCGCCGACCGGGGTACGCGGAGTACGTCCGGCGGACGAGCGGGTTCGTACCGCTGCCTCCGCGCAGTCGCGTCGGGTAGGGCCGCCCGGTGTGAGCCCGACCTGGTTTCGGCATCGTCGCGCCGCGCCTCCGGTGCCGAACCGGCGCCCCACCGCCCGCGCACGTCACAGCACCCGTGCCGCACCCCCGCGCGGGCTAGGGTGGGCGGGTGGGCAACGACATCTCCTTCCCGCGCCAACAGGCGCGCACCCAGCGGTTCACCGTAGGCGCACCCAGGACCTTCGCGGTGTCGTCAGACGGGGCACGTGTCTTCTTCCTGCGTCCGGCCACGGCCACGGGCCGCGCGAACGGGCTGTGGGAACTGGACACGGCCACCGGCGTCGAACGGCTGCTCGCCGACCCGGCACAGCTGCTGACCGACCCGGAGGACCTGCCGGCCGAGGAGAAGGCCCGCCGCGAGCGCACGCGGGAGTCCGGTGCGGGCATCGTCGGGTACGCGCTGTCGAAGGACGCGACGGTCGCGTCGTTCGCGCTGTCCGGGCGGCTGTTCGTGGCCGACCTGGTCAACGGTGCCGTCCGCGAGCTGCCGACCGAGGGTGGCGTCATCGACCCGCGCGTCGACCCGACCGGAAGCCGCGTGGCGTACGTCACGCGCGGCACGCTCAGGGTGGTCGAGCTGGACAGCGGCGACGACTACGCGGTCGCGGTGCCCGACGGCGAGGACGTGACGTTCGGCCTGGCCGAGTTCATCGCGGCCGAGGAGATGTCGCGCTTCCGCGGTTACTGGTGGGAGCCGAACGGCACCCGCCTCATCGCCGCGCGCGTGAACAACGCCCCGGTCCAGCGCTGGTACATCGCCGACCCCGCGAACCCCGGCACGGCCGCCACCGAGATCGCCTACCCGGCCGCGGGCACGGCGAACGCGACCGTGTCGCTGCACGTGGTGTCGCTGGACGGCACGTTCGTGCCGGTGCTGCTGGAGTTCGACTACCTCAACGACGTGCACTGGTCGTCCGGTGGTGCCCCGCTGATCACCACGCAGACCCGTGACCAGCGCACCCGCAAGATCTACTCGCTGGCGCCCGAGACCGGGGCCGTCTCCGAGCTCGTCACCGAGACCGACCCGGTGTGGATCGAGGTCACCGCCGGCGCCCCCGCGTGGACGCCGGACGGCCGCCTCGTGCGCATCGTCGGCCACAACGACGAGTACGCGCTGCAGGTCGGTGACGACGTCCTCACCAGCGGCCTGCAGGTGCGCCGGGTCCTCGACATCGCCGACGACTCGATCCTGGTCGCCGCCTCGGCAGACGACCCGACCCGGACGCACGTGTACGAAGTCGGCGCCACCGTCCACAAACTGTCCACTGAGGATGGTGTGCACACCGCGATTCGGGGCGGTGGCACGGTTGTGCTCGCATCGGCCACTTTGGACCGTTTCGGCACGAAGGTGACCGTCGGCGACCACGAGATCGAGTCGTGGGCCGACACGCCGGTGCTCAAGGCGGCCCCGCGCATGCTGACCCTGGGCGAACGCGGCCTCCGCGCCGCCCTCCTGCTCCCGAAGGACCACCAGCCGGGCACCAAGCTGCCGGTCCTCATGGACCCGTACGGCGGCCCGCACGCCCAGCGGGTCGTCTCGTCCCAGAACGCCTTCCTGGCCTCGCAGTGGCTGGCGGACCAGGGGTTCGCGGTGATCGTCGCGGACGGCCGCGGCACACCGGGGCGCGGCCTGGCCTGGGAACGCGCCATCGCCTGCGACTTCGCCGGCGCCACCCTCGAGGACCAGGTCGACGCGCTGCACGCCGCGGCGGCCGTCGAGCCAGACCTCGACCTCACCCGCGTGGCGATCCGCGGCTGGTCCTACGGCGGCTACCTGAGCGCGCTGGCGGTCCTGCGCCGCCCGGACGTCTTCCACGCGGGCATCGCCGGCGCCCCGGTCACCGACTGGCGCCTCTACGACACCCACTACACCGAGCGCTACCTCGGCCACCCGGACGACAAGCCCGAGGTCTACGACTCGAACTCGCTCATCGCCGACGCGGACAAGCTCTCCCGGCCGTTGATGATCATCCACGGCCTGGCCGACGACAACGTGGTGGCCGCGCACACCCTGCGCCTGTCCAGCGCCCTGCTGGCGGCGGGCCGTCCGCACACCGTGCTGCCGCTCTCGGGCGTCACGCACATGACGCCGCAGGAACAGGTCGCCGAGAACCTGCTGCTCCTGCAGGTCGACTTCCTCAAGCAGTCGCTGGCCTGAGAAAGCGAAAGGGGCGCCTTCCGCGAAACGGAAGGCGCCCCGATCACAAGCCGGACTCAGGCCAGCGAGTGCCGCACCCGGTAGGGCGGGATGCTGTTGCCCACCAACGCCAGGTCGTCGATCGACTCCGGCTGGTACCCGGCCGTCTTCAACCGCTCGACCATCAGCGCGGTCGGGTCCTCGACGACGTCCGCGCGGCCGAACAGGTACGCCCACTCGTGCTCGTCGGAGCCGTAGTACGCCACCGTGTCGAACACCTCGTTGAACCGCTGCCAGGAGCGGATCAGCGTGGTGTTGCGCCACATCGTCTGGCACCCGGACTGGTTGACGACGACGCCGCCCGGACGCAGCAGGGCCTTGCACATGCGCAGGAAGTCGGCGCCGTACAGGCGGTTGTGCTGCGCCTCCTCCTCGCGCTCGTCGGGCAGGTCCACCAGCACGATGTCGTACTTCTCCGACGTCGTGCGGATGTACTCGAACCCGTCGATGTACTGCACGCGGATCGGACCCTCACCCTTCTCGGCGAGAGCGAGCTCCTCCAGCGTGTACCCGTACGGCAGGTGCTCGGCGCACAGCTTGACCGCCTGCTCGTCGATGTCGATGTGGTCGACGACCGACGCGCCGTGCTGAACGGCCATCTGGCACACGACACCCTCGGAGGAGCCGATGACCAGCACCCGCTCGACCTGGTCGGCCAGCAGCAGCGCCGGCACCATCAGGGCCTCGTGGTAGGTCAGCTGGCTGAACTCCGTCGACTGGCGGTCGTTGTCGCAGAACAGCGACACGCCCTGGGCCGTGCGGGCGATCACCAGGTGCTGGAAGTCGGTCTTGGTGTCGACCAGCACCTCGTCCACGCGCCAGTGGCGGGTCATGCCCTCGGCGAGCGGCTCGTTGATGGTGTTCACGCGGCGTGCTCCTTGATGCCACGAGTGACGAGGTCCGTGCTCACGTGAGCAGCGCCCAGGGCGTCAGCGAGCAGCTGGACGGCCAGCGCGGGTTTCGCACGAGTACCGCAGGTGAACACGTCGACGAACACCGAACCCACTTCGGGATAGGTGTGGATCGAGGCATGGGATTCCGACAGCAAAGCCAGCACGGTGACCCCCTGAGGTTCGAACTTCTTGGAGATCACCTCCAGCACCGTTGCGTCGGCCTGCGTGAGAACCTCACCAAGGGCGTGCTTCAGGAACTGCTCGTCGTCGAGCAGATCGGCACTCACACCCGAGAGCTCTGCAAGTACGTGCTGTCCCGCGAACAAACCGACGGTCTCCTCGGTCTGACAGGGCGCTTCGGACATCAATCACTCCAAACTATGTGAATTGCAAACGGACTCAGACGCAGTACGTGGCCAGCGGCGGGAAGCCGTTGAAGCACACGGACGAATAGGAGGAGGTGTAGGCGCCCGCGTGGAGGATGTCCACGTGGTCACCGGCCGCGAGCTCCAGCGGCAGGTCGTAGCGCGTGTGCTGGTAGATCACGTCGTCCGCGTCGCACGTCGGACCGGCCAGCACGACGGGGCCGACCGGACCGCCGTCACGCGAGGTCCGCAGTGCGTAGGCGATCGCTTCGCCCTCGGTCTCCGCGAGCCCCTGGTAGCGGCCGATGTCGAGGTACACCCAGCGGCGTTCGTCCGAATAGGACTTCCGCGACACCAGCACGACGGACGAGCGGATCATCCCGGCCTCCGCGGAGATCGCTCGGCCGGGCTCGATCATCACCCGCGGACGCACATCACCGAAGTGTCGTGCCACGGAAGCCTCGATGGCAGAGGCGAAGGACTCAAGTGACGGCGTGTCCTGCTGATACACCGCGGGAAGGCCGCCACCCAGGTTCACCGTGGTGGTCTCGATGCCTTCGGCACGCAGCTTCGACGCGATCAGGGCGGCGTCGGCGATGCCGGAGTCCCAGCCGGTCACGGAGAGCTGCTGCGAACCGGCGTGGAACGCGACGCCGAGAGGAACGAGCCCGAGCTCGTGCGCCAGCCGCAAGAGATCCGTCGCCATCTCGGGATCGCAACCGAACTTGTTGCCGAACGGGTAGGTGGAACCTTTGCTGTGGACAAGAATCCGCACCAGCACGGACGAGCCGGGCGCGTGCTCGGCGATGAACCGCACGTCCTGCTCGCTGTCCGACACGAACAGCCGCACGCCGCGCGAGTACGCGTACGCGATGTCGGCCGCCTTCTTGATGGGGTTGCTGTACGAGATCGACGACGGTGCGGCGCCGCGCGCCAGGCACAGGTCGATCTCCGCGGGCGACGCCACGTCGAACTGCGAACCCTGTTCGACGAGCGTGCCGACCACGTCCGGTTCGGGGTTGGACTTGACGGCGTAGAAGATGTCGACGGACGGCAGTGCCGCGTGAATCGCCTGGTAGCGCGCGCGGATCGTCTCGAGGTCGATCACCAGACACGGTGTCGACGGGTTCTCCTGGTCCAGGAAACGCCGAATACGAGCCTCTGCCTCGTAACGCCGGTCAACGGCGAAGCTCTCGGTCATTTCCCCAGGGTTCCCCCTTCATCCGCCTCGCGGTCCGTACGCGGGCACGGCCGTCCACTCTACGGCCTGCACACCGCAAATGCGCAATCCAGTCCGGCCGAGTGTGACTTAGCCAGCAGTGCGAAGCTCGATCACCGTGATGTCGGGTGGGGCGCCCACGCGCACCGGCGGACCCCAGAAACCCGCGCCACGACTGACGTAGAGCCACGTGTCGTCCACCTTCGACAGCCCCGCGACGCTGGGTTGCTGCACCGGCACAACGAAGTTGAACGGCACCATCTGTCCACCGTGTGTATGACCGGACAACTGGAGGTCGACGCCGTGTGAAGACGCGTCGCCGACCTGCACCGGCTGGTGCGCCAGCAGGACGAGCGGGTTCTTCCGGTCACGGCCCGCGAGAGCGCGTTCCAGGTCCGGTCCGTCACCGTAGGACTTCCCGGTCACGTCGTTCACGCCCACGAGCTCGATGCCACCGGCAACGGTCAAACCCTCGTTGCGCAAGGGGTTCACGCCGAGCCGGTCGAGCTCGGAGATCCACTGCTCGTGGCCGGAGAAGTACTCGTGGTTGCCGGTCACGAAGAAGCTGCCGTGCCTGGACACGAGGTCCCGCAACGGTGCGGCGGCCTCACCGAGCTCCGCCACCGTGCCGTCCACCAGGTCACCGACGATCGCGACGAGGTCGGCCTCCTGCTCGTTGATCATCCGCACGATCCGCTCGGTGTGCGAACGCCCGAGCAGCGGCCCTAGGTGGATGTCGCTCACAACCGCGATCCGGAAGCCCGACATGGACTGCTGGAGCTTGTCCAGCGTCACCGGCACGGTCAGCAGCTGCGGCGCGCCCAACGCCTGCGTCATGCCGTAGCCGACCACGCTGCCGGCCGCGATGCCCGAGCCGATGGCCACCGACCGCGAGATGAACAACCGTCGTGACGGATCGGGCACGACCTCCACCGGCTCGGCGCCCACGGCGGCGGGCACGAGGGTCGCTCGCTTCAGCAGGACCCGGCGCGGCACCTCCGCGATGCCCAGCACGATGGCCAGGTAGAACAGCAGGGCCAGCCACACGAACCCCGGCCAGGCGAGGAACTTCCCGAGCTCCGGCGGCACCCGTCGAGTCACCACCAGCGCGCTCATCAGCAGCGCGAACGCCCCGATGACGGCCATCGTGCCGATGCGCCGCCCGAGCGTGCGCGGACGTGTCGTGTCCACGACCAGCCGGCGCCACAGGTACAGGTGACCCAGAGCGACCGGGACTCCGAGGAGCAACAGGAAGATCACGACAACAGTATGCTTTTCGCCCCCGATGCAACCCTCCGGGCCCCACGTGGCGTGACTAGCCCGGTACCGCAGGTGGGGAGGACCGGATGAGTGAGCGGGACGCCGCGTTCCAGGAGTACTTCGCGGCCCGTTCCGACGCCATGCGCGGCACGGCATATCTGCTGTGCGGCGACTGGCACCGCGCGGAAGACCTCGTGCAACAGACGTTCACGAAGATCTATCTCGCTTGGCGTCGGATTCAGCGGCACGAGGCCATGGACGCCTACACCAGGCAAACCCTGGTGCGGACGTACCTGTCCGAGCGGCGGCGCGGGTGGTTCCGGTTCGAGTCGGTGAGCGACGAGCTCACGGACTCGGCGGCTCCTCCGGGCAGCCACCCCGAGGAACGGATGGTGTTGCTGGAGGCGCTGGCGAAGGTGCCTCCGAAGCAGCGTGCGTGCCTCGTCCTGCGGTACTGGGAGGACATGTCGGTCGAACAGACGGCAGCCGTCCTCAGGTGTTCGGAAGGAACGGTGAAGAGCCAGGCCGCGCGGGGGCTGCAGACGCTGCGCGGCCTGCTCATCGGTCAGGAGAGGGTTCGATGAACGAACAGGACCTCAAGAGGGCTTTCGAGGACGTGGTGGTGGCGAGCAGCCCGCCGCCGTCGATGGATCCCGGCCGGGCGCTCGACGCGGCGCGCGAGGCCAGGTCGAAGCGGCGGTCGTCGGTCATCGGTGCTCTGGTCGCGGTGCTCGTCGTCGGTGTCGGTCTCGGGTCGGCGTTCGCGCTGAACCAGACGGCCGTGCGGGAGTACATGACGGGTGCCGGGCCCAGCAGCAGTTCGTGGCCGGACGGGCAGACCGACCGCACCGCCAGGAACGGGCCGCAGGCGGACCGGGCGAACAGGCTGCTCGAGGAGCTCAAGGGCGTGGTGCCGGCCGGGTACGACGCTCCGCAGCTCAAGTACCAGGACCCCAAGTACGGCGGGGGTGACATGCAGCGGACCCAGGCGCAGCTCGCGTCCGACAGGGGCCAGGTCCCGGAAGTCTGGGAGTACATGGCCGACACGCCGGTGCGCAAGGACGGCAAGGTGGGCTGGCTGCTCGTCGAGTCGTCCACGCCCAACCGCGGCCTGCCCGCGGAGCCGTGTGCCCTCGCCAGGACGTTCTGGGGCATGGGCGGCGAGTGCCAGGTGTACGACGTCAAGGGGCTCAAGGTGGGCGTCGTGCAGCGCAACACGAGCGGTCGTGACCAGTTCGACAAGTGGGCCACGTACCGGGCCCAGGACGGTCAGATCGTGACGATCGCGCAGGACGACAAGCACCTGGGCGGTGGTTATCCGGAACTCGACGTGCCGGTGTTCACCGAACAGCAGCTGGCCGAGCTGGCGACGGACCCGCGGTTCCGGGTCGGCGGCTGAGCCAGGCCGTCGTGCGGAGGGCGGTCACCTTTTGTGGCCGCCCTCTCGTCACTGCTCCGATCGGGTGTTTTGCCAGGTAGAGTGCCTTCCTGGCATGCGGACACTCCTCATCGACAACTACGACTCGTT
The DNA here is from genome assembly GCF_040609115.1 of Lentzea sp. NPDC004782. Classification (NCBI taxonomy): domain Bacteria; kingdom Bacillati; phylum Actinomycetota; class Actinomycetes; order Pseudonocardiales; family Pseudonocardiaceae; genus Lentzea; species Lentzea sp. NPDC004782. Next base: position 26,043 of record NZ_JBEXJN010000004.1, read on the forward strand.
CACGTTCAACCTCTTTCAGCACCTCGCTGAGGTGAACGGTGCCGAGCCCGTGGTCGTTCACAACGACGACCCGCGCTTCCGGCTGGCCTCGCTGCGTTCGTTCGACAACGTGGTGATCTCGCCGGGACCGGGCCGGCCCGGCGACCCGGCCGACTTCGGCATCTGCCGCGCGGTGATCGACCACGCCGAGATCCCGTTGCTCGGCGTGTGCCTGGGTCATCAGGGCTTATGCCTCTCGTACGGCGCTGTAGTCGGTCCTGCGCCCGTGCCGCGCCATGGGATCGTTTCCCCGGTTACCCACACCGGCGTTGACGTGTTCGCTGGGCTGCCGTCGCCATTGGACGTCGTGCGCTACCACTCGTTGGCGGTCACGGAGCTGCCTTCTTCTTTGGAAGCCATCGCGTGGAGCGACGACTCAGTGCTGATGGGTGTGCGCGCTCTCGACCGGCCCGCATGGGGCGTGCAGTTCCACCCGGAGTCGATCTGCACCGACTTCGGCCGCGAGCTGCTCGCGAACTTCGGCGCCCTCACCCCGACCCGCACCGCCGCCGTGCCGGAACCGGCGCTGGTTCGCTCAACGCCTCAGAAGCGCCCTGTGCACGTCCGGCGCCTCGACCTGGCCGTCGACGCCGAGGAAGCGTTTGCGGCCCTCCACGGGACGTCTGAGGCCGCGTTCTGGCTGGACAGCGGCTCCGGAGCGCGGTTCTCGTTCATGGGCGACGCTTCCGGGCCTCTCGCGCGCGTTGCGCAGTACTCCGTGCCGGATCAGGTGCTCACGGTTGATGGCGTGCGCCTGCCCTGTCCGTCCTTCTTCACCTGGCTGGATGACGACATCGCGGCGTGGAGTGTCGAACAGCCTGATGTGCCATTCGACTTCGCACTCGGGTGGGTCGGATACCTCGGTTACGAGTTGAAGGCGGAGTGCGGCGGCGACTTCGCCCACCGTGCGGAACAGCCTGACGCGTCGTTCGTGTTCGCGGACCGTGCCGTGGTCATCGACCACGTTGATGAGTGCGTCTATTTGCTGTCGTTGAGCGATGACGGGTGGTTCGGCGAGGTTTCGGCCGTTCTGGCGGATCTGCGGCCGTTGGGGGAACCTTCCCGGCCGGTCGTGTCCGACGTGACCTTGCGACATCCCCGCGCGCACTACCTCAAGCTGATCAGCGCGTGCCAGGAAGCGATCACCGCGGGGGAGACGTACGAGGCGTGCCTGACCAACATGATGTCGTGGCGCGCCTCGCTCGACCCCTGGGACACCTATCGGCTGCTTCGTGCCGCAAATCCCGTTCCGTTCGGCGCGTTGCTGCGTTTCGGTGAACTGTCCGTGCTCAGCACGTCACCCGAACGATTTATCCAAGTCAACCGACATGGTGTCGTCGAGTCGTCGCCGATCAAGGGGACACGCCCCCGAGGCGTTGATGCGTCGGACGACGAGATGTTGCGCACAACGTTGGCCCGTTCGGTCAAGGACCGGGCCGAGAACCTGATGATCGTGGACCTCGTCCGCAACGATCTCGGCACGTGCGCGGAAGTCGGTTCGGTCGAGGTGACGCGGTTGTTCGACGTCGAGACCTACGCGACCGTGCACCAATTGGTGAGCACCGTGCGAGCACGCCTTCGACCGGACAGTTCTGCCGTCCGATGTGTTCGAGCCGCGTTTCCCGGTGGTTCGATGACCGGTGCCCCGAAGATCCGGACCATGCAGATCCTCGATGGGTTGGAAGCCGGTCCACGCGGGGTGTACTCAGGAGCGCTCGGTTACTTCTCGCTCAACGGAGCCGCCGACTTCAGCATCGTCATCCGAACGCTCGTCGCGAACGGTGACCAGGTGAGTTTCGGGGTCGGCGGAGCTGTCATCTCGCTGTCGAACCCCGACGAGGAATTCGAGGAGACAGCGGTCAAGGCGACTGCGGTGTCACGCCTGTTCGGAGCGCACTTTCCCGGTCGTTGATCCCACGTTCCGGGAGTGTGAACGAACCGGACCGTGTTTGATCCTGATGGGTTTGACCGCGGGTTAACACGTCGGCCGGCACCCCGGCCGACGTGTGGAAACCTCGCGTGTCCGCGCAGGTCAGGAGGCGTGCGCTTCCTGGAACTGCACAACCAGGTTCTGCGGAATGCGACCGCGGTCCGAGATCTGGTGCCCCTGCGCGCGAGCCCAGTCACGAATGCGCTGCGCCTCGGCCTTGTCGGTGGCCTTCACCGTGGACTTGCCGGTGCCCTTGCGCTGCTTGCGGCCACCCGCACGGCGAGCCTTGGCGACGAAGTCCGCCAGCGACTCGCGAAGCCGCTCCGCATTTCCCTTCGACAGGTCGATGGCGTACTCGACACCGTCAAGTGCGAAGGTCACGGTCTCGTCGGCTTCTCCGCCGTCGAGGTCGTCGATGAGTTGGACGACGGTCTGCTGTGCCACTGTTCCTCCGTTGGGTACTCACATAGCACGCGGATCCTCGACGTAACCACGTGCTCCGACAACACCATAGTCCACACGAGGAAAAACGGCGAACCTTTCGCCGCTAAAATGTGACCCAACCGCCCGGTCGGGGCATTTACCCGGTAAACCACACGGGTGTTACGGGTCCAAAATGTGGTGCTAGTCGTCTCACTTCGGCCTGTTGCTGGGCTTGCCGGACGCTTCCTCATTCCCGCTGACGGAGCAGCGTTGCACATAACGCACCCCCATCCGGTGCAGGTATCCTCGACATACCCGCCAGGGGTAGGGAAGGTCAGGAGCGATGCACGGGTACACCGCGGACAAGGACGCATACCTCAAGCGACTGCGCCGCATCGAGGGACAGATCCGCGGCCTGCAGCGCATGGTCGAGAACGACGAATACTGCATCGACGTCCTCACCCAGATCGCCGCCGCCACGAAGGCGCTCCAGGCCGTGTCACTGGGCCTGCTCGACGAGCACCTGAAGCATTGTGTCGCCCAAGCGGCCGCGGAAGGCGGCCCGGTCGCCGAGGAGAAGCTGGCCGAAGCCTCAGCGGCCATCGGACGACTCGTGAAGTCCTGAGGCCCGGTGCCAAACCCCTTGGTGTGATCCGCTACAGTTCACCCTGCTACGCCCCCGTAGCCCAATCGGCAGAGGCAGCGGACTCAAAATCCGTCCAGTGTGCGTTCGAGTCGCACCGGGGGCACGGACAACGTCCACACAGGAGCCCGTGACCGTGCTGGTCACGGGCTCCTGTGCGTCCTGGGACATTTCGTCGATCCTTTCCGCGGCTCCGGCGATGGCGGTGAGCCGGTCGGCCGGCAGTTTGATGGTCAGAGTCACGTAGTTGCTGTCCGGGTGTAGCCGGATGGTCAGCTGGGTGGTATCGAACAGCTTCCGCAGCAGCTTCTCGGGTGCCTTGGCGAGGTTGATCCTCAGCTGTGGGAGTGCGTCGATCAGGTTGACGTCCTCTTCACTCGGCTTGGTGGGTTCGGCTTCGTCGACGGCGTCGAGCTCCGCGATGGCAGCCAGAGTGGCCTGCTTCTCGGCTTCGAGATCGTTGTAGCTCTGGCGTAGTCCTCGGCTGAACGGGTCATCGGGATCGCCGCTCTGTGCCTGGCGCAGGATGGTGTCCTGGCGCCGAGCGATATCGGCAATGCTGCGTTGCAGCCGCTCTCGCTGGGCCTGTCGTTCCTGGGATTGCCGGTCGTCGACCGCGGCGAGTTCGGCGGCGAGGATGGCTCGGCGGTGCGGGCCGAAGACCCTGTCAGCGTAGAAGGCAGCGATGGCGTCGAGTAGCTTGCTCTCGCGGATGTAGACCGTCTTCGCGTGGTTGGGGTAGTTGTCGGGCCGACCGCGGTTGTTGTTGCGTGGCCAGCACAGGTAGTAGGCGCGCTCACCGCGCTGGCTGCCGAACATCCGGCGCCCACAGGAGTCGAACACCATGCCGCGCAATACGTATGTGCGCGCGGTAGCTGGATGGGTGTTCAACTCGTTGCCGTCGCGTGAGCCTCGCTTGACCTGCCTGCGCGCGTTGAGCTCGTCGAACATCCACTTCGGAATCAGTGGTTCGTGCGCGGGCTCGGTGGACCACACCCACTTGACCGGGTCGTTGATCTTGCCGCGCCGTGAGCGGGAGGCTCGGCGGTTGAACACCTGGTAGCCGGTGTACTTGGGGTTGCGCAGGATCTCGTAGACGCTGGTCTTGCCCCAAGCCCCGCGCGTCCGGACCTTGCCAGGCGGCTCCGGCGGCGGGTACTTGGCGGGGTCGGTATTCAGACGGTCTGCGATGGTGTCGTAGCCGAGACCTTCGTGATAGCGCCACGCGGCGATCTGCGTGACGGTCTCGCCCTGGAGACCGTCGGGCTCGAGCCGTGTCTTGGTCTGTCCCTTGGCGGCCTTGGTGGGATTGGGATGGCGGTAGACCTTGGCCTTGTAGCCGTACGGCGGTTTGCCGATGTTCCATCCTTCGCGGACGTGCGTGCACAGCCCACCCCAGGACTGTTCGAGGGTGTTGAGGACCTCGTACTCGGCCACCGACTGGTTGATCCGCCGCTGCAGAATTCGCTGCGCTCGGCTGCCGGTCAACGTGATCGGCTCGTTGGACGCGAACAGCGGTACCTCGACTCGTTCCAGCTCCCGTTCGATCGAGAGACCCTCGAAAGTACGGCGTGCGACACGAGCCACACTTTCGCAGATCACGACATCGAACCGGCGACCTGGATGCGGCGCTTCGTCGAGCAGGTCGGCGACTCCACCATCACGAGCGATCGGGATGTCGTAGCGCTCGTAGTTCTCGCCTCGCCCGCGTTGGTCGAGTTCCATGCGGCCGGACTCGACGTCGTAGAAGTGCGCGACGATCACCCACGACTCAGGGATGGCGGCCTTGCAGTTTCCGAGCTGCCGCAACATGGATTGGCGCGGATCCTGCTGGTCGTCTGTGGACGTCCGGGCAAGGAAGGCGACTCGGACTTCGTTGCGCAGCAAGGCTGTCGGCATGCCGAGTGGCGAGACCGCGTAGTCCGACAACCCCGACGGCCCAGACGGCACGACAGAGAGCGCGGCTGGAAACCGTGCGGCCAATGCCGGTGCGGGCGGGTCTATTGCCGGGTTGTTCGGCGTGTTCATGCAGCCTCCCGTTCATCGGGCTGTTCGGCGCGTTCCTGGGCCATAGCCCAGTCGAGAAGGTCGTGGATCACGGCGTTCAACTCGCCGCGCAAACGATCGCCTTCGGCGCCACTCACGTAGCGCACGTGACCGGAGAACGTCCAGTCCTTCGTGCGCTTTCCTGTCCCATCATACCGCCATACGACCTGGTCAGGGATGTCGTAGGGCGAGATTTCGATGTCACCATCGGGTGCTTTTCGAGGCAGCGGAACAACATTCGCCTCGTCGTACGGTTGGGGGTCCATCGGAGGCACCTCCAGATGCCCGTGAGCACGCTCCTGGTGCACGTGAGGTCACGGGTGTTTGTTCGGCAGGCCAGGTTGTGGCGTCGAACAGGAAAGCTAGCTGGTGGGCCTCGACTCCCCGACTGCACTGCGGCACCCGTCGGGGCCGGCGATCACCGGCTGTGTGTTGCGCTCCAGACGTTGTTGCCCTTGGTGCAGCGAGACAATCGGCGAGACCGGTCGAGACGAGCGAGACCAGGTGTCTCGCTGCCGTCTCGGCGTTGTCTCGCTGTCTCGTTGCTGGTCTCACCGAGGCGAGACAGGCGGACGTTCGACGCGAGTCCGGAGCATGTTGTGGGAAACGAACTTCAGGGGAACGAAGGTACGAGGCCTAGATCGCACTTTCCTGGTTGGTGAGCCACTGCGCGATGAGTGTGGCCAGGGCGGTGACGGCGAGGTCGCATTGCTGGGCGGTCATCGGCTCAGTGGCGATCCGCTCCACGTACCAGGTGTCCTGTAGGGCTGACCGTTTGGGACGGCGTGGGTACTTGGTGGCTCCATCGCCGTCGTGCTGGTGGTCATGTTCGGTGTGGTCGGGCGTGTGCTGGGGCATGGTGCACCTCGGTGTCCGCGAGCTCGCTTGACGGCCGACTGGCGTAGCAGCCGTTGGGCCAGTGGTTGCTGGCCAGCTGAAACTCTTCTCTGTCCAACCGAGACATCAGGCGAGACCTCTCGACCGTTGCGAGACTGGGTTGTCGCCGGTCTCGCTATCTCATCTCGGGCCCTCTCCGCGTCTCGGTGTGGACCGGCGCGGCCGTCGTTCTCGCCGTAACGTCAGTGTCGTTCACCTCCTCCGGGCAACCGACCCGCACGAGCTCTCTTGGGACGAGAGGGTTTCAGGCGGCCCAGCGTGTCCGAAGTGGCCGCTTCGCTCCCGGCCGTGCCAGGTCTGTCGGCACGCGGTACACATCGTCATCGTCCGTATCGTCGTAGAGCGTCATGTCGTCGAGATCGTCATCGTCGTCCCCATAGCCTGCGGGGTGAGCTGGTTCAGGCTGGGGTGTGTTGATGAGGCGTGACATCTCCCGGTCGTTCGAGTCGAACGCCGCCTCGTTGAGCGGCTGGCTGGCGTTCGAGGCGCGGTGCGCGACGGAGGGGCCACGTTGCGGCAGCTCGGCCAACCTGTGCCGGCGTGGCACGCTGTCGCCGCCCGCCGGCGTCCACAGGCCCCAGACCGGCCCCGCCGGACCGTCGGTGTTCCTGAAAGTGTTGCCGTCGCGGGCCGCGGTGGCGATCACGAACCCAGGATCGCCACCTGGGAGGGCGCGGCGCAGCGCTACCCGCAAGGCGTGCTCGCGCCGGGCGGAGTGCACGGAGAACAGCAGAACGCCGAAGGCTCCGGTTGGGAAGGCGGCGTAGTCGTCGAGTTTGTTCGTGACCTTCGCCAGGGACTCGGTGCCGGTGTCGTGTTCGAGGAAGAACCGCACTGTCCGCCCGTGCTCTTCCCAGCAGCCGTAGCCGTCCGGGCGCAGCCGGGCGTCCCGGCCACCGCCCAGGTACTTCCAGAAGAACTCGGTGCAGCGGTGTTCGGACCACCACTGCGTCAGCCCGCTCACCTCATCGCTCCGGCCCGCCTCGCGCAGCCGGGCCGGATTGCGGCGGGCTGCCAGCGCACAGAAGAAGTCGTTCACTCCGAGCTGGTGATCCAGCTTGGGCCACAGGGCGAGCCGTTCCAGGCTCTCGGTGTACGCCTTCGGCGAGGGCGGTTTCTCCGCGCGCTGCGCCGCGATCACCCGCGCGCCGAGGTAGCCCAGCGCGAATCGGGTCTGGCTCGTTCCGCCGCGCAAATAGGACTCACGGAACGCGAACACCATGCCCAACTCGCGCAGGTGCCGCAACCGGTCCTGCGCGCGCCGCACCGACAGGAACTCGATCGCGGCGATCTGGTTCGTGGTCAGCACCTTGTGCTCGGCCAGCAACACCAGCAGGCGCCGGTCCCGATCGACCAGCCGGAACCACAGGCCCGCGTCCGGTTCCCCGGCCCGCCGGCCGCCGCGCCCCGCGCGCCCCCGATGTGTGGATGGGTGAGGATCACTCCCCAGTCGGCCTTCCGCCCGCTCCCGTCGGTACCACCGCTGACCAGCAGGTTTATTAGCAGTCGCCTCGGCGGGTGGGGTGGCGGATTCAGAACGCCGAGGCTGCGCCGACCCAGACGCGGAACCAAACGCCAACCCATCCGCACCGACCACGCCTCGACCGACAGCGCGGTCAGCACCGTCCACCATGATCACCACCGCCTTCCGCCCGGAGCGGCCAGGTTCTCCCTGGCACCCCTCAACTCCGGATTTCGGGACTGTTTTTGACAGCAGTGATCAGGATGTGATTCACCTGTTATCGCGCTGTGGCCTGTCTGGCTCGCGTAAGCGGTGATCACGACCAGTTGTCCCTTCCATCGTGGGGCAAGCTCGTGCACCACTCAACTGTCGATTTTCGGGTCGACTTCGGACACGAGGCGGCCAACCGAGACCGCTCTGTCACCTGCTCTGCCTGCCGCCGCTCGATGCCTGCTGCGCTATCGGCGCAAGCGGAGGGCGTCCGGTTTGGCGCGTTGCGCGGCGGTGAGGCCGGGTTCGTCGAGTCGAGGCCGCTGGAGCGGATCGGTCACGCGTCCCGCTGCCTGCAGGGTCGTCCGTCGGTGCGATCTTCGCGGGAATCTGGCTGGTAACGCTCTGCTGATGAGTGTTCGACTGGCAGTATGTCGCCCGGTCACGCACCGTGGAGAGCCGGTGCACAGGCAAGGGGTGGGTCACAGGGTGTCGGGGGAGATCGTCTGTTCGTTCGCGGCGCTGGACGTGCTCGGCGAGGCGTTGCGGATCACTGTGCGGAGGTTCCCGTTCGCCATCCCGCATCACGGCGCGACACGGGAAGACCGGATCCGGCTGGTCGAGGCAGTGCATCAGGACCTCGTCGCCCGCGGGCTGGTCCGGGACGGAGAGTTCGTGCCGGAGCTGGTGGAGGCGTTGCACGTGTTCGCCCGCGGGCACCTGATGGTCGCGCTGGTCGGCTCCGCCGGGGAGACGCAGCCCACAGCACTGGCCGTGGCCGACGACCGTACGGGCGTGGTCGCGGAGCAGCGGGGCGAGACGATCGCCTTCCAGCTGTGTCAACCCGACGCGATCGTGCCCGGTCTGGTGCGTCTACTGCCCCCGATGCGTTCCGGTCCGGGCGTCTCAGTCACCGTGACCGACACCTCGGCACCAGCACGACGGCGGGTGGAGGAGGACTTCTCCGAAATGACGTTCCGCACCCAGGTGAAGGCCACCGGTCCCTCGCCGTCCGGGCAGCGGGCCGCGGCCGAGGACATCCTGCGCCGTCCACGCCTGGGCGCTGGGTACTTCTCGGTCTCCGCGCGTGGCCGTAACGGGCGTGAAACCGAACTAGGAACGATCAACTATCTGGACACCGACGCCGGGCGGTATGCAGTGATTCCGACCACCGCTCCGGACGGTCGGCTCGCGGCCACCTACACGCCTGCTGACCAGGCCACTCTCGACCGGCACCTGAACCGGATCATCGACTCACACCAGTAACCCCGTGGAACCAGCGACGTGCGCGGTGCGTCGGATCCGGCGGACACGGCCGCCACTAGTTGTTACCGTGAGACGACTCAGCGTGGAAGAGGGGATCGATCATGCCGGAGGCGTTCTTCGCCGGGATGAAGGGCCTCAGCGACTCGGTGGCCGCCTTCTCGGCCTCGGTCGCCGACGGTGTCGGTGTCAACGAACACGGCGGCCAGGCCCTGATCAAGGCCATCGACAAGATGTACGACGGCATTACACGGGCTCTCAAAAGGGCGAACATCATCAGCCAAGAGCCACCCTTGGGGACGACCCCGGCCGCGCAGGTGTACAAGCCGTACCTGGCCACCATCGCAACCGATCCAGCGCAGGGCTTCATCACCGCTGCGAAGCAGTTCCAGAAGGAACTCGAGCAGATGCGCGCCGATGTGGAGAAGGCGATGGCCGCCTACCAGACTGCTGACGAGGACGCCAAGCAAGGCATCACCAAGGCCGGTGGCCCCACCCTTTCCGCCTGACCGACCAGGGATACGAACTCGTGAACTCTCGGATCGTCCTGACCAGCCTGGCTGCCGCCACATTGGTCGCCATCACCGCATGCACCGGATCGACCCCCGGCGACCCCAAGCCCACACCTGACACCGGTAGGCCCACTACCAGCGAGGACACCCGCAGCTCGACCAGTTCGCCGAGCTCGACCAAGGCAAGCGGTTCTCTGGCAGACACCGACCCGTGCAGCCTGCTCACCAAGAGCGAGGCAGAGCAGGTGCTGGGGCCACTGAAAGAGGAACCCAAACCGGAGAAGATCGCCTCCTTCCGAGGTTGTGAGTTCTCACCGAATCGGGCGAGTTTGTCAGTGGGTATTCGGGCGAGTATGGGGCTGACAGACGTGCGACCGAATGGCGGGGAGATCAAGGACATCACTGTTGGGCGGCACCAAGCGAAGCAGTTGCTAGACGCAACCGGCAGTTGTGGCATCTACCTGGGGGTTACGTCGTCATCTCGTGTCGAGGTCGTGCTCAACGCGGGCGCATCGACCGATCCGTGCCCACCTGCGCTGAAGATCGCTGAGCTGGTCGAGCCGAAGTTGCCGTAGCGGTTGTTGCTGGAGAGGGGTTGCGGGGATGAACGAGGGAGCGCCGGGCAGACCGTCCGATGTGTACTCGCGCTACGGCGTGCAGCGGCATGCCGAGGTGCAGACCGGTCAGCAGGTCCAGGAGCGGGTCACCGCCGAGGTGCAGGAGCGTTACGGCCCGTTCCTGGGGGTGGTGATGCAGCTGGTCGAGGCGCCTCACCGGGTGAACGACGTGCTGGACGCTCAGGCGGCGCAGCTCAAGGGACAGGTGCTGACGCGGTCTGCTCCCGCGCAGCCGGACGCTCACTACATCGGCATCCCGCACCAGCAGCTGCACGAGTCGGTCAACAACGGCGTCGATCCTGGCGCGATCGGTGAGATCGCCGACGTCTGGACCCAGATCGGCAACGAGCTGGCCACGTTCAACGACAACGTCGCCACAGCGATCGGCAGTAGCGAGGTCAACTGGACCGGCAAGGCCGGTGATGGTGCCCGGCAGGCGCTGGCCAACATGGGCAACCGCGCCGGCGAGACCGGCACCGCCGCACAGCTCGCGGGGACCTTGTTCACGCAGCAGGCCCGTGCGCTGAGCGACGCGAAGAACAACGTGCCGCCACCGCCTGCACAGCCCTTCGACGCGGCGGCGTCGCGGGAACGTCTGATGTCGATCACCGACCCGATCCAGTTCGTGCAGCAGGCGGCGGCGGACAAGGCCGCGTTCCAGCAACAGCAGGCCGATCACGAGCAGGCCGCTCGGGCGGTGGAGACCTACGACCGCACGGTGGCGCAGACCGCCGCGGCTCAGCCGGCGTTCGCACCCGAACCCCCGGCGCCGCCGAAGGATCCGGCCGATCCCGGCAGGCCGCCGATCGTGCCGAACCCTGGTTTCACCGGTCAGGGCAACACGCCTCCCCCGCAGGTCGGTAACGACACGACCAGCACGTCGTGGACGGCGCCGCAGACGACGGGCAACAACACCACGAACACCAGCGGTCTCAACAACAACCTCGGCGGCAACGGGCTTCCCCTGGGCAATCAGGGCGGCAACAACCAGCTGGGCGGCAACACCAATCTCAACCTCAGCGGACCGCTGCCCGGCCAGAACTCCGCTTCCAGGAGCACCCAGGGCGGTTCTGGCGGACGAGCCGGCGGCGGGCCGACTGGGCGCGGTGGCATCAGCGGCACGGGTGGCACGGGTGGCACGGGTGGCACGGGTGGCGGACGGCTTCCTGGCGGCAGTGCTGGCCTTGGTAATCCCAATGCCGCCAAGGGTTTCGGGCCTGGCGGGTCGGCGGGCGTCATGCCGGGCGGCGAGAGTGCGGCAGGGCGTGGTGGTACGGCTGCAGGTGGCGCTGCCGGGCGTGGCGGCGCTGCTGGCGGCGCGATGGGTGGCGTGGGAGCGGGTGCCGCCAAGGGCCAGGGTGACGAGGACATCGAGCGGACGTCCCCGTCCTATCTGCTTGAGCCTGATCCGGACGAGATCTTCGGTAACGACACGCTCGTGGCTCCTCCAGTACTCGGCGAATAACCACGAAATCCTGAGGACGTGCCGAGTGGTTCAAGCTGGACAAGGAGGGGCTGATGACCGGCTATCAGGTGGTGACCTCGGCGGTGCGCAAGGAGGCCGCCAAGTGGGATGAGTTCGCCTCCGAAATGGGATCTGTGCGTCGCGGGCTGTCCGGACTCACGCTGTCTCCGCTGGCGTTTTTCGCTGCAGACGCGGTCACGTTCGCGGTTTTTCCACTGAATCTGCCGACGCCTCCTGAAGAACTGCAGCATTTGTACGAGGATATGCGGTCATACATGGAGAAGCTCGCTGCGGAGGCGGAAACAGAGTTCAGGGAGATCAGTGGAACCTTGATTAAGATAGCGGAGACGTACGAGCACAACGAAGAGGTTGTCGAGCTTGATCTGGATCAGGTCTACTAGATTCAGGGAGTCTGGAAATATGAGCAATCCTGAAGCTTCTCACTATCCGGCGTTGATCCAGGCGCTGAACGATGCTTTCCGCTTCGCAGGTGAGGCGGTGGAACTTCTCGTCGACAACTTCAACAAAGGTGTCCACAACATCAACACCAACCCGCTCATCTACCTGGCGCCGGACTTGTTCGGCGGGCTGGATCGTGCGCTGGGCGAGCTGCGTGACTATGTCGACAAGTTCGCCAGGGTGATGCTGGGCTTTCTGAAGCACCGCGCTCCGGTCATCGCGCTGATCCAGGCCAGTTTCGACTGGCTCACCGTGCTGCAGAAGCCCGTCTCGGACATCGCCGCCCGCGCGGGAGACCAGAGCGAGAACAAGAACTTCGGTCAGTGGACGGGCCCGGCCGCCACCTACTACAACTCGCAGGTGCTTGCCCGGCAGCAGAAGGCACTCGACCAGTTCGCCCCGAAAGCTGAGGCCATCAGCAAGTGGCTGATCCAGGTGGCACAGGCGAACATCAAGCTGCTCAACACCTATGCCGACAGGATCGGCAATGTTGTCGCCAAAGCAGTTGCGGCGTTGATCTCCGCGGGCACGATCATCGGTGCGCTGGAAGCGATCGGTGACGCCGCCGAGGTCTGCGGGGATCTGATCGCTTCAGCTGTGACGGTGTTCGGGGACAGCGTGGAGTACTACACGAACACGGTCGCCTTCATGCGCGACATGTACAGCACGCGCACCAGCAATCCAGCCTTCCCCAAGGGCGCCTGGCCGCAGGCGGGAACCTGAGAACATGCTGGAAGAACACCTGCGCAACCTGAAGCTGGCCGAGCTGCACCTGCCGCCCATCGCCGCAACCAGGACGTCACCACCCCCTGCGCTTCCGTCCGCACCCGCGGACCAGTACAAGGCGAGCGATCCTTCGCGGTCGTTGTGGGTGGTCGTCGACCCTGACAGAAAGGTGCTGCGGTTCGACGTGAGCAGCAGCTGGCAGACACGGCTGCGTGCCGCCGAGTTCGGCCAGGCGCTGATGACGACCTACCTCGACGCTGTGCGGATCGCCGCCACCGTCGAACGGCAGACGCGGCGCGAGCACCGTGACGAACCCCAACCAGTCAGCTTTCAGAGCTGGTCCCGCATGCCTGACCTGGAGACGTGGCTGGCTCAGGTCCAGGTAGAACAGGCTGCTATCGGCCGGCAACTGCGGGAAGCCAGGGAGAACGCGGACAAGGTGTCGCTCGAGGTGACGACCCTGCGCAGTCCGTATGGCCTGGTGACCCTGCAGATCCGCAACAGGGCGCTGGTCGGCCTGACGGCGAACGCCGCGGCGATCTCTCAGGCGAACATTGGGCAGCTGCAACAAGATTTGTGGGCAGTGTTCGGCGATGCCGGACTTACCTCGGATCGAGGTAGGACACCGGCAAGCCCGTCCAGGCGTCGCCCTCGTGCAGAGGAAGCCGATCCGGAAGAGGACCTGTGGAAGGGGCTGGGGTCGCGGTGAACCGATCCGCTGGGATCGTGGGCGTGGCAGTGCTCGCATTGAGTGCGGCGGCGTGCGCCGGTGGCGACGCGGTAAGCGGCAGACCGGAGGGCATCTCCATCACGTCACCGACCTCCGCCACGTCGCCCGTGCCCGTCCGCGCCAAGTACACGGCGTTGCCGACCTGTCGGCAGGTGACGCAGAGGGTGCCGGGGCTGCCGCCGTTCCGGTCCGGCAACGAGGACCCCTCGGTGTCCGACATGCTGACCGGATGTGAGTTCCAGCGCATCCCGGACTGGCCACGGGTGAACCTGCAGGTGTCGGCCTGGCGAGACGAGAAGAGCGACATCTCGGGCCCTGCCGGTGCAGGCCGCGGCGCGATCAAGGCCCGTGAAGTGTACGACGTGACATCCAAACCAGGCGCTGATCCGGCCGACGACGGTACGGCCGACGAAGTGACGGTGGGCGAGAAGGCGAAGTGGCTGACACCGAAGGACAGGGACAGCTGCATGCTGATGATCCTCGACGTCAACGCCGTGCTGATTCTCGACAACAAACCCGCGGACAAGCCCGCCCCCCGGTCCGAGGAGTGCCGGGGGCCACTGCGTGAACTCGCGAAGTCGTTCTACGACGCGGTCCAGTCGCCGTAAGCGCCAAGAAGGCCCGGCTGAAGGCGTTCCGAGCTGGGATCGCCGCAGCGGCGACCTCGATCGCGACGCGATTCACTGACCGCCGATCGTCTACGCCGGTGGCGGAAACGGCTCAGTCGAACGCGTTTCCGCCGTAAGCGCCTGGTGGCGAGCAGGCTGCAGGGATTCGTAAAGACGGGTAATCAATGCGGTTGACTCGGCTTCGTCCAGGCTCTGCTCCTCGAGAGCGCGAACGACCGTCTCGTAACCGTCGATCGCGTCCCTCGCCTCGTCGAGGAGGCTGGAGTTCTCGGTCTGCACCCACACCAGTGGCTCGTACTTGGTGAAGGTCAGCTGGGTGAACGGCCCGGCGAGTCCGGCGTGCGCGCCGTGTGCCGCGGGCACGATCCGGATCCTGATGTTCGGCCGGTTCGCCATGAACAACAGGTGCAGCAGCTGTCCGGCGTGGACCTCGGCGCCGCCGACCCGCAGGTGCAGCGCGAACTCGTGGAGGAAGTACGTGCACTTCACCTTGCGCCCGACTGATGCCTGCATCGCCAGCTGCGCCCGCACACGCTCCGCCAGCTCGTCGGCCGGCGCAGTAGAGGATGCCCGCAGCACCTCACGCAGGTAATCAGTCGTCTGCAGAAACAGCGGCACCAGGTGCGTATGCCAGCTGACCAGCGACTTCGCCACCTTCAGATGCTCGACGACCGTGCGCAGCCGGATGGGCGAGCACCTGCCGTGCTGCTGCCACCAACCCCGGATATGGGTCTCGCCGTAGAGAGACAACAGGTGGGCGACTTCCTCGGCGTTCACGCGGCAGACACCCAGCAGCACCGCGACCTCAAGCTGGGTGGCGCCGCCCTTGCCGTTCACCACGTCCGAGACCTTGGCCTCGTCCCAGTCCACGATCTGGGCAGCAGCACGCGACGTCAGACCCGCACCCGCGATGGCCGCTCGCAGCCCAGCGCCGAACTCGCGACCACGCGCGGTGGAGAACCGCTTCGGCACGGCTACCTCCCCGCCCGATCGGCAACCAGCTGCAAGTGCCGCTGCTGATCTCCAGAGTCGTTGCACGACAAAGGATCCCGAAGGCGTAGTGACGCGTGGCTGAGCCGACACGCGGACTCCTGTTCGGATCGGAGAACGCCGTCGAGCGCGGCTAGTGCGCGCTCATACGGCCCGCGTTCGGCCGCGAACTCGAGCCAGGTGTCCCCGCCGTGCAGCGTGTGCAGGAGAACGACATCGTCGAACCGCCTCTCGACGAACCGCATCATCGTGAACGACACGCCTTGGCCGAAGTACGGCCCCGCGTCACCGTCCACAACTCGGAACTCGAACCCAGGCAGTTCATTCAGCTCTTCCAAGCGCTCCAGCTGGTCCGCCATCACCCGCGCGCCACCGACGCTGCCGTTGAGCATCGACTCGGGCACGATCAGCCGCACACGCAACCGTCGCGGGCTGCCCGGTCGCGCGGCTTCCGTGGTATCCATTCCCAGGCGTTTGAGAACCTCTTGCTGGAGCGCGAGGTCGAGCTCGGTTGCGGCGGCCCCGGACTCCAAGAGGGCCGCGTGGTAGGAGTCGACGCGCACCAGCTCAGGCAGCACGTCGTCCACCACGATCACCAGTTCGCTCGCCTCGGCCATGACCTCCCACGGGGTCCACGTCAGCCGTGCCCACGCGTCACCGTTGATCCGATCCCACATAGTGGGGTCGACAGCGCGCTGCGCCACGCGAACGCAGAGCTCGACCTCCTCGTCGGACGCGCCGCACGCGGCGCCGATCGCCACGACTTCGAGCGCAGACATGCGCACAACGGCCCTGCAGAGCTGCGACAGCTTGGCGGCCGAGAAGCCGACCAGCTCACCCAGCTCCTTCAGAGACCAACCGCGTTTCGTCCGCCAGCCCAGCACGGTCCGGCTCAACGCCCGGACTTCCAGGCTTGCTCTTCCGGCGACCAGATCCAGCGCCATGTGCCATCAACCCGTTCTTGATCCGTACTTCGAGGTTCACGTCTGGTGGTGTTGGGTCGCCGACGGCCGTTGCGTCAGACCTGTCTGCTGACGCCACTGCCAATCGCAGTGTGGGCACTCGCTCCACAACCCGTCTGGGTACTTCGGCGGCGGCTTCTCCGGAACCACAACCTCAGCGCCGCACAACGTCTCTCCGCAGGAACCAGGAGCCGCCAGCGACCGCGGAATCGCATGTCGCGCGCCGAGGTACGGCAGCCAGCAGAAGGGGCGGGGCGGCGTAAGACCGCTCACCGCGACGACTTTGCGCTCCGGCGGCGTCGTATCCGGTAGGGAGCACATGTGATCACCTCGCTTGGAGGACCGCGTGCACCACGGTCGTGAAGTCAGGAACCGGCGCACCTGGTTCGGTAATCCACCGCAGCCGGTGCGGTCCGAACCGGCTGGGCGGCAGATCGATGCACCGCCCGGCCCGGACGTGATCGACGCCCAGTTCGGTCAGCTCCGGCAGAGCAGGACCGGCGTGCGACACGACGAGGAACACCCAGCGCACCCCGTGGTCGTCAGGCGACTCGAACAGCGGTACCGAGTCCCACAGTGCGGTGCGGACGCGCTGGCCGAGCTTGCTGGGCATGTCCAGCGCATCGACCCCGCGGCCGGACACCAGCCACACACCTGTGCGGTACACGCCGACCGTCCAGCCGTGGTCGTCCTGATAGGACTGTGCGGCGGCCTCGAACTCGGTCTGCGGCCCCTCTCGGACGCCGATGCCGAGACGAGTTGCGTTGTGGGGCACGGACATGGTCACCTCACGATCGCGGGGAGGAGAAGACGGGGAGCCAGCCGCGATATCGGCGGTGGCAGCTCGTCCAAGCCGTCCAGCACGTCGGTGAGCGTGCCCGTCGCCAGCCAGCACGCCCGCGGACGACCGCCAACGACCATCGACTCGGCGAGGAACCGCCCAGCCTGGGCGTCGGTGTCCGACCTGACGCGCAGCACATCGAGCCACTGGCCGTGGCAGAACGAATAGACCAGCTCCACCAGCTCATGCGGTGGATCGGGCGACCGGACCGGATCGAAGGACCAGCCCCGCACCTGGTGCAGATGCCGCAGGCGCCGCATCTGCGTGACCACCTCAAGAGCACAGGCGTTCACAGCTCGGCCCTCGTCAGGGCGTGGCGGCCGTGGCCGGCGGGATGAAACAGAGCGATCTGGGCTTGTAGGAACACCCGGCAAGGCACCCGACGCCGTCGCCACCACCGGCCAGCGCGGCGACACTGGCGGCAAAGTCCGTTCTCATCCGGGGCGTGTCCGCCAAACAGCGCGTCGAAGGCGTCAACGATCAGCGGCAGCTCACTGCGAGCGATGACCAGCACGGCATCGTCGCCGCCGTCCGCGGCCACGTTCTTCACGGTCGCCAGATAACTCATCACCCTGCGGTGCAGCTCGTCGAACACCACGTCCGTCATCCGACCCCCCCTTCCGCCGAGCCCTGGGTGCCCTACTGGGCACTTCTGCTTGGGCCGACGAGACTGCGCGGGCGCTTCACCACCACGCGACGGCCCAAGCCCCGTGCAAGGGGCCAGCAGCCCCGCCGACACATGCAAGATATAACGTGCAGTAGCACGATAGACATAGCACGATCGGGTATAACTCGTGCAACTGCACGACTCGTTCCCGCGCTAGGCTCATTGCATGGCAGCCGCACCAACTCGAGCCAAGAAGCGTCTCGGCCAGCACCTCGCGACCCTCCGCGACGCAGCCGGCAAGTCACTGCTGCAGGCAGCGAAGGAACTCAAGACCTCCGACAGCACCATCAGTCGGTACGAGTCGGGACACGTGCTGCCGAACTGGGCGAGCGTTACCGCCCTGTGCGCGTTCTACGACGCCGGCGAGCAGGACCGCGACACCGCGGCCCAGTTGTGGGAGAACGCGAGCGACGAGCCTCCGCGCGTGCGCCTGCCTGCGGGCTCGACGAAGGCCTTCCGCACGTTCATCCGCGCCGAACTCGAAGCCGACAAGGTGTGCACCGTTCAGTCGTTGGTCGTGCTCGGCCTGATCCAGGTGAAGTCCTACGCTCGCGCCATTGAGGCGGCCGCTCACCGGTTCTACAGGCAGGATGTGCGGCTCGACAGCCACGTCAACACGCGTCTCAACCGGCAGAAAAGGCTGGAAAACGGCGAACTGCAGCTTCACGCGCTGATCGACGAAGCCGTCATCGAGCGCGAGGTGGGCGGTCCAGACGTGATGGAGGAGCAGCTTCACCACCTGCTGACCGTGGGCGCACGAGCGAACGTCACCTTGCAGATCATCCCCAAGACCGCTGGCGCTTACGGCAGTATGTCCGGGCCGTGCACGATCATCAGCTTCCCGAATCCGGTCGATCCGCCGGGCGTCTACCTGGAATACCCGGCCGGAGGCGCATGGGTGGACAATGAAGCTGACGTAGTCCGCTTCACCACCATGTTCGACGACGTGAGCCTCGTTGCGTTGTCGCCCACCGAGACGGCAGCGCGCATCGGCCGACAGATAGGGGCGCTCGGCAGACAATGACCAGCAACTCCATGTGGCGCAAGAGCAGCTACTCGGGAGGAGGCGGCAACGAGTGCGTGGAACTCGCCGTTAGTACCGATGACGTCGGTGTCCGCGACTCCAAGAACCCAGATGCGGAACCGTTGCGGTTCCAGCTCACGGCATTCTGCAGCTTCCTTGACGACCTTAAGGGCAGAACAAGCTACCCGCAGTAGCGACAAGCACTTGATGGGCGGCCCACGGGTCCGCCCATCAAGTACTTCGGCTCAACGTGGCCGCCATACCTACACTGCGCCAGCGGATGAACCGTCCACCCATTGCCGTTGGCTACCACCGCGGACTCGTCCGTGACGCGGCACCAGTTGTCGTTCCTGTCCGTGTTCATGTCATCGCCGAAGCACGAGCAAGAACCTCCGTCGCCAAGTCGAGCGCGGTGTGTGCGCGTCGTGTACACGAAGCGCTGGCCGCTGATCTGATCACCGTCGACTCACGCTTCGTCGCTGGGGGATGTTGCCGGGCTCCTGGCGAACGAGTTCGGGAAATCTACTTGTCAGACAGCTAAGTGTGCTTGGCTGATCGACGGCCGACACTGGACGATCATGGTAAATTGAGGCGTAACGGATCTACCGTCTGATGCGATTGATGATATGGCGCGCCAAAGATGCTGGTCAATGGATGCGCAGGGATCGCGCTAGTCCATTCAGGCGTAGTCGGGCCGATGCTGTAGATCTTGTTGACAAGCTGTGCAAGGCTCGCGCCCGCGGTGTGTTGAGAGGGTGGGAATGACGGAATTCATCCCTGGCGTCGGCGCTGGGTCACTGCTGCGGTCGGAGCTGCTTGCTGACGGTCGGTCGACGCGCATCGGCGCGATCCACCAGATCGACTACGGCCAGGCGGTCGTGCTTACTCATGACCGCTGGAAATTCGACGCCGGTGGGATTCCTCAGTTCTCGTTTCTGCTGGCGACCGCCCAGGATGTCTATGAACCTCACGTCGATGACGATGAGGTACTACTCCTTCGCGTCGAAGGAACAGCTCCGCTGTCGCTAGAGCGCGACTTGCACGCCGTGCGTGAGGAGTCGCTGCGTGCCGCCCTTTCGAACAACCAAGACCCGTCGCCATCCGTAGTGCTCGATGCGGAGCTTGACCCATTCACTAAAAACCGAGTGTCGTTCACCGGCGTGCGCTGCAAGATCCTCGGCACGTTCTACGAGGACGACGTGGACGGGCAGAAGGTGCTTGAATTCGGTGCCGATGTGGACAATTTCTACGCCACGTCTACGTACCGCGTCCTGAAGCCTATCGGTGATGGCCTCGCGACGATCGCCTCCTACCTCAAGCCGACGGGACGTGCCGTCGAACGTGTGCGCATCGGCGCGGTCAGGTACTCCGCCACACGGCGGCGGGCCAAAACATCCAAGCAAGCCGACGCCTCGGTTGAAGTCAACATCCGCGACTTCATCGGTAACAAGACCGCTCTGCTCGGTATGACTCGGATGGGCAAGTCGAACACGGCAAAAATTATCATCGCACGGACTTTCACGATCTCTGAACGGCAGCGCGCCGCAGGTGGACGCCCAATCGGGCAGTTGATCTTCGACCCTCAGGGTGAATACGCAAACCCGAACACCCAGGACGGCACCGAGATTGCGGCGATCGGCGCAAACCACGTCCGCATCTTCAAGTTCGGCGCCGACGGTACGCAGCCACACGTGAAGCCCCTCAACATCAACTTCTTCTCAGAGAATCAGATAGACGCCGTTCAGGGGTTAATCTCCGACGCCCTCAGCGGTGATGAGTCCGGATACATCAAGGACTTCGCTGGCGCGTCCTACGCCGACGTTCCGGGCGACTACTCCGCAACCATCCACGCACAGCGGGCCCGGCTCGTGCTTTACGGAGCTCTCATGCGTGCAGGGTTTGCAGTACCAGCCAACTACCGCGTGCGCATCAACATCGCGGGCTCGTTCCAACAGAAGATCATCAACGGTGTCTCGGGGGCCACGGCGGTAACCGGACTCGGCGGCAACCCGTTCAGGCAGACAGGAAGCAAGCCGAATCTTGTAGCTGTGGCCGCGGCAGACGTAGAGCGCGTCGTCGACAAGATCGTGGAGTTGTCCGAAGCCGGAGATGCTGAGGCGAAGGATTTCGCGAAAGATGTTCGATGGAAGAGCGTCGAACCGATCTTCACGACTCGTAGCGGAAAGCAGCGCGTCCGAGGCTGGCGCAACCTGAATCCCCTGCGTCCGTTTCACAGCCCTGCCACCCAGAACGACCCTGCTACCGAGATCTACGGTGAGCTGGTCCAAGGGCGCATTGTGATCGTCGATCTCCACGTTGGTGCCGAGTCTGTGACCAAGGCCCTCAGCGAGTCGATTACGAGGCGCCTTCTTTCCAGGCAGACCGAGGTGTTCACTTCGGGCCATGAGCCGCCGCACATCCAGGTAATGCTCGAGGAGGCACACAACCTGTTCTCGTCTGACCGGTACAAGGACGACCTCGATGTCTGGGTCAAGCTTGCCAAGGAAGCCAGCAAACTCAACCTCGGCATGACCTACGCGACACAGGAAGTCTCCGGCGTGGCGCACCAGGTCAAGGCGAACACTGCCAACTGGGTGGTCGCCCACTTGAACAACACGACAGAAGTCCGCGAGCTGGCGAAATTCTACGATTTCGGATCGTTCTCAGATGCGATCATCGCTTCGGAGGACCGCGGGTACGTGCGGCTCAAGACCCTGTCGTCGCCGTACATCGTCCCCGTTCAGATCGACCGCTACGACATCGCGCTCGTCAACGAAGCGCGAAATGCGGCGGGAGAGCCGCCGTTGGCGGCGGCACAGGGGACGGCACCCTGATGCCCTACGAGACTGTCGGTGGGGCGCACGAGATCGCATCGCGACTGGGGCATTCCGCGGCCGCAGTGAAGGCGATCGCTGACCAGCGCACGTTCCACGTTCCGGCTGAGGCGATCCAGGACGTCGAGGCGATCAGGAAGCAAATCCGTCCGCGGGGCGACTTCGCTGGCCCATCCGCGTCTGAGCGGCTGACTGCAGCGCTGGCCATCGATGGCTCGCACATCGTGGAGCCCATCCGCGACGGCCTGCCGTCGGTCGTGTACGGATTCGCGCAGGCTGCTGCGGCGTACGTGGATCTCGGCGTACTTGAGTCGCAGCGTGCAGAACGGTTCGTGGACCCGTACAAGATCGAGCGCGCGGTCAACACAGCGCTCGTCACGCTAGACCTGCCCGTCGCTGGCGCGTATACGCGCCCTGGTGTCGACATCGTGACCTCATGGCGCGAGGCGATCAACGAGCTGTTCCGGCAGAAGAAGATCGACGTCAATCGTCTCGACCAACCGTTGCTCGACCTACTCTTCCTCCTCCACGGCGCACCAGGCGCGCCGGCGAGTACCGTGCCGGTCAACTGCCCGACGCCCGATTGCGTCAAGGATGCTCCTGTGCCGCAGGGCGGCGTTGACTGCGCTGTTTGCGGCGTGCGGCTGTTTCCGACCGATGTGCTTCGCATCCATGAGGAGGTCGGAGAGGAAGGCTCGAACCAGTCCGCTCTCGGGCGGCTGATGTCCGTTATCGAACTGCTGGTGCTTGTGGGGCTGGCAACGCTCCTGTGGGAGCAGTCGCGTCACAAGGCACTGCTCACGACCTTGTTCATCGTGGATGGTCCACTCGCGGTGTTCGGCACGCCGGCGAAGCTGCGCGGGCGAGCTCTGGAGTACTTCCAGGCGATGGGCAGCTCCGCTCCGGGCATCGCGCCGTACGTCTGCGGTATTGAGAAGTCGGGCGCTCTGGTTGACTACGCGCGCCAACTGGCTCGTCACGACATCCTGGAACCAGGCGACCTGCTGGTCTGCGACGAGTCGGTCATCGCCCGTGTCGTCAACGCCAACAACGCTCTTGCGTACGGCAAGGAGACTTACTGGGGGCGCAAGTTCGTGTACCGCGCACTCGATGGGCGCGTTGTTGTTCCGACCGTGCCGCCACCGACCGGCGCACCGTACAGTGCCAGCGGTGGCAAAGCCGACCCCGCGGACTACCCGACGCTCCCTGCGATCCTCGACGTGATCGACCGCACCGGCTCTTCGATGTATGTCGACGGCATCATCCCGGTGGCGGCCGCGCACGGAAAGGCCGCGTTCCCGATCGGCGTGGGTACGGATGTACTCCGCCTCGTGGCTACCAAGCGTCTCGGGCTCGACTCATCTGGTGGGCAAACGGGTCCGGTACGGTCTGCCTCATGATCCGGAATGTGGATGCACCAACGGTCGCGCACGTACGCGCTGCTTCTGCTGCGACGTCCACAATTCCGACGCACATCCTTGACGACGCCCGTCAACTCGTATCGCCGCTCGGTTCCATCGATCATGCTCTGACGACCAGTAGGTATCAGTCGCCGTTGCGCTATCCAGGAGCAAAGTCCTCCCTCGCCCCGGTGATCGCCCGGATCTTGGATGCAGCCAAAGCCTCGCGCACCGTTCCCGAGATCAACTTGCTGGTTGAGCCGTTCGCTGGCGGGGCATCGGCCTCCTTGCGACTCGTCGGCCAGGGGATCGTTGATCGGGTGCTGCTCGCCGACGTTGATCCGCTGGTGACCGCATTTTGGCAGGTCGCGGCAGCTGACACTGAGGCGCTCATCGACCGCATGCATGACGAGTGGACAAGGTACGTTAAGCCAGGTGGGGCCACCGGGGTCCAGCGGTGGGACTACTGGCGTTCCTGGATGCCCGCGGCGAACGCAAAGCCGACCATGATTCGACTCGGTTTGGCGATGCAGTGCTTGTTCCTCAATCGCACGACGTTCTCGGGAATCTTGCACGGTAAGGCGGGTCCGATCGGCGGACGCAAGCAGGAAAGCCCCTATGGTATCGGATGTCGATGGAATCCGGAATCCATAGCGGAGCGGCTTCGGTACGTTGGTCATTTGTATGGAACCGGTCGACTTGTCGATGTCTGGCGCAAGGACTGGAGACAGACCCTCGCGGATGTACCGGAGTATTATCCTCACTTGATTCCGTCTCGCGTCGTCGCCTACCTCGATCCGCCATATATCGAGAAGGCCTCGCATCTGTACCGCGCTTCCTTCGATCCGCGTGGCGGGTATGGCGGGGATGAAGTCGGGAAGTCGAAGCCGAACGATCACATGCTCCACATGCAACTCGCCGAATACCTACGCACCAAGGCGCAATTCCGCTGGTTGCTCAGCTACGACAACAATCCGTTGCTGACGGGCAGCCCGTGGCTCTATGCACAGGCTCGGATGACGCCGAGTGCGGAGGACCGGGAGACACTCGGCGTGCGCTCCTGGGCGATGACGAAACGCCTAGTGACGATGCGATACACGGCCAGTGGCAAGACTGGAAAGCGGTCCGCTGATGAACTCCTCATCACAACGCTCCCACCGTCCACCGTTCCTGTGGATGACCAGCTGCGCGAGCTGGCCTAATCAGGTCCCGCCGAATATACTTCGACAGCAGCGGAAGGCTGACTTCAGACGGCATGTAATCCCGCTGCGGTGAGTCGGCTTGCTGCGTAAGTCGTTTCGCCTCAGCAGTTCCTGCCGTGCTGAACCGTGCTTGGGACCAGCGCACGCCACTCGCGTGCACAGAAGCTTTTTGTGACACCAAGGCGACCTAGCCGCTACTCTCGTGACATGGCAGTCCACCGAGATGAAGCGCACTTTGAGGATGCATGCCAGCTCAAGGCCGCAGTCGCCACTACCGGGGAGATGGGCGGCGATGCCGGACATGGAGGATGGACAGAGGTCACTCTGGCGAACTCCAAGGGCAACTGCGGTATCGACGTCGACACCGGCACGGGCCCAACGGTAGAAGTTGATCAGGTCACCATTCGCGTGCACGGGGATGCTGAGATGGTGGTGCTTGCCAACGCGCTTGAGTGGGCGGGTCGGCGATTGCGCGAATTCGCTGGAGAGCGCGCCGAACCGTTGGACGCTGAACCGGATGCCATTTGAGGTGCGGAGGAGCCTTCCGCATAGTAAACGACAAGATCAGCATCTTGGCGATGTATCGGTAGCGGCCGCTAGGTGTAGATTGCAGATTGAGTGCGCTGGATCGATTGGAGCGCGGTCTGGCTTGATCAAGTATCAAACTGCTGTTCGGTTCCTAACATCGGTATGGTGATCACATGAGCGATCGCGACCAGCGTCGGCGTCATGCCCCTGCCTCCCAGTGTTCCGACTGCGGCAAGTGGTCCGTTAAGGGACACCTTGAGCATGCGCCAACATGCCCAGTTGTCCGCGGCATCGACAACCAGATGATCGAAGATCATGAGTGGTTCGCGGCCCGTCCCGGTCTTGAGCACCGTTGCCGCGTGGTGACGTCAGCAGAGCGCATGGAGTTCGGAGACATCGTCGGTGGCTCACTTCCGGTTGGGACGATCATCCATGTCCAACAGCTTGAGCCAGGCGTCCGCACCCGCGCGGTATACGTGCCAGGTGAAGAACCGATCGAATCAGGGACGGTCGGAGTGTTCGGGCATCCGCAGACCTTTGACTACTTGGTAAGCCAGGGGCGTCCGTTGCCAGCAACCAAGACAGCGGCGCTTCCGAACGGGCTCGAAGTTCGGGTCTTCAGCTTGCCTGTCGATGTCGCCGCGTCGACGTTTGCCACGTCCGACGTAGAGGGAGTGGTTGTGGTACCACCAGGCATTGGCATGCCGGTGCCGTTCCCTGCAGGCTAGCGGTGTTGCCAGGCAGGTCTTGAGCGCGCTCCCAGTGGTAGTAAACCTTGCCGCTGTGCGAGAGCTACGTGCGTTCATCTCCTGGCGTGGCAATAGCCCCACTACGATCTGGGCGTTCAGCCACAGGAAGTCGACGAGGTCCACGGACGATGATCCAGATCGGTGACGAGCAGATCTATCGGCAACGCGACCACGATCCCTCGCAGCGCGTGCGTATCGTCGCCATCGACACGTCGAAGCGGAACCCGCGGTACGAGATCGAATTCATGGACGGCGAAACCGCTGGGAAGAAGGCGAACGTCCCAGAACGGCGCCTGCGCGGGCCGTGGTCCGATGTGCGTCGGTACGACGAGATGATGGCGAACTGGCATCGCGTCTGCGGGTTCGAGCTGACCGAGATCGAAGGGTCAGCTGTGGAATACATCTTCGAAATGTTGATCGCAGAGGAGATCGTCAACCTTGACTGGTCCGATCGGACAGCCGAGATCATCGATCCGGTGAAGCTCGAACCGCTGATCGGTGTCCCAGTCGCGCAGCTGGTCGATCGGGTCGAGTCGCTGACGAACTCCGACGGGCACGACGTGGTGTCACCAGAGGGAAGCCTCTTGATCGCCGAGTTCGCGTGTCAGGTCAATCCCGCACCGGTGCTGGACTTCGTGCTGGAGGACGAGCGCGAGTACCGCGAGAAGACGAAACGCGGCGAGACCTACACCAATCATCGAGGCGAGGAGCGGACCTCGGATCCGGAGTGGGAGTACAGCTGGTACCTCGAACGCAGGCGCCCACTGCACGAACTGTTGCGTTCCTGGTGCGGTCATCGCGCTGTGACCATGCAGGAACGGCTGGGCGCGGCGGAAGCGGAAGTCCGCCGCTTGGACCTGCTCGTTACACGCCTGGTCGACCAGCTGCGAGAGAACGGGCACAGCATCTTCGCCGACGTGATCGCGAGCGTGCACGAGGAAGAACGGATCACCCCTGCGAACTATCGTCCCGTCGTCGACCGTCCGCTGAAGCCATCGGAGATCCCCGTCCAGTACATCGAGGTGCGGCGTCGTCGCTGGTGGAGCTAGGGCTGCTCACGACTCAGAGATCCGTGAACGCCTGCAGGTCGCTCTCCGAAGGCGCAGCGATGTCGGCGGGCGGAACGGCCTGATCTGGGAACGGATCCAGAGCGTCGGCGACCTCAGCGATCCTCTCCGCCCACGCGTGTGCCCGTTCCTCACCATCCGTACCGAGCGCCGAGGCATGGCGACGGACCTCAGCGGCGTAGTCCCGCATCTGTTTGGCCTCCCGCCACCTCCTGGCCTGATCACGAGCCTCCTCGTCGATCATGTGTTCCCGGTACGCCACCACCGCACGGGCACGCGCGGCGTCCAATCGCCTCTGACGCTCAACCCGTGCCTGCTGGGCTTGGCGCTGTCGCTCCTGTTCCTGTTCACGCAAGTCGGTGAGGTATCCGTGACGGAGGCGGATTTCTTCCAGCATCTGTGCAAGATCGTCCTCCAAGCGGTGGTCGCTGGTGTCCTTCCACTTGCCCGCCCAGAACTGTGCGCCAGGCCCTTCCAGGACGACGCCGAGGTGCTCGTCCGGGATCTCATCGAAGTCCGGGAACAGGTAGCCACGGCGTGCTCTGGCGAGTTCCTGTTCCGTCGGTTCGTGAGGACGTTGCAAGGTAGCCTGGGTAAAGCGCAGCTGGAACGCGTCTTGGCCGATGCGGAAGGTGACCTCGTCCTGGGTGCGCCCGCCGGCTCCATATCCGCGGCGCGCCTGATGCCCGGTATCGACCGTCATTCCCGCTTCTCGAGCGCCAGCCACCAGCGCCTCCAGCAACCGGAAAGCCCGATCTCGAGGCTCGCCGGCGACGGGGAAGTTGTCGCTCGCCATCATGGTGCGCACGACATCACTGGGGTTCGACAACTCGTGCGAGACGTGCAACGGGTCCAGCACTTTGGTCTGCCAGTCGGGTACTGGCTCCAGAGTCAGCGTCACCATGAAGCCGCCGGATTCCCGTGAGTGTCCGAAGGAGATGAGGAACCCTTCCGGGATCCGGTCGAGGTTCTTCGCCATCCCGGCGAGCCTTCGGTACCTACCAGCCTCGGAGTGCGGTACGACGATGCGGCGATCGGGCGCTTCCGCGAGCGACGTCATCAGCTGGTCGACCGGCCCGTGCTTCCGTGCCTTGACAGGGCGATCGTTTGTCGGACGGCTGCTTTCCACGCGGACGTCGGCTGGCGGGTGCTCGCCGTGTTCGAGGAAGTGGTTGCCCTCGTCGGTCATTCGTGCCGTCCACGACGGTCCGTTGCCCTTCACCACGATCAGGCCGCGGTTGTGCAGCGCACGAGCGACCAGGCGGTGAGCTGTTCCCTCGTAGACGCCGTCTGCGCACCCGCCGCTGACCCACCTGAGAACAGCCAGCTGCTTCGCGTTCAGCGCCGCGTTCCGCACCATTCGCTCCCTTCCTGGTTCAGAGCTCTCGGATGCGTTCTTTGACGAGACGTCGAGCGTCCTGCCACGCTGCGCGTTCGGCGGCAACAACTTCAGGAGGCCGGGAGTAGGCGCGGGCGGTTTCGTCCGGCGGGTCAGCGGGCACGTTCTGTTCGAACCAGACGCGCAAGAAGGGGCGGGCGGCCTTGCGTAGCCGCTCGGCTTCGGCTTCCTTCCCCGCCCGCCGTAGCTGGTTGAGCTTGTTCGCAACCTCGCCGACGAATGCCGAGCTCGCCCAGTTCTCAGCAAGCGAACGGGCTGTGGGCGCGGTTGCCTCAGCGATGAGGCGGTCGACGTCGTTGCGGCTCAACAAGCCCCGACTGTCGGAGAGCGCTTGAGCTGAGACACCGCGGTTACGAAGGTGCCACACCACAACGAGCAACTCACCCCAAAGGGCGTAGAAGGCCGCCTGGGAACGGAAACGGCTGTCGGCTACCTGAACCGGGTGGTTGAGCACAGCCTCGGCCGAGGCGATCGGATCGGCCGCACGAGTGGTCGAGCAGTAGGCATTCCCCAGCTCGTGGTACCTGTTGAACAGGTCGTTCACCTGCGGATCGGTACGCCAGCCTAACTTTGTCATCTGTCTTGAGCCCCTGTCCGACACACGCCGCTACCTGATGTTCGCCAACGCCTCGATCACGGCTTCCCACCGCTCGAACGGCAACCGATGTGGAGCATGCACCAGCTGCTGTGCTTCTACGTCGTCCAGTTCGAGCTTCTCGGCGACCTGCTCAGCCAGCGCCACCCAGCGCGTGCCACCCCACCAGTCCGAGCAAACTCGGCCAGCCCAGCCCACATACGTAGCAGCGGTCATACCGTTCGCGACCGCATTCGATATGCGATCCGCGATGCGGTGTTCGATCGAGCGCCACGCCGGTCCGAGAGCATCGCGCACGCTGGTCTCCGGCAGGACTTCGCGGTCACCATCGGTCATCACACGTCGAACGCCTTCAAAGTCGATTGCGTTCGCCCTGACGTCAATCAGGTGAGCGATATCGCGTGTGGTGATCATGCTCATCCAGGCCATCTCGGCGTCGCTGAAGTAGTAGTGCCACGGCTCCAAGACGTCGCGCCAACACTCGACAACGATTCCGGCTGCGCTACGGGCGTTCAGCAGCTCGTGCGATGTACTGCTCTTGCTCAGCTGGGCTTTGACCGCAGCGTCGGCGCTGCTGACGAACTCGCTCAGCACCTCGCGCGCATCATCACGATCAGCACGCAGAGCGGGAGATTCGCCACGGACCAGTGCCTCGACAAACTCGCGCACTCCGTCGAAGGCATCTTGCGCGTGTTGCGCCTTGCTCTGTTCGACTTCGCGCGCGTACTTGATCATGTCGCTGGACGCGCCCGTTTCCTGCAGCCAGCGACGTCGTCCCCATGCATACGCGCGAAGATCCGAACAGATCGCGTAGTCATCGATCATGTCGATCAACTGTGCCGCCTGCTCTGGTGTCATGGATTGATCCATACACGACCGTGGCGAGCTTGTCCCACGGGACTCGCACGCCGCCGACTCCGCATTCTCAAGATCGATGCATCGTTGTGTCACAGTTCGACGTGCCTTGCTGGCGAAGCTGAGTAGCCGTGGAGCTGATTCGGCCCTTCTCGTGCCACTGACGCAATACCCGGCGACCATAGTTGTTGGTTCCCGCTGCTCGATCCAATTCCGCGCCAGATGGCATACGGCCGCGTGCGACCTGCGCATGGAAGTACGTCCACATCCGCTGCTCGGCGGTCTGTTCTGCTGACGGTAGGGAGTCGTCCGAGACCGCCGCGAGACGTATCACGCCGCCGTCCTCGTCACTGTTCGCGTTGCTCTCGGTTCCGGTCTCGTTCACACTCTCGGCGCGTCGGCGTTTCAGCGCATGGTTGAGCAGCTCGACCGCGAGGAGAAGTGCCAGCGGCGGGCACGCCGCGACCGCTACGGCGAACACGCTCAACTCCGGAGCAGCGGCTACGTTGGCGCAAAGCGAGAGCACGATGCCGAACACGAACGCCAGCCAAGCCTTCCAGCGCCCGCCGCCGCGACCGGTCTTCCACAGCTCCACCGTCGCCGTGGTCAACAAGCCATCCACGATCAGCGGCCAGATCGCCGCGGTTGTCTCGTCCGCGCCGAAGCGGAGCGCGAACTCACGCCCGTGCCGGTACGAGGCGTACGCCGCGCCGAGCGCGACCAGAGCCGTGCATGCGCATTGCACCCACAACGAGCGATCGCGACCGGCGGTGGTGGTCATCGCGCACCACCTACTCCGTGCCCAGCCTCGATCGCTGCCCTGGCTGACTCGGCACACTGCCCGACGCAGGCGTGGACCTGGGAGCCGGTCACCGAGCACCCAACGGGCACCGACGCAGCCACGACCTGTAGGTAGTTCGCTCCGCACACTGGGCAGGCCAGACCGTCAGCTTGCAGGTTTGTCAGGCCATGAATGATCTCGTTCGGGCTCATCACGCATCACCGCCAGCGCGGCGGCGGCGGCCACGTGGGACCTCCACGGTGGCGGAAACCTGCAGTTCACGGCGGGTGCGCGAGCGTGTAGATGTTGTACGAGGCGCGCCGGGGGCATCGTTCGACCGGGCGGTCTCTGTTCGCGGAAAGCGCGAACCGGAGGCCGCCCGAGTGTTTTCTGGGGGCCGAGCCCCCAGACCCCCAGCCGGGGCTGCGCCCCGGGCCCCCAGGTCTCGCTTCGCTCGACCTCGTCAGCGTCGAGCATCCACTTCGGAATCAACGGTTCCCTGTGCGGGTTCGCCCTGCAGAGTCCACATCGCCTGGTGACACTGCACATCGGCAACGGAGCGCTGGTCGGCCTGACGGCAAACGCCGCGGCGGTCTCTCTGGCGAACGTCGGGCGGCTGCAGCGGGATCTGCGGGAGGTGTTCAACGATGCCGGGCTCACCTCGGGTCGTGGTAGGACATCGGCGAGTCCGTCCAGGAGTCGGCCTCGTGCCGAGGAAACAGGATCTGCGGAAGGCGCTGGGGGCGCGGTGAATCGAGCTGCTGGAATCCTGGGCCTGACGGTGCTCGCGTTGAGTGCGGCGTGCAACGGTGGCGACCCGTTGAGTGGCGGGCCGGAGGGCATCTCCATCACGCCACCGGCATCGCCTGCGCCCGTCCGCGCCAAGTACACGGCGTTGCCGACCTGTCGGCAGGTGACGCAGAGGGTGCCGGGGCTGCCGCCGTTCCGGTCCGGCAACGAGGACCCCTCGGTGTCCGACATGCTGACCGGATGTGAGTTCCAGCGCATCCCGGACTGGCCACGGGTGAACCTGCAGGTGTCGGCCTGGCGAGACGAGAAGAGCGACATCTCGGGCCCTGCCGGTGCAGGCCGCGGCGCGATCAAGGCCCGTGAAGTGTACGACGTGACATCCAAACCAGGCGCTGATCCGGCCGACGACGGTACGGCCGACGAAGTGACGGTGGGCGAGAAGGCGAAGTGGCTGACACCGAAGGACAGGGACAGCTGCATGCTGATGATCCTCGACGCGAACGCCGTGCTGATTCTCGAGAACAAACCTGCGGACAAGCCCGCGCCGAGGTCGCAGGAGTGCCGGGGGCCGCTGCGTGAACTCGCGAAGTCGTTCTACGACGCGGTCCAGACACCATGAGCATGGAGAACCCGGCTGAAAGCCGCGCTCCTTCCCGCCAGAGCTCTCCTCAATGGACGGATGACCGATCATGGGTGAACCGCACCCGCTCCTGACGTTCTTCCTCGACGCGGCCGACGGCCGATTCCCACGCGTCGACGGCCGGGTGACCGTCCTGCCGCCCCTGCCCGCAGGGCTTGAGTGCTCGGTCGCCTTCACCGGCCACGCAGTCGTCGCCACCGCCCTGACGGACCGGGCCGTCCACGACCGGAAGCCGGACGGCTTCGGCGCGTCACTCTCTCCGGATTTCTTGCGTTATCTCGCCGGCCCCAACGGTTGGATCGGCGTCACCGATGCCACGCTCACCGCCCGCGGCACCGGCGGCTCACCGCGCCTGCAGCCGCTCACCGACGCAGACGATCATCCGCGCGTGCGGCACGCCCGGGAGCTCCGGAGCAACGTCACGATTCATGGTGACGAACGCGGCCTCGTCACTCTGGCCGACGGCCTGGCAGGCCGACGAGAGCTGAGCATCGAACTCCACTCCCACAACGACAGCCGAGGCCACGGCCGGTCCCTGCTCACCGACGCCCTCTCTCTGGTCCCCGAAGGCGAACCGGTCTTCGCTGCCGTCGCGCCGGGCAACGCCCGCTCCCTGCGCGCCTTTCTCGCCTGCGGATTCACCCCTGTCGGCAGCGAGGTGGTGCTCCGCCCCCAGCGGGAGCGCCCAGCCGCCACCCTTCGATGAGACAACCAACCGATCTGCAACTGTTGACTGTCACTCACGCCGGATGACGTTGAGGTGCTGGGCGCGTGCGGGGTGCGCGGCTGAGGCCTACGGACACGAAGGCGGCGGTGGCGGCCAGGGTCACTGCGGTTGCGCGCCAGTGGTCGGTGGGGGTGGAAGTGCCTGCTATCAAGGACAACGCCGAACCCGGTAGGTCGGGTGGCAGGTAGTTGCCGAGGGTGCGCACGCCGGAGAGCAGGGGGAGCACGAGGAGCAGCAGTGCGGTGGAGGCGAAGCCTGCGGGGACGGCGGTTCGGGTGAACGAGGCGATCGCCAGGGTCAGTGCCACGGCGAAGGCCAGGTACAGCATGGTGAATGCCGCGGTGGCGAGCATCGCGGTGGTACCGGGGGCGCCGAGCAGCACTGCGGTCTCGTACCAGGCGCCCAGCAGGCCCGCCAGGTAGCAGGCCCAGGCCGCCAGCGTCGTCACGACCAGGCCGGGCAGCACGTGGTCGCGGCGGCGGGTGATTCTGGTGCGCAGGAACACTTCCGCCTTGCCGCGGAACGCCGCTGCGGCGATGAAGGCCAGCAGGACGGCGCCCAGTTGCTGGACGTTCTTCTGGTACGAGGCGATGCCGTCGGCCGGGGTCGGGGTGGGCGCCACGATCTTGATGCCGCCCGGTGCGCTGGACGCCAGCACGTCGGCCAGGTAGCGGGTCAGCAGAGGGGATCCCAGGCCGAACACCACGAACACCGCGGCCAGCGCCAGCAGTCGCCGGGTGCGGGACAGACGCAGCCATTCCAGTCGCCACAGGCTCATCGGAGCGAACCACCCACTTCGGACACCAGCGAGTCGAAGACGTCTTCCAGACCGCGGTCGCGCGGTTTCAGGGACACCAGGCGGAAACCGGTGAGCACCCGCGCGAGACCTGTGTGGCCTGCCGACGGGGTCACCGCCGTGACGCTCACTCTGGTTTGCCCGGTTGCCGCGGCGCGTTCCACCCACGGCAGCGCGGCCAGTTCGGCGGCCAGTCGCGGGGCTTCGTCGACGACGTCGATGTCCCACGTGCGTTCCGCCGAGGCGTTGAGGATGTCGGCGGTCGCGCCTTGTGCCACGACGACACCGTTGCGCAGCACCGCTATCCGGTCGCACACGCGTTCCACGTCGGCGAGGACGTGGCTGGAGAACACCGTCGTCATCTCGCCGCGCAGGCCCTGCACCAGGTCCAGCATCATGGCGCGGCCGTCAGGGTCGAGGCCGGACGTCGGCTCGTCGAGCAGCACGAGCGGGCGGCCCGCGGTCAGCGCGGCGCCGACGCCGAGGCGTTGGCGCATGCCCCGCGAGAAGCCGCCGACCCCGCGGCGGGCGGAGCTGGTCAGCCCCACCTTCGCGAGGACCTCGTCGCGCAACGAACGTGCGGCCGCGGGTGGCAGTTCGGGGCGGGTGAGGTGGATGCCCAGGTCGAGCACCTCCTCGGCGGTGAGCCACGGTTCGAAGTCCGGCACGTCGGTGCACAGCGCGACCTCGGCCGAGCCGAAGCCGATCTCTCCGGAGTCCGGTGTGGACAGTCCGGCCAGCATCGACAGCAACGTCGTCTTGCCGGCACCGTTGGGGCCGACCAGTCCGAACACCGAGCCGGTGGGGATCTCCAGGTCGACGCCGAGCACGCCGACGCCGCCGAAGTCCTTGCGCAGGCCCGTCGCGGTGTAGGCGTCAACGGTCACGGGGCACCCTGCCCAGCACGAGGTAGAGGATGCCGCCCATGGGGATCGAGGCCAGGCAGATCAGCAGCCACGCCCACTTCGGCAGGTGCTTCGTCCGGTCGGCTCGGAGCACGTCGGCCACGCAGTAGACCGCGAAACCGACACAGATGACGACCACCGGCACCAGTGCCGCCATCAGCGAGTTGTCCACGATTGCCCTCCCGCCCGAGTTCGTACCGCGCCATCCTGGCAGTTGTCGATCGTCAGCGGGGTGTTTGTCCAGGCGAATGAGCGTGGCGAGATGAATCGGCAACAAACCGCTCGGCCGGGCGAGCCCTGCTGTGGGCTGATCTGCCCACAGCAGAGAAAACGGCGAACCGGCCGGGCCGACCGGCATCGTCGGTGCCATGACGAACAACGAGAGGCTCTTCAGCCCAGGACTGCGGGAACGGTTCTTCGCTCAGCGGGTGCTGATTCTCGACGGCGCGCTCGACGACGACAACGGGACGGTGCTGGCGACCCAGATGCTGTCGCTGGCGAGTGAGGACCCGCGGCAGGACATCGCGCTGTGGATCCACTCGCCGGGCGGTTCGGTGCCCGCGATGCTGGCGATCCGGGACGTGATGCGGCTGGTGCCGTGCGACGTCGCGACGCTGGCGCTGGGACTGGCGTGCAGTGCCGGTCAGTTCCTGCTTTCCGCCGGTGCCAAGGGGAAGCGGTTCGCGTTGCCGCACGCGCGGATTCTCATGCACCAGGGGAGTGCCGGCATCGGCGGTTCGGCGGTGGAGGTCGAGGTGCAGGCGGACGACCTGCGGCACACCAGGGACACCGTGCTCGGGCTGATCGCCGAGGACACCGGGCAGCCGTTCGACCGGATCTTCACGGACTCGTTGCACGACAGGTGGTTCACCACCGCGCAGGCGCTCGAGTACGGGTTCATCGACCACGTCGTCAGTGATCTCGGGCAGGTCGTGCCCGTGCGCACGCATCAGCTGGGACTGCACGCGGGAGCTGTCGCATGAGCACCTACACGATTCCCAACGTCATCACGCGGGACGCGCGCGGCGAGCGGATCATGGACGTCTACTCGCACCTGCTGAGCTCGCGGATCGTCTACCTGGGCACCGGGATCGACTCCGGGGTCGCCAACGCGTTGATCGCGCAGTTGCTGCACCTGGAGTCGGACAACCCGGACCTGGAGATCAACCTCTACATCAACTGCGAGGGCGGCGATCCCTCGGCGATGCTCGCGCTCTACGACACCATGCGCTACATCAAGGCGCCGGTGGCGACGACGTGCGTCGGCCAGGCCGTCGCGGCGGGTGCGGTGCTGCTGGCCGCGGGCGCGGAGGGACGGCGTGCTGTGTTGCCGCACAGCAGGGTTGTGCTGCACCAGCCCGCGGCGCAGGGGCGTGGCGCGATCCCCGACCTGATCCTCGCGGCGGACGAGGTGGTCAGGGTGCGCACGCAGCTGGAGGAGATCCTGTCCCGGCACACCGGCCGGAGCGTGGCCGAACTGCGCCACGACACCGACCGGGACCGCGTGTTCGACGCGGCGGGCGCCGTCGAGTACGGGCTCGCGGACCAGGTGCTGGAGCAGCGTTAGGCGACCGCCATGAGCACCGGGCCGGACGGGCGGCCGATGGGCCGCGACGTGTGGAAGTGCTGAGTGCTCTGGAAGAGACGGACCTGGCCGGCGACACCGATCAGCAGATCGGCCAGGTCGATGCCCAGCGCACCGGTGACCGCCGCGATCATCTCGCTGGACGGTTCCTTGCGGCCGCGTTCGATCTCGGACAGGTACTGCACCGAGATGCCCGCGCGTTCGGCCACGTCGACCAGGCGGTCACCGCGTGCCTCCCTGGTCTCGCGCAGCTTGCGGCCCAAGGCCTCACGCCACAGCGGTTCGGGTGCGCGTTTGAAGTCCAGGATCTCCGCCATTTCCTCATGGTGACAGCACCGGGAGCACCGCAAATCACGGTTCTGCTGTCAGCAGAAAGACCGCTACCTGGTGACCTGGGCGCCCCAGTCGATGCGGTAGTTCTGCTCCTTGGCGAAGGCCTTGGCCCCGAAGGTCTTCATCGCCAACGGCATCAGCAGCCGGGTGATCGGGCCGATTCCGCGCTTCTTGCTGTTGGTGCGGGCCGCGCGCGCCGCGATCCGTTCGACCCTCGGCCTGCGCATCCGCTCGTAGGTGGCGAAAGCCGCGGGGATGTCCGGGATGTCGCGCAGGCACCTGGCCAGCTGCACGGCCGACTCCGCCGCCAGCGAGGCGCCCTGACCGGAGCTGGGGCTCGGAGCGTGAGCGGAGTCGCCGACCAGGACCATGCGGTCGCGGTACCAGTGCGGCACGCTCGGCATGATCTCCAACGGACCGGCGGAGATGACTTCCTCGCTGTGCGCCAGCAGTTGTTTCGCGGGCATGTCGTCGCCGTACGCCTCGCGGAGGCGTTCGAGCCACGGCACGGTGGTCTGCTCGTCCGGATCATCGACCGCGAGGTTGTTGAACCAGGCGATGGTGCCGTCGGCTTGTTCCCAGTAGCCCAGGAACGAGCTGCCGAAGACGAAGTACATCGTCTCCGGATCGCCGTGCACGCCGCTGTTCTCGGCGTAGGAGCCCATGCCGAGCAGACCCACGTACTCCGGTTGTGGTGCCCTGGGATCGATGATCGTCCGGACCGTCGACCGGATGCCGTCGGCGCCGACCAGCACGTCGCCGTGTTCGGTGCTGCCGTCGGAGAACGTTGCGGTGACACCGTTTTCGCCGTGCACGTCGACGAGGCGCTTGCCGTGCTCGACCTTGATCCGTTGGGCGGTGGTCAGCTCGCGCAGCCGCTGGTAGAGCGCGGCCCGCGGCACGACCCGGCTCATCTCGCCGCTGATGCGGCCCAGCGTGCGGCCCTGGGCGTCGGCCATCACCATGTGGCGCAACGGTTCGCCGAAGTCCGGTTCGAGCCCGACGGTCTTCAGCGCGGCGAGTCCGTTGGGTGCCACGGACAACATGCCGCCCACCCCGTCCGCCGTGGTGTCGTACGCCTCGAACACGACCGAGTCGATGCCCGCCTTCTGCAGGGCGAGCGCGGTGACGGGACCCGCGATCCCGCCGCCGATGACCAGTGCCTTCACTGTTCCCCTCCGAAGTGTTGCCGCCATGCGTCCTGGTACTCGGCTTTCGCCATTTCCCCCGTGAGCTTCTCGACCAGCCGCAGTTCGGCCTCCAGCAACGCGATCCGGTACTCCTCCTCGACGAGGAAGATCCACTCGACCCCGTCGGCGGTCGCCTTGTCGATCATCGTGCGGGAGGCGTCGATCGTCCTCGTGAGCGCGCCGGCCCTGGCGCCGAGCAGGTCCACGGCCTCCACCGGGTCCAGCACCGAGATCAACGACAGCGCCACACCGAACTGCGGGTACTCGTGCGCCGGTTCGCGGACGAGCTCGCGCATCCAGTCGTACAGCTCGTCGCGCCCGGCATCGGTCAGTGCGTAGATCGTGCGTTCGGGCCGCTGGGTGTCCTTGACGGTCTCCTGCTCGGCGACGAACCCGGCCTTCCGCAGCTGCTCGACGACCATGTAGAGCGAACCGCGGTTGAACTTGATGTCCCGGTCCTTGCCCGTGTCCTTGAGCTGTTTGCCCAGCTCGTACGGGTGCATCGGCCGCATCACGAGAAACGCCAGCACCGCCAGCGCCAGCGGGTTCGACACCTTCCGGCGGGTCATCCGTCCTCCTTGGTCAATCTCAACTATCCGATCCTAGCTAGTTGATGTCAACTATATTCCGCTCTTCGGGTTCATGGAGCCAAGCGGCCCGTCGCAGGGCGCGTCCCCTTGTTAGCCTCGGCGAACAGGGGGACGTCATGCGCGAATCAGCGGAGCTGGTGGAGGCGGCGGCCGCATTGAGGCCGGTGCTGGCGAGTGGTCAGGCGGCGGGGGACCGGGACCGCCGGCTGCCCGACGAGACGATGACGGCGATGCGGGACGCCGGCATGTTCCGCATGTTCGTGCCCGCCGAGTTCGGTGGTCTCGAACTGGGTCTGGGGTCCGCGGTGGACGCGCTGGCCGAGCTGGCGCACGGCGATCCGTCGGCCAGCTGGGTCGTGATGATCCTCGGCGCGGCCGATCTGGTGGTAGCCCAGCTGTCGTCCGAGGCGCAGCGGGAGATCTACGCGGACGGCCCGGACACGCACGTCTGCGTCGTGCTCACCCCGCACGCCACGGCTGAACGCGTCGACGGCGGCTGGCGGATGTCCGGCGAGTGGTTCCCGGCCTCCGGCTGTCTGCACGCGTCGTGGGGCGTGTTCGGGTTCCCGGTCGCGCCGGGCCAGGTCGGTGTCGCGGCCGTCCCGATGGGCGAGCTGCGGATCAAGGACACCTGGCACACCGTCGGCATGCGCGCCACCGGCAGCAACCTGGTGTCCGGACAGGACGTGTTCGTGCCGGACCACCGCGTGCTGCGGCTGAACGACGCGATCTCCAGCGCGAACGGGTCCTCACCGCGGTTCCGGTCGGCGTTGATCCCGACCGTGCTCAGCTACATGGCGGGTCCGTACCTGGGAATGGCTTCGGCCGCGCTGGACCACGTGACGGCGAAGGCGAGCCGCCCCGTCGCGTTCACCACCTACCAGCGGCAGAGCGACGCCCCGCCGTTCCAGATCGCCGTCGCCGAGGCGACCGCCAAGATCGACGTCGCGCGGCTGCTGGTCCGGTCGAGCGCCGAGGTGATCGACAGCCACGCGATGGCCGGCACGTTTCCCGACTACCGGACGCGGGCGCGGCACCGCCTGCACGTCACCCACGCGGTCCGGCAGTGCGGCGAAGCGCTCGACGCACTGGTCGCCGTACACGGCGCGTCGGCGGTGGCGGAGTCCAGTCCGCTCAGCGTCCTGCTGCGCGACATGCAGACCGCGTTGCGGCACGCGATGATCAACCCGCCGTGGAACATGGAGGCGTGCGGCCGCGCGTTGCTGGGCGTCGAACCCAACATCACCCAGATCCTGTAGGCCACTCCCAGTTGATGCCGACCACGCCGGAGGTCATGCCGGTCGTCGTCACGTGCACCGCGTTGTGGACGTTCAACGGCAGCTCGGTCAGCACGTGCTGCTCCACGTGCAGGTCGGCGCGGAAGTACTCGAACACGCGCCGGGGCAGCGCCTCCGGGTGGAACCGCACCTCCATCAGGCAGGTGCCCTCCGGCCGCCGGAACCCGTGCGCGCAGTCGGTGCGCGAGGCGGCCGGGTCGTGCAGCTCGGTCTCCCACACCCACGTGTCACCGGACTGAAGTGGTTGGCCGAAAAGGAGTTCCGCGGCGAGCACGCGTCCGTCGTGGTGCCGCAGCACCCTGCCGAGCGTGCAGTTGCGCCGTGGCACGACCTCGACCCCGTCGATCTCGCATCCCGGTCCGCCGTAGTAGCGGACCACCGTCCGGTCCACGCCGTCGCGACGGGCCCGCGCGACCGAACGGCTGCAAAGGCGTGAGGGGCAGCGGTCCGGACCGACGTGCACGACCTGTTCGGACGTCAGGACTTCCAGCCGCCACGCCCGTGCGCCGGGCAGCGCGTCGAGGAGCTCCGCCATCGGTCCGGTGTACTCGTCCACGCCCTGACGCGGCCGGAACGGTGGCGGCCGGTGCGAGCAGAGCAGGCTCGTCAGCGTCCGCTCCGGCAGGCCGAGGATCTCCTCCAGCGCGGCGATGGCCTGCAACGACTTCGGCCGCCGCGGCCACGCCCGTCCGTGCTGCCAGTCGCTCAGGCTCGCGAGCCCGACGTCGATCCCGCGCTCGGCGAGGCGCGACCGCAGGCGGTCCAGCGGCAGCCCGCGCTCACGGATCGCGTTGCGCAACACGAGGTGGAACGGTCCGGTCATCGCAGCTCCGAACCTACCGCGCGGGGTGTCGGCCGTGTTAACTCTTCCCGCGGCCCGGCTTTTCCGTGTTCTCATGACGACATGTCGACCACCGCGCTCCTGAGCTTCACGCTCGTCGCGCTGCTCACCGTCATCACGCCGGGCCTGGAGACCCTGCTGGTGCTGCGAACCGCCGTGCTGGTGGGCCGCCGCACCGCGCTGGGCGTCGTGGTCGGCAGCACCCTGGGCTGCCTGGTGTGGGCGACCGCGGGCCTGGTGGGTCTGACCGCTCTGCTGCAGGCGTCCGAGCTGGCCTACGACATCGTCCGCTGGCTCGGTGCCGCCTACCTGATCTACCTGGGCGTCAAGGCGTTGTGGGGCTCGCGCCGCCCGGCCGAGCCCGACGAGCCCGCCCCGGTGCCGTCCGCACGTGCCGCCGTCCGGGTCGGTCTCCTCACCAACCTCCTCAACCCCAAGCCGGGCGTCTTCTACATCTCCCTGCTGCCGCAGTTCCTCCCCGTGGGTCAGCCGACGTGGGGTGCGGTGCTGGTGGCGATCCACCTGGGCATCGGCCTGCTGTGGTTCCCGATCCTGATCACCGCGGCCGGCCGGGCGCGTGCTTTCCTGCTGCGCCAGCGAACCGTGCTGGACCGCCTGTCCGCCTCGGCGCTCATCGCGTTCGGTCTCAAAACCGCGGCGGACGCCCGCTGACGCCCCTGCTCGGACGGCGCTCCGAGGCCGGCACCGGTTCGAGCGCGAACTCCATCGCCTGCTCCTGCCGCAGGTCCTGGCCGAGCGTCGTGATCATCTGGTAGTCGTCGCCGAGCACGCGGCGGACGGTCCGGTCCGCGCGTTCCAGCAGCCGGTGGAACGGGCTCAGGTTCGTGAACGAGATCCGCGCGGCCCGTTCCTGCGACCGCAACGCTC
The DNA here is from genome assembly GCF_040609115.1 of Lentzea sp. NPDC004782. NCBI lineage: Bacteria > Bacillati > Actinomycetota > Actinomycetes > Pseudonocardiales > Pseudonocardiaceae > Lentzea > Lentzea sp. NPDC004782. The sequence continues at coordinate 66,531 of NZ_JBEXJN010000004.1, forward strand.
CCAGCAACCGGGCCGCGCGGTCGTGGGCGCCCAGCTCGGCGCACGTGCAGGCGAGCAACCACAGGCTGAACGCGGGTCCCCACGTGTCGCCGTCGGTCAGCTGCATCCGCAACGCCTCCAACGCCGGCGGATGCGCCTGCGCCGGGTCGCCGTGCAGGAGCTCGTACAGCGCCCGAAGCCAGAGCCCCCACGCGTTCACGCCGTTGGTCTCCAGCCCGATCAGACCGGTCCTGGCCGTGTCGGCGTCCATCAGGGAACACACGGCCGTCGCGTGCATCAGCTCGGCGATGTACGTGTCACCCGCCGACGCGTGCTCACGACACAACTCGACGACGTGCGCGTACAGCGGCACGCAGTCCGGTGAGCCCGCCACCAGGAAGAGGTGCGTGGCCTCGGCCAGCACCAGATGCCTGTCCACCGTCGGCATCCGTGGCAACGCACGGGCCTCGTTCATCAACGGGATCGCCGCCGCCACGTCGCCCTGCGCCAGCGCCAGACACGCGCAGTGCGCCAGCAACGACGTGAGCAACGGGGGCTCGGTGACCACTTTGCGCGCCGCCGCGAGCAGGTCGCGTGCCTGGCCGAGCAGTCCCGCGACCGACGTGAACCGGCTGCGCTGCAGGTTCATCGCCATGACGGTGCCGGTCTCGGCCAGGTCGGGAGTCTCCAGCGCGTACCCGACCGCGGCACGGATGTTCGGCCACTCCTCCCGCAGCCTGCCCAGCCACAACCTCTCGTCCGGCGAGCACCACGAACGTGCCGCCTCGTCCACGAATGCGCTGTAGTGCAGCACATGCCGCCGTAACGGCTCGTCAGCACTCGTGAGCATGCGAGCACCGAACTGCGACACGGTGTCCAGCAACCGGTAGCGCGTCTGCCGCGTGACCGGGCTCGTCGTCGCCACCACGATCGACCTGCGGACCAGCGCCGCCAACGGCACCGACACGTCCTCGCCGGCCACCGACTCGGCCGCGGCGAGGTCGAAGTCCGCCGGGAACACCGACAGCGTCGCCCACAGCCGCCGTTCCTCGTCCGTGCACTGCCGCGTCGCCCACTCGAACACCCGCTCCAGCGCGACCTGGCCGTCGAGCTGGTCGAGCACGCCGGCCGGCGACGTCTCGGCCGGCCGCGCCGCCACCAACTCGATCGCGAGCGGCAGCCCGTTCACCGCCCGGCACAGCGCCGCGGCCTCGGGCACGTCGTCATCGGCCGCCCGTTCCCGCAACAACTGGACCGCGTCCTCGTCCAACGGCGGCACCCGAACCAGACGCTCGCCGTATACACCGAGCTGCTCCCGCGACGTCGTGAGGATCGTCAGCCCTTCGCAGTCCCGCAACAGGTGGTGCACGAGGTGGCGCACCGACTCCAGCAGGTGCTCGCAACCGTCCAGCACGAGCATCAAGTGCTTGTCGTACAACGACTCCACGAGCCGCCAAAGGCACGCATCCGGTGAGTTGTCGACGATCCGGAGCTCGGCCGCGACCGTGCGCAGCAGCAGCGCCGGATCCTTGAGACCTGCGAGCGGCACCACCCAGACCCCGTGCTGGAACACCGACGTCTGCGCGGCGCCGCGTCCTACCTCCACGGCGATGCGCGTCTTGCCGATCCCGCCGGTGCCCACCAGCGTGACCAGCCGGGCTGTGCCGAGGAGTGCCCGGGTTTCGGCGAGCACCGCCCGCCGGCCGATGAACGTCGTGGTCTGGGCAGGCAGATTGCCCCGCACGGTCATCGGCGCATCTTCGCTCAGCGACGGTCGGCGGTGATGATGAGGATGACCTCACCACCCTTTCGGACTACTGGGATCGACCGTGCAGGGTCGCGCGCCCGCGAGTGCGGATGAGCATCTTGGTTGCGAGGCGAAGTCCCTGGCGCGCGTTGAGGTGCGGCAGGTACGCGCGACTCACGGCGTTCGCGATGCGTGGCAGGGCGGCCGAGTCCGGGTAGGCCATGAACATCGGCCGGTACGTCGGCTGGAACTTCGCCTTGAACGCGAACAGCGAGCGGAACCCGTACACCGGCTCCAGCACCTGCCCGGTGAAGTCGAGGACGCGCTGCAGCGCCCTGGGTCGCTCACCGCGGTCCAGGCGGGCCAGCGGCGCGCCGGACAGGCTCAGGAACCGGACGCCTTCGGTCTGAAGTTGTAGTGCGGCCGAAGCGATCAGGAACTCCATCGAGCCGCGGAAACCGTTGGCGCGGCGGCGCATGAAGTCGAGCGTGTAGCCGACGATCTCGCCGTCCTGGTACACGGGCAGCCAGCTCGTGACGCCGTGCACCGTCCGGTCACCGTCGACCGCCAGCAGGCAGCGGACACCCTCGCCGGTCAGCTCTTCCAGGCCGCCCAGCGTGAAGCCCATCTCCGGCAGGCCCTTGTCGGCGACCCACTCCGCCGAGATCGACCTGATCTGGTCGGTGATCGCGAACGGCGCGTCGCCGAACGCGCACCACTCGGCCGTGATGCCGGCCTTGGCGGCCTTGTTCAGGGCCGTGCGCACGTCCTGCCACTTCTTGCCGGTGAAGCTCAGCTTGTCCAGTTCGATCACGGTGTCCTCGGCGACCTGCACCGCGGACCACCCGAGACCGGCTACCGCCTCCCTCGTCTCCGTTCCCACGCTGTACAGACACGGCGTCCACCCGTTGCTCGCGCAGAACTCGGTGAACCCGCGCACGGCCTCGACCCGCGCCGGGCCGATCGGATCACCGACCGTCAGGGCGATCGTGGCCACCACCCGGTACGCGATGGCGTTCTCACCGTCGGGCGTGAACCAGTACTGGTTGCCACGCCACGTCGTCATGTACGACAACGACGAACCGCCGTAGCGCTGCATCAGCTCCCGAGCGTGCGCAGCCTCCTTCTCGCACGACGACGGCCACGAACGCCACGACGCCATCAGCAGACCGGCCAGCACGATCAGCCAGAACACCACGCCGGTGTACTCGAACAGCACCGTGCCGACGAAGCCCTCCGCCGAGAACTGCAGCGGCACCAGGTCGAGGTACCCCGGCGGCAGGAACCGCGTCGGCAGGTCCGCCAGCAGCCGCGCGAAGCCCGGCTCCGGCGTGAACTGGTCGCGGACCAGATACCCGCCGAAGACGTACAGCGCCGACAGCAACGCCACGCTGCCCGCCGTGAACCGCCAGAACTTCCTGACGGCGTGCCGAGGCAGACGCACGGCGAAGTGCTTGCGCGTCAACAGCAGCACGATGGTGATCGCGAGCGGTGCGAGCATCGGGACGCCGAAGGAGAACGCCATCTCCGCCGCACCGGCGTCCGGAATCCGCGCGGCCTCCACGACGTACCACCCGATGAACGCGGCGTACGCCACGTTGCACACCAGCGCGGACCACCACGCGAACCGCCGGCCGCGGCGCAGCCCTTCCGCCAGCACGAGCAGCAGCAACGCGGGCAGCAGCGACATCACCAGCGCGGGGAACCGGCCGTACGACAACTGGATCGTCATCGTCCGGCACAGGTCGACCTGGTCGGAGCTGCACACCGCGTCGTAGTACTCCTGCGACGGCTGTGTGACCGCCACGGCGTCCGCGAACCACAACAGCGGACCGTTGGGGTACGGCGACATCATCGCCACCACCGGCCCCAAAGCTGATGCGGCGAGCAACAGCGCCACCAGCACCCGCGTGTCCTGGAACGTGCGCGGCTTGTGCACCGCCCCGCTCTTCAGGAACAACGCCCCGATCACCAGTCCGGACACGCCACCGGACAGTCGGAGCAGATCTTCGAGCCAACCTGAGTACAGGGTAAGCACCAGCACCGACAAGATCGTCAGCAGCCGGACGCGGCGCCTCCACAGCGGCGGCATCCGGAACGTCAGCGCGAGCAGGAGCCCCACCCCGCCGATCGACGGTCCGGCGGCGACCTCGCCCACCAGCGAGTCGAGCCACGACCAGTGCACGTCCCGCCCGATCAGCACCAGCCCGAGGCCCAGGAACGAGCCGACCACGTGCGCCGACAGGAAGACCGCCGCCGTGCGCGGCACGCCGAACGACCGCTCCGCCAGCGGGCCGACCACCAGCAACAGCACCGTGGTCGCCACGTAGCCCAACAGGTCCATCGACCACAGCGCCGAGCTGAACACGGTCCACGGCGCACTGTCGGTGCCGAACCCGATCCGCGCGAGCAGCTGGTCGTTCTGGTCGCCGATGGCGCCGGTCAACGCCCCGACCGTCCAGAAGACGATCAGAAACGTGGACGTGAGCGGTGCGGTCCGGAAGAACCGGACGATCATCAGGCCAGCCCTGTCCGCCCCGCGAGCCACGGCAGCGAACCGAAGAGGCCTTCCCGTGCCATGTTCCAGTCGTGGCCGTACGGCAGTTCTTTCCACAACACGTCCATTCCAGCCTTGCGGCAGGCCTCGAACACCTCCGCGTCCGCTTTGCGGTACGTGGCGTCGTCGCGGCCCGCGACGATGATGCCCGCGGTTCGCGGGAAGGTCTGGCGCGCGAGGATGTCCATCGGGTTGACCCGCACGAACGCGGCCTCGTCGCCGCCGAACGCCGCTTTGACCGTCTCGTGCCGCGTGCTGAGCGTGGGCTCGCGCTGAGGAGCGAGGGCGACGAAGTTGCCGTACACGTCCGGCGCGCGCACGGCGAGCTGCACCGAGCACGTGGCGCCTTGGGAGAAGCCCGCGATGGTCCACGCCTCGCGGCGCTCGTCGACGGTCAGTCGTTGCTTGATCCACTTGGGCAGGTCGCGCGCCAGGTACGTCTCCGACTTGCCCAGCGCGGAGTCGAGGCACAGCGGGTTCGCCGTCGGCGTGCCGAGCTGGTCGGCCACCACCACGATCGGCGCGAGCCCTTCGTGCTGGGCCGCGTACGCGTCCATGTTGTCGGTGATCCGGCCGCCGTCGAACCAGTCGCGCGGGTTGCCCGGCTGACCCGCCAGCAGCACGATGACCGGCAGCTTCGGCCGCGGCATCGTGTGATAGGCGGGTGGCAGGTAGATCCACGCCGGCCGGGCCGGGAAGTCGCCGGGGATCGTCGACTCGGAGACCGTGCCCTTGTCCGGCATGTCGTCGGGTTTCGTCCACACGTCGGCGAGCTTCTTGCCGGCGGGGACGTCGACCACGCGGGACGGGGAGGGGGCTGCCTCGTTGAGGTCGACGCGGTCGTTCCGGAAGACGTCCAGCACCGCGCGCATGGTGGGGTACTGGCTGAAGTGCGCGTTCGTGGCGACCATCGCGCTCGTGGTGACACCCAGCGCCAGCAACACGCCGAACACGCGGCCGTACCATCGTCCGGTGCCCAGCCGCACGGCTGCCAGGGCCAGCGCGGTGAGAGCGGCGCCCACCCAGACCGTCAGGATCACCGGCAACGGCTCTGGCCAGGGTTTCCACACGTGGTCGACCACGTAGCTCAGCCCGAGCACGACCACGGCGCACGCCGACACCACGATCGGCAGCACCCTGGTCCACCAGGTCCGGTTCTTCCTGATCGCCAGATACGTCAGCGCGACGGCGGCAGCGACGGTCGCGGCGGCGGGGATCGGTCCGTTTACCAACGACAGATCCAGGGGGCTGAGCATGCCTCTATTTCATCAGCAGATCTTCAGGATCACATCGGAGGTTGGTTGTGATTCACAGCTGTGAACATCAGCCTTTTGAATGACAACCCATCAGCCCGTTGGTACGTCGCGCCACGCGTTCGTCAGCACCCGCAGTGCGTCGGGGTGCTCCGAAATCTCCGCGGCGCGGGACAAATCGGACTCCGTCATGCCCAGTTCGCGCAGTGAGGTCGCCGCGCCGAACCTGGTGGCCGTGTCGTGTATCCGTTTGGCGAGGTCAGTCGGAGCTGTGTGAGAGAGCAACGCCGTGTGTGTGGCGGCGTGCGGCAAACCGAACGAACCGCCCAGAACGTGCGCGAGCTTGTGGTGCAGTCCCATGGGGACGCTGGCGAGGCACGTCCCCGCGAGCCAGGCGGAGTGCAGGAGCTCGGTCCGTGCGTCCACGGTGGAGGGATTTCCGCTCAAAGCGTGCAAAATGCCGTCGATCGCCTTGGACGCGATGGCGTCGATCAACGGGTTCTCGTTGCCTCTGGCGGTGACGGCGTGCGCGAGAGCGTTGAGCGCGCTTGTCACCGTGACGTCCAACGGCAGGTCCAACGTCAGTTCGACGTCGTAGATCACCGTGTCCGGCTGGATCGCGGCATCGCGCCGCGTCTTCTTCAGCCCCGACTCCGTCTCGCCGAGCACCGGGGTGACCTCGGAACCCGCGTAGGTCGTCGGCAGGACGATCTGCGGCACGCCCGCGCGCACCGAGAGCGCCTTCGACAGTCCCGTGCTCGACCCGCCCCCGACCGATACCACGCAGTCCGCGCTGTGCTCACGCAACAGTGCGAGCGCGCGCTCCGTGACCTCGACCGGCGTGTGCATCGTCGCGCCGGTGAACCGGGCCGCGAGCAGGGGGCCGAGCTCCGCCGCCACCTTGTCGCCGCCGTGCCGGGCGAGCAGCAGGACCCGTGACGCGCCAAGACGCTCGGCCTCGGCGCGCACCGAGGCAGCGGTGCCGCGCCCGAAGACGACGCGGGTGCGGGCCGGTTCGAAGGTGAAGCTCACGGGGGACGAATATTCGGCACTCGCCGTAGTTGCCGCAACCGCTGAGGATCAATCCTTTCGGCTCTGACGAGTGACATCGTCACTCCTTAGCGTGAATCTTCATGAAGCGTGTTCGTGTTGTAGTGGCGTTAGCAGGGGCCCTGACCCTGACGCCAATCCCTGCCACAGCGGCGACACCGGCGTTCTCCCTGTCCGGCGGCGTGTCCGCACCGATCCACTCGATGGCCGACGCGGTCCGCGAGACCGTCTACGTCGACACCGGCCTCGACGCGGACGGTGACGGCAGTCCCGACCGGGTGACCGCGGACATCATCAGACCTTCCACGACCGGGCGCGTGCCGGTGATCATGGAGGCCAGCCCGTACTACGAGAGCGCGGGCCGCGGGAACGAGAGCGAGGTCAAGACCTACGACTCCGCCGGCGTGCCCGTGAAGTTCCCGCTCTTCTACGACAACTACTTCGTGCCGCGCGGCTACGCCGTCGTGCTGGTCGACTTCCTCGGCACGAACCGGTCGCGCGGCTGCGTCGACGTCGGCGGTCAGTCGGAGATCACCTCCGGCACCGCCGTGATCGACTGGCTGAACGGTCGTCGCACCGGTTACACGACCATGACCGGCACGACGACGAAGACCGCCTCCTGGTCGACCGGCGCCGTCGGCATGATCGGCAAGTCGTGGGACGGCTCGATCGCGAACGGTGTGGCGGCCACCGGTGTCGACGGGTTGAAGACCATCGTGCCGATCGCGGGCATCAGCTCGTGGTACGACTGGTTCCGCTCGGACGGCGTCGCGTACACCAGCTACAGCTCACCGACCGGGCTGGGCACGCAGTTCGAGAACGCCAACGCGCGCTCGCGGTGCGGTGCCGTGCGCACGCAGATGACCAACGGTTCTCCGGCCAACGGCGACTACACGGCGATGTGGCAGGCACGTGACTTCGTGCGCAACGCCTCGCGCGTGAAGGCGTCGATCTTCGCGATCCACGGGCAGAACGACCTCAACGTGAAGACGGTGCAGTTCGGCCAGTTCTGGGACGCGGTGCCCGCATCGGTGCCGAAGAAGCTGTGGTTCTCGCAGACCGCGCACGTCGACCCGTTCGACTTCCGGCGCGCCGAGTGGGTCGCGACGCTGCACCGGTGGTTCGACCGCTGGCTGCTGAACGTCCCGAACGGCATCGAGAACGAGCCCCAGGTGTCCGCAGAGCGCGCGCCGGACCAGTGGGAGGACGATCAGACGTGGCCGCCGGCCGGCACCGTCAGCACCGTGCTGCGGCCTTCTTCTTCGGGCTTCGGCACAACGCCTGGCACCGGCACGGCCGCGTTCACCGACAACGGCAACGCCACGCCGGCCACCTGGCTCTCCGGCTCCAACACCGGCCGCGTGACCTACTCGACGGCACCGTTGACCTCCGACTTGCGCGTGGCGGGCACGTCCTCGATCACGGTGGGCGTGTCGTCGTCGACGCCGACCGCGCACCTGACGGCTTACCTGATCGACTACGGCCCGGCTCGGGTGCGGACCGGTGAGGGCATCCGGACCCTGACCACGGAGTCGTGCTGGGGCGAGAGCCGTACGGGCGATGACGCCTGTTACCGCGACACGGAAGCAACGGCGGGCGACGTCGACGCGCAGATCATCGCGCGTGGATGGGCGGACCTGGCGAACTACGCGTCGCTCTCCGCCCCGCGCACGATCACCCCGGGAACCAAGTACCGCATGACGTTCCGACTGTCCACAACGGACCACGTCATCCCCGCGGGGCACCGGCTGGGCCTGCTGATCGGCGGCACCGACTCGAGCATGATCGTGCGACCGAGCCGGCTTCCCCGCCTGACGGTCGACCTGGCGGACACCTCGGTGCGGATCCCGTTGCGCGGCTCGGTGCCGTCGGCGTCCGCTGATCCGATCATCGCCACGAGCGTTTCCGCAGGTACGCAAAGCACACTGGGCTAGCGGCCGGGACTGTCGGTGCAGCTCGCTAGCATCGGCGGCATGGGTTCAACCGACGGTGTCGTCCTCGAAGACGCGTTGCAGGTCCTGCAGCGCGTCTTCGGGTACCCCGAGTTCCGAGGCGACCAGGCCGACATCGTCGAGCACGTGATCGCCGGCGGCGACGCGCTCGTGCTGATGCCGACCGGCGGTGGCAAGTCGTTGTGCTACCAGGTCCCCGCCCTGGTCCGCCCCGGCACCGGCGTGGTGATCTCGCCGTTGATCGCCCTGATGCAGGACCAGGTCGACGCTCTGCGCGCCCTCGGCGTCCGCGCGGGCTTCCTGAACTCGTCCCTGTCCTGGGACGAACGCCGCGTCGTCGAGGCCGAGTTCGTCCAGGGCGAGCTCGACCTGCTCTACCTGGCCCCGGAACGCCTGACGTCCGAGGCCACCCTGCGTCTGCTCGACCAGGGCGACATCGCCCTGTTCGCGATCGACGAGGCGCACTGCGTCTCCCAGTGGGGCCACGACTTCCGCCCCGACTACCTCTCCCTGGCCCAGCTGCACGAACGCTGGCCCAAGGTCCCGCGCATCGCCCTCACCGCGACCGCGACCGAGGCCACGCGCGAGGAGATCCTCACGCGCCTCGACCTCTCCGAAGGCCGCCAGTTCGTCTCCAGCTTCGACCGCCCGAACATCCAGTACCGCATCGTCGCCAAGAAGGAACCGAAGAAGCAGCTCCTCGACCTGCTCCGCGGCGAGCACCAGGGCGACGCGGGCATCGTCTACTGCCTCTCCCGCGCCTCCGTCGAGAAGACCGCCGAGTTCCTGGTGGCCAACGGCGTCGAGGCCCTGCCGTACCACGCGGGCCTCGACGCCCAGACCCGCCAGCGCAACCAGGCCCGCTTCCTGCGCGAGGACGGCCTGATCATGGTCGCCACGATCGCGTTCGGCATGGGCATCGACAAGCCGGACGTCCGCTTCGTGGCCCACCTCGACCTCCCGAAGTCGGTCGAGGGCTACTACCAGGAAACGGGCCGGGCGGGCCGGGACGGCCTGCCCTCCACCGCCTGGCTGGCCTACGGCCTCAGCGACGTGGTCCAACAGCGCAAGATGATCGAGTCGTCCGAAGGTGACCTCGCCTTCCGCCGCCGCTCTCAAGCCCACCTCGACGCGATGCTCGCCCTCTGCGAGACCATCACGTGCCGCCGCACGATGCTCCTGGACTACTTCGGCCAGTCCGGCGTCCCCTGCAACAACTGCGACACCTGCCTGACCCCGCCGGAGTCCTGGGACGGCACCGTGGCGGCCCAGAAGCTCCTCTCCACCGTCTGGCGCCTCCGCAAGGAGCGAAACCAGAAGTTCGGCGCGGGCCAGGCCATCGACATCCTCCTGGGCCGCAAGACCGCCAAGGTCATCCAGTTCGACCACGACCAGCTCAGCACGTTCGGCATAGGCGAGGACCTGAACGAAAGCGAGTGGCGAGGCGTAGTCCGCCAGCTCCTGGCCCAAGGCCTGCTCGCCGTGGAAGGCGAGTACTCCACCCTCGTCCTGACCGAGGCGAGCGCCGACGTCCTGGCCCGCAAACGCGAGGTCCACCTCCGCAAGGACCCGGCCCCAGCCCGCTCGACCACCCGAGCCACCACCGCCACCACCGCCACGAAGCAGAAGGTGGACCTCCCCGCGGAGGCAACCGGCCTCTTCGAGTCACTGCGCGAGTGGCGAGCCGCCCAAGCCCGCGAACAAGGCGTCCCGGCCTACGTGATCTTCCACGACGCCACCCTGAAATCCATCGCAGCCACCCGCCCCACCACCCTGACGGCCTTGGGCGCGGTGAGCGGTGTGGGCCAAGCCAAACTGACCAAGTACGGCGACCAAATCCTGGAAGTAGTGGCGGGCACCGCCCCGACCACAGCCCCACCAGCCACCGCCCCGGACGCCCCGAAAGCCAAGCCCAGGCCGAAAACCACGCCCCAGGGCGGCGCAGCCTGGGGCTCCAGCACCGCAGACGACGAGTGGCCGGCCCCAGAAGAACCAGACGAGCCGATGGACTGGTGACCCCCGCGCCCACTCCCGCCACCCGCCACTGAGTGGGCCGCGGTGGCACGGCACGGCAGCTTGATGCGAGCGGTCATCAACCTCGCGGTCCGGATATCCGCTGGCGAATCGCCAGCGCGCCATGAGGATGGGCATTCACTCATCCGCGAAGCCGCAGGCAAGCCCGACATGCCCAATCCCGGCCCAGACCGCAACCACCAACGCAGGGCGACATGACCGTCCCCTCAGACCACCTTCTCAATCTGAACCCGCTTGATCGAACTCTTCCCCGGCTCCCCCACCAACCCGAAAGCCGCACTGTTCAACACCACACAAGCCGGTCCAACCCCGACAATCCGAACCGTGGCCTGCTTTCCGTTGTCCAGATTGGTGACCCGAACCGAAGTCCCCACCGGCAACGTGGAAGAGAAAGCCTCCGGCGCCCCACCCACCGCCGACAACCCGACAGTGGCCCCGTCACAAACAACCTGCCCCACCACCCCGGTGGCCCGAATTCGCGGCGCGGCCGTCTGAACCGGTGCGGGAGCATTCCCCACGATCTCCACCCGGACCCGCCGGAGAACGCTTTCCTCCCCGCCCCGGGCCGAACCCGGCGACCGCAACAAATCGAAAGCCGCGGTGTTGACCGCGGCACACCCGGCGGAAACCCCGGCAACCGCAACCGTCGCGGCCCGCCCGTTGGCGGTGTTCGTGATCCGCAGGGAAGTTCCCACCGGCAGCTGATCCGAGAACACCCCGGCCGAACCGGTGTTGTCGACGAGGGTGACCTGCTGTCCGGAGCACACCTCCTTGCCCGCCACGCCCGGTTGCGCTGCGGGAGACCCAGATCCGGCCAGGGCGAAGGCCGTGCCCCCGATGGCCGCGATGACCGAGAACACCCCGGCGCTCGCGATCCAGCCTTTCGACCAGCGCATGTGCAACACCCGACCTTTCTTTCAGGCCGTACGTCTCACACATCGGGAAGGTTCAACGGCGCGTGGCGCGAAGCATTGCGGTTGGGTCACATGCGGCGAGGTGATCCCGAAGGGCCACGTGCGCGAAGCGGTACTCGCCGTCGACGCGGGTGAGCAGCAGCCGGTCCTGCGCGAGGTGCAGCAAAGCCTTGCGGCGGAAGGACAACTCGCCCAGCGACAGTGGACGGGTGAGACCCTCCGCGGCTACTTCGGCGAGTGCGTCGAACGGCCAGACGTAGTCGCGGGCCGCGGTGGGTGTCACAAGCAAGCCCAACGCCACTCCGAGTGCGGTGCCCCAGGAACCGAACGTTCCGAGACCGCCCAGAGCACCGATCAATCCGAGCGCCGGGACGGCCGGCTGCACCCACCACGGTCGGCCGAGTCGCATGCGTTGTTGTTGTCCCGTGCGCACCGTGCGCCACACACGTCCCACCGCAGCAGCGAACACTCCGCCTGCCACGCCCGCGGAGAAGCCCATCCCCATCCCGGTCAACACCACGTACGGGCCGGTCCAGATCATCGACACGGCCGGTGCGGCCGCGGTCAGCACGGACCACGCCACGGGGGCGTCGCCCGGCACGAAGCCCAATGCCAGGAAGAAGGACGCCACCACAACGAACACATACGCGACCGCGTACGGCCACGGCGCACCAATGCCACCGAGCCACAATCCGGCGAGGCCGACCAGCAATCCGGCGAACGCACCTGCCAGGAATCCCAAGGCGGCGGTGATGATTCCGTGCGCCCGTCCGGGCGGGTGGAAGACGTTCGGCACTTTGTTCACCAGCACGAGCAACGAAGAAGCCGCGACGACGAACACCAATGCCGGCCACAACCCGAGCTGCAGGCCCGTCAGAAACGCCACGGCACACACACCACCGGCATATGCGGCAGGCACCGCGCGCACGAACAACAACCACAACGGGCGCGTCGGCAGCAGTGGGAGCCATGCACTGCGGTGAGGCATGTGCACGGGCGCACCGAGGTCTGGTCGTCCCAACCGCGCCAAGAACTTCAACGCGCGGATGGTCGGGCCCGCAGCGCGTTGGGCGGAAAGCCGCTCCACGACGAAGGAGCCCACGAAATCGGTGCCGATGGTGTCGACCTGGCGATCGAGGTGCGTCAACGCCAGCAGGTTCAGGGCCAGCGGCGAGTCCAGTCGCTCCCAGATCTGGGGTGTGAGAGCTGATTCCAGGCCGTCGAGACGAGGACTGACCGAGGCGATGTACTCCAGCACCTGCCCGCGTGACAACGGTTCGACGTACACGGAGGGCAGGTTCTCGATCGGCGTGGTCGAGCACACCACCGACGCGAACGGCGCGAGCTCGGACTCGCAGTGCGCGCGGTCGATCTGCGGCACCTCGTCAAGGCCGTCGATGAGCACGGCCACCCGCCCGCGGCGCAGCCAGATCGTGCCCGCCGAACGGCTGATGCCGTAGCTGCGGTTCATCTCGCGCAACAGCCACGCGGTGAACTCGGTCGGCTTGCGGGTGCCGTACGCCCGCCACGTCGCCAGGTCCGCGACCACGGGAATCGGCGCGTCCGGATCGTTGCGCGCCCGCTCGACCAGCACCAGGCAAAGCTCGCGCAACAGCGTCGACCGTCCGCTGCCGACCGGTCCGACGAGAACCATGGTGCGGCCCATGCGGTCGTAGACGGCTTCGAGGTCAGAAGACGAGACTTCCTCGCCCTCGGCGCGGACCGAGAGCCGCGGCTGCCGCAGCACGCCGACTTTGATCTGGGTCTGCGCGGCCAGGGAAGAGGCCAGCAACGCCTTCACCCGCGACTCGACCCGGCCGAGCGCAGCGGCGCGGTTGCTCGTCTCGTGACCGCGCACGCGCTCCCAGATCGCGAGACCGATCGCGACGAGCACCATGAGGCCGACGGCGGGCCACAACCAGCGGCCGAACTCCCCGAGGAACGCCGGAACGGCCCCGCCGGTGCTCACGCTGATCGCCGCCGGGAGCAACAAGACGACGGTGACCAGGCACAACGCGGCCAATGCGGTCAGCCGTGCAGCTCTCGTCACCCCGCTCGGATCCACCTTCACCTCCGCGATCCCGGCGAACGACGGTAACCGGGCCGCCGGGATCGCGGAAGTGACTCAGACGCGTTGCCGCAGAGATGCCGCGTTCGGCGGTTCCCAAGTCACGATCAACGTGTGCGCCCGCAGGCACTGATAGTCCAATCCGCCGTAACTCACAGGCGAACCAACGGCACAACCAGCCCCCACGGGCACACCCTGGGTATGTCCCATCACCAGTGGGATCCGTCGTTGCGGTGGTTCCGCAGGCTCATTGCCCGCCACCGAACTTCCGCAAGCCCTCCTTGAGTTTCTCCTCACCCTTGTCGATGTGCTCGCTGTGCTTGCCGCCGGTCTTCTCGTCGGCGATCTGCCCCGCGCGCTCGACACCCTGGTCGACCTTGTCCCCGTGCTCGCCGATCAGGTCCTTCGCCTTGTTCTTGAGCTCATCGAAGCCCATGACTGCATCACCTCCCGATGCAGTTCGGATACCCCGTCTCGGATCCGGCACACGTCACTGGATGGAGTGAAGTGCCGCCACCGGGCTCACTCGCGCCGCACGGCGGGCGGGCAGCAAGCCCGCACCTGCGGTGAGTGCGGCCAGGACGAGCACCACCACGCCGACGGCGACGACCGGTACCTGCAACGGCCATTCGACGCCGAGCGAGATGATCGCGAGCCACGCGTAGGGAACCCCGATGGCGAGGCCGATCAGCGCGCCGACGATCCCGTAGAGGCCTGCCTCGGTCGTGATGAGACGCCCGAGTTCCTTGCGGGTCAAGCCGATCGCGCGCAGGAGTCCGGACTCGCGGGTCCGCTCGAGCACCGACAACGCCGTGGTCGATCCTACTCCCACCACGGCGATCAACATGGTCAGGAACAGCAGTCCGATCGCGATTGCCACCAATGTGGTGAACCAGTTCTCCTGGGCGAGCCGGTGGTCGGCGAGCGACTCGACGTCGTACCCGGCCGGAACTCGTTCCGCGGCACCGTTGGCGAGTGCGCCGACCGGTTCACTGTCCACATCGGATGGATGCAGCAGTGCGCTGCCGAGCGGCACACCGCCGAACACCGTCGCCGCCACGGTCATCCGCACGCCGTTGACGTCGACCTGCGATCCCGCCGTGACCCCGAGCCCGTTCGCGGTGCAGGTCGACAGGACGATCTTGTGCGGCCCCATGTCGGCGAGCGAACCGGTGTCGACCTCGAAGTCCGCGAGGTCGCGGAGCTTGGTCAGGTCGAGATCGGTGGCGCGCATGGTGAGCCGCCCGTTGACGGTGATCTCGGTACGCCGGTAGGGGAGCACGTCGGTGAGCCCGGCCGCGGTGAGCGCCTGGACGTCGACCGGCCCGGTGATCTCCAGGTCAGCGGGGTACGCGCCGGCCAATTCGGCCTTTCCGAGCCCCCGCAACGTGTTCGCGCCCGTCAGCGTCGCGATGATCAGGCTGACCCCCAGCGCCACCACCGCGGTGACCGAGGCGGCTCGGCGTGGCGCACCACCCACACCGCTGACCGCCAGCGTTCCGATCGTGCTGCGCCGCAACGGAATGCTGATCAGCCGCAGCACCGGTGAGATCAACGCGGGCCCCAGCGTGATCAACGCGCCGAACGCCAGCGCACCGCTGATGGTGGTGCGCAGCAGCAGCTCGTCGGTCATCCCGGCCGGCCGTTGCTTGGTGGCCAGACCGTCCACCGCGACGTTGATCAGGAGCACGCCCGCGCTCGCGGCCATCAGGATGCCGAGCACCCAGCGCGGCCTGCCGATCCCGCTTCTGCTGTCCTGGACGGCCGACGTGCGCAGCGCCTCCAGCGGCGAGACCTTCGCCGCGGACCACGCCGGCGCCAGCACGGCGAGCGTCGTCAGGACGAACGACCCCGCGACCACGACCAGTGCCGGCGTCAGCGGAAGTCCAGGCGCAGCCAGGCCCGCCAGCGGCACGAGCTGCCCCGCGCCCACCGCCAGCCCCACCCCGGCGATCGACGCGAGCAGTCCGACCGCGGTCCCCTCGACCACCAGCCGTCGCGCCAGCCGGCCGCGTGTGGCACCGACGGCCCGCAGCAACGCCAGCTCGCGCATCCGTTGCGCGAAGACGATCCGGAACGTCGAGGTGGAGACCAGCGCGGCCACGATCATGGCGACCGTGACGAACGCGCCGAGCAGCGCGAACACCTCGACCAGCCGGGCGGCTCTCACCGCGAGCGAGCGTTCGGCGATGTCCTTGGCGAGCACCGTCGAGCAGGCGAAGAACGCGGCGATCAGGATCGACAGAACGGGCAGGAACCTCTTCACGCCGTGACCGCCTGCACAACGCGTCCGTCGGCCATGTGCACGACGGTGTCGGCGTACGACGCCGCACGGTCGTCGTGCGTGACCATCACGATCGTCTGACCGAACTCGCGCACGGCCTGCCGCAGCAGGTTGAGGACGTCCGCGGACGACGTGGAGTCGAGGTTTCCGGTCGGCTCGTCGGCGAAGATGACGTCAGGCCGCGTGACGAGCGCACGTGCCAGCGCCACGCGCTGCTGCTGCCCGCCGGACATCTCCGACGGCCGGTGCGCCAGCCGTGACGACAGCCCCAGCACCTCGACGAGCTGCGTGAACCAGGCGCGGTCGGGACGCCGCCCGGCCAGGTTCAACGGCAGCAGGACGTTCTGCTCCGCGGTCAGCGTCGGCAGCAGGTTGAACGCCTGGAAGACGAATCCGATCCGGTCCCGCCGCACCTTCGTCAGCGCGTTGTCGGAGAGCCGGGTCAGGTCCTTGCCGCCCAGCAGCGCCGCGCCGGACGTGGCCGTGTCGAGCCCGGCCAGGCAGTGCATCAGGGTGGACTTGCCGGAGCCGGACGGTCCCGTGATCGCGCTGAAGGAGGCGGGGCGGAACCCGACCGTCACCCCGTCGAGCGCTCGAACCGCGGCGTCGCCGGAGCCGTACACCTTCACGAGGTCGACCGCGGCGGAAGCGTAGTTGTTCACATGGCCAGCAAAGTGCGGCACGGAGGCGGGAACCTCCGTCCAGGGCAGGGCTCGCCTCTGTCTTTCGGCCGATCTGCGGGCCGCGTCCCGGTGCATAAGGTCATGGCCATGCTCTGGAAGTACGGCGCGATCGCCGCACTGGTCGCTGCCGCGTTCGTGGACGCCTACTACGGCCTGTTCAAGTCGCCCGGCCTCTACCCCTGGACCGGCTGGGCCGCGTTGGCGTGCATCGTGCTGGCCGCGTTCGCCTGGCTGCGGCCCAACCGGGCGCTGGTTGCACTGTCCGTCCTCCTGTCCGTCACGTTCACGCTGGTCAACCCGTTGGACAAGGAGTTCGGCCTGGCCGAGACCCTGGCGTTGACCGGTGTGCTGGCGATCACCGCCCACCGGGCGAAGTCGGGCTGGGACGCGCCGCTGCTCGCCGGGATCGTGATCGCGCTGGTCACCCAGCCCGTGCGGTTCCCACTCGGTCCCACCGAGCTGACGTTGGCGATGGGCCTGCTCGTCGTCGCCATCGGCGTGCTCGCGCTGGTCGGTTACCTGCGCCTGCTGAACAACGCCCGCGAGAAGCAGGTCGCCGCCGTGCAGGCCGAGCAGCGCGCCGAGTTCGCCAGGGACCTGCACGACTTCGTGGGCCACCACATCACCGGCATGGTCGTGCTCGCCCAGGGCGCGAGCCGGATCGTCGAACGCAACCCGCAGCAGGCCAGGCAGGCCCTCGAACGCATCGAGGAGGCCGGTGGTGAAGCCATGACCGCCATGCGCCGCATGGTCGGCATGCTCCGCGACGACGTTCCCGTCGCACCGGTGGCGGGCATCGTCGACATCGAGCCGCTCATCGAGGCCGAGCCGCGCGCCACCCTCGAAGTCCACGGCGACACCGGGAACCTGCCCTTGGAGATCGCCGGCTCCGTCCACCGCGTGGTCATGGAGTCGTTGACCAACATCAGGAAACACGCGCAGGAAGCGACCAAAGTGGACGTCCAGATCCAGGCTGCACCGGACTGGGTCATCGTCCGGGTCGTCGACGACGGCAGGCCCGGGAGACAGGGCAACGGCTTCGGCCTCATCGGGCTCACCGAGCGCGTGCAGGCGCTCGGGGGCAGGATCAAGGCGGGGCCGGGCGTCGACGGCGGCTGGGTCGTCGACGCCGCACTCCCGACCGGAAAGGCGACCGCGTGATCAGGGTTCTCGTCGCGGACGACCAGGCGATGGTGCGCACGGGCTTCGGCATGATTCTGGGCGCCGAGTCCGACATCGAGGTCGTGGCGGAGGCTCAGGACGGCGTTGAGGCTGTGGCCGAGGCACGCCGCACCAAGCCTGATGTCGCGTTGATGGACATCCGCATGCCGCGCATGGACGGACTCGAAGCGCTCAAACAGATCGCGAATGACGTCAACGTAGTCGTGTGCACGACGTTCGACCACGACGAGTACGTACACACAGCGCTCAAGAACGGCGCGTGCGGCTTCCTTCTGAAGGATGCCGGGCCCAACCTGCTCATCGAAGCGGTCCGTGCGGCCGTCACGGGCGATGCGCTCATCAGCCCGTCAATCACGGTCAGGCTGTTGCAGCACATGAACACGCGGACATCGCAACAGCCGCACAACCTCTCCGCGCGTGAGCTCGATGTCGTGAAGCTCGCTGCCGTAGGCCGGACGAACGCGGAGATCGCGCAAGAGTTGTTCATCTCCGTCGGCACGGTGAAGACGCACCTGGCGAGCGTTCAGGCCAAACTGGACGCTCGCAACCGCGTCGAGATCGCCGCTTGGGCCTGGGAGTCCCGTTTGGTCGGCCAAAAGTAGGACCACGACCCCTCCGAGGACAGAAGCCGCGGCGTCAGCCCATCACCAGAATTCGAGTCATGAAGAAACTCCTCCTGCTGATTCCCGTGCTGGCGCTCGCGGCCTGCGGCCAGAAGAGCTACACCTACGAGGCGTTCTACGACATCGAGGGCAGCGGCAAGGCTGAGCTCACCCTGGCTGTTCCCGGCGGCGCGTCGCAGTCCGAAACCGTTGACCTGCCGGTGAAGAACCGCGCGATGCTCGCCAACGCGCTCGGCAGGATCACTCTGAAGGTCAAGTCGGACAACCAGGTCACCTGCAAGCTCCGCGTCGAGAAGGAGAAGGAGATCTCGAACTCGGGCAAGGACACGACGTGTGAGTACGAGATCACCGAGGACACCGACAACTGAGTGATCCGTTAACCCTTGCCGGGACACCGCCGGCTCCACTAGGAATCGCGCATGAGGCGAATCGCAGCTGGTCTGGCAGTGGCGGCACTGGCCGTTGGATTCATCACCACCGGAACCGCATCGGCGGACGTCGAAGCCCAGGACGCACAGGCCCGGATCGACTGCGGCATCACGCCGACGCCGGAGGAACCTGCCGCCCGGCCGGTGCCCGTGCCGAAGGACCCCAGGCACACCAAGGGAAAGGTGTTCGTCCACATCAGGACGAACCAGGGCGACATCCCCATGATCCTGGACCGCGACAAGGCCCCGTGCACGGTGCACAGCTTCGTTCACCTGGCGGAGCACCGCTTCTACGACAAGACCGAGTGCCACCGCCTCACCGCGTACTCGACGCTGAAGGTGTTGCAGTGCGGTGACCCGACCGGCACCGGTGAGGGCGGCCCCGGCTACAAGTACAAGGACGAGCTGCCGACGGACCTGAAGCCCGCGCCGAACGACCCGACCGGCCTGCGCCGCATCTACCCGCGCGGCACGCTCGCGATGGCCAACGCCGGCCCGGACACGAACGGCAGCCAGTTCTTCCTCGTGCAGACCGACTCGATCCTGCGCCCGAACTACACGGTGTTCGGCACGATCCTGCCGGAGGGCCTGAAGACCCTCGACAAGATCGCGGCCGGCGGAATCGCGGGCGACAACCCGCAGGACGGTCGCCCCAACCTCAAGGCGGAGCTCAAGCGCGTCACGGTCTGCTAGCTCACCCGCAGAACGCGTCCGAGAGCCGCCGGGCCACCTGGTCGTCAGGTGGTCCGGCGATTTTCGTCTGGTCCAGCCTTCAGCAGGATCAGCGGAACGCGGAGATCCCGGTCAACGCCTGACCGATGGACAGCAGGTGGATGTCCGACGTGCCCTCGTAGGTGAGGACGGATTCCAGGTTGTTGGCGTGCCGCAACGGCGAGTACTCCGACGAGATGCCGTTCGCGCCGAGGATCGTCCGGCTTTCCCGCGCGATCGCGATGGCCGCCTCCACGTTGTTGTACTTGCCCATGCTGATCTGCTCGGGCTTCAGCGTGCCGGCCTCCTTGAGCTTCGCGAGGTGCAACGCGAGCAGCATCGCGTTGCCGACCTGAACGGACATCGTCGCCAGCTTGCGCTGCGTCAGCTGGAACGCGGCGATCGGCTTGTCGAACTGGATGCGCGTGCCGGAGTAACCGAGCGCCGCCTGCAACGAATCCCGCGCGGCACCCACGGCACCGAACACGATCCCGAACCGCGCCTCGTTCAGACACGAAAGAGGAGCGCGCAGGGAAGTCGCGAGCGGCAGCCGCGCGCTTTCCGGGAGGCGCACGTCCGTCAAGATCAGTTCGGAGGTGACGGATGCCCGCATCGACAGCTTGTGCTTGATGTCCTGCGTCGAGAATCCGGGCGTCCCGCGCGGGACCAGGAATCCGCGGATTCCCTCCTCGGTCTGGGCCCACACGGTCGCCACGTCGGCCAGCCCACCGTTGGTGATCCACATCTTGGTGCCGTTGAGCACCCAGTCGGCACCGTCCCGGACGGCCCGCGTGCGCATCCCCGACGGGTTGGAGCCGAAGTCGGGTTCGGTCAGCCCGAAGCACCCGATCGCCTCACCGGCGGCCAGCCGCGGCAGCCACTCCCGCTTCTGCTCCTCCGACCCGTACTTCCAGATCGAGTACATCGACAGCGAGCCCTGCACCGACACGAAGCTCCGGATGCCGCTGTCCACGGCCTCCAGCTCCAGGCACGCGAGCCCGTACGCCAGCGCCGACGTTCCCGCGCACCCGTAGCCCTCCAGGTGCATGCCGAGCACACCCAGCTTGCCGAGCTCCCGCGCGAGCTCGCGCGGCAGCATGCCCTCCTCGAACCAGGAGGCGATGTGCGGCCGGACGTGGTCGGACAGGTACGTCGCGACGGTGGCCTGGATGTCGCGCTCCTCGTCGCTCAGCAACGACGGGATGTCCAGCAACTGCAACGGGTCCTGCACTTCACTGCTCCAGCTTCGGCGGGCGCAGCCGGTAGGTGACCGGCGTGCGCGACAGGCGGATGGGGTTCGCGACGAGCGTCATGTCGCCGATCGTCGCGGTCGGGTTGAGGTCCAGCGACTCCGCCAGCGCGAACGCGTGCGCGATGTCGTTCACCGGACCGCACGGAACCCCGAGCGGTGTCAGGGTCTCGAACCAGTGCTGCGCCGGACGCGTCCGCAGCCGTGCCGACAGCACCTCGAACAGCTCGTCGACGTGCTCGACCCTCCCGGAGTTCGTCACGAACCGCTCGTCCGTGGCGAGCTCCGGCACGTCCAGCACCGAGCACAACCGCCGGAACTGCCGGTCGTTGCCCACCGCGAGCACGATCGGCTGATCGGCCGTCGGGAACACCTCGTACGGTGCGATCGACGGATGACGGTTGCCCATCGGCTCCGGGACGAAGCCCGCCAGCGTGAAGCCCGCGCTCTGGTTCACCATGCTGGACAGCAACACCGACAACAGGTCCAGCTCGACGAGCTGTCCCTGCCCGGTCGCGTCCCGGTGCCGCAACGCCGCCAAAATGCCGACGCACGCGTGCAACCCGGTCAGCACGTCGACCAGCGCCACCCCGGTCTTCACCGGCGCGTCCGGACCGGGCCCGGTCACGCTCATCAACCCGCCGACGGCCTGCGCGAGCAGGTCGTAGCCGGGCAGGTCCGCGCCCTTGCCCGAACCGAACCCCGAGATCGAGCAGTAGACGAGGTCGTCACGCCCCAGCGACTCGTAGTCCAGCCCGAACTTCTTCATGGTTCCCGGTTTGAAGTTCTCGACCACCACGTCCGCACGCGCGATCAGCTCGCGCGCCTGCTCACGGCCTGCCCGTGTGGACAGGTCGATCTGCACGGACGTCTTGTTCCTGTTGACGGCAAGGAAGTACGTCGCCTCGCCCTCGAAGTGCGGCGGACCCCACGTGCGGGTCTCGTCGCCGCGACCGGGCTGCTCGACCTTGACCACCTCGGCGCCGAGGTCACCCAGCATCATCGTCGCGTACGGAGCGGCCAGCACCCGGCTGAAGTCCGCGATCACGACACCGTCGAGCGCGCTCATGCGACCCGCCCCCGCAGCTTCATCGCCGCCAGCACGCGTTCCTGTGCCAGCTCGCGCGCGGCCACGTGCGTCGTGGTGCCGCGATTGCGGGCCTCCACGACGATGTGCGCCGCGTTCGCCCTCAGCTTCGACGACACCGCGTCCAGCACCGTCTCCGGGTTCACCGGGAACGGCGAGTACCGCGCGTCCATCCCGAACGCCGCCGCGACCACGCCGCCCGCGTTCGCGATGAAGTCCGGTACGACCGTGATGCCACGAGCGGCCAGCACTTCCTGCGCCGCGACGGAAGTCGGCAGGTTCGCCCCTTCCACCACCAGGGTGGTGTCGAGCTCGCCCGCGAGATCCGCGTCGATCACGTCCTGCATCGCGGCCGGCACCAGCACGTCGCACGACGCGCGAAGCTCCGCACCCAGCGCCTGCACCGGCCCGTACTCCTTGACCGCGAGATCACCGAACGACGCCCGCAAGTCCAGCAGCCGCGTCACGTCCAGGCCGTCGGGATCGACCAACGCGCCGTGCACCGACGACACCGCCACGACGACCGCGCCGAGTTCGGCGAAGCGCCGAGCCGCTGCGGCACCAACCGCACCGAAACCCTGAATCGCGATGCGCTTTCCGGCCGAAGAGGAACGTCGCTGTGCGATCAGTTCGTCCGCCACCTCGGCCACGCCAAACCCGGTGACGCCCAGCTCGTCGTACGGAAGACCGCCGAGTTGAGCCGGTGCGCCCATCATAGCGCCGCGGTCTGACAGCTCGTCCTGGACGATCGCGGCGTCCCGTTCGGTGAGGCCCATGTCGAGCCCGAGCACGTACTCGCGCGGCACCTCGTTCGAGAGCTTGCGCGCGAACGCCCGCAGCGCGGCTTCCTTGCCGGGGGAGGAAGGATCGAACACGATGCCCGCCTTCGCCCCGCCGAAGAACAGGTCGACACCCGCCCACTTCCACGTCATCACGCGCGCGAGCCGGGCGATCTCCGCGACGGTGACGGAGGGACTCATCCGCGTGCCGCCCTTGCCCATGCCGCGCGCGGTGTTGTCGATGACGAGCACACCTTTCATGCCGGTGCGCCGGTCGGACACGCAGACGACCTTCTCGGGTCCCCACTCGTCCATGAGCTGGAGAACGTCCATCAGCATTCCCTCACACGCAGTTGAGTTCCGGCCGTGCCCGGTCGGCGGCGAACCGGGCGGCGTCCAGACTGGACACGTCGACGAAGGGTTCACGCCCCAGCACGAGGTCGCGCACGACCTCGCCGACCGCGGGGCCCTGCAGGAACCCGTGCCCGGAGAAGCCGGTGGCGTAGAAGAAGCGGCCGACCGAGCCGATCAGCGCGTTGTGGTCGGGTGTCACCTCGTACAGCCCGGCCCACCCGTTGCGCACCCCCACGTCCAGCAGCCGCGGCGCCCGCCGTTCGATCGCGGCCGTCAGCCTGGGCAGCCACGCGTCGGACATGTCGAGCTTGAACCCCGGCGTCTCCTCGGGGTCGGACATGCCGAACAGCAGACCGCGCCCCTCGCGGTGGAAGTAGAAGGTGCTGCCGAAGTCGATGGTGAAGGGAGTCACCCGTTCGTGTAGCTCGGGCATGGGCTCGGTGAACATGACCTGCCGTCGCAGAGGAGAAACCGGCAGGTCAACGCCCACCATCTCGCCGATCGACCGTGACCACGCACCCGCCGCGCAGACCAAGTTCCCCGTCGAGACCTCGCCGCGGTCGGTCTGGACGCGAAAAGTGTCAGACCCCGTCCCTACGATCGATCTCACGGTGGTTCTGGTGTGGAAACGGACACCGAACCGGCGGGCCGCGGTGGCATAACCGAGGACCACGGACTCAGGCGTGCAGTGTCCGTCGTCCGGCGAGAAGGTCGCCGCGAGCAGGCCGTCCGTTTCGATCAGCGGTGACATCCGTTGCGCTTCCTCGACAGTCAGCATTCGACTGCGCACGCCGAGGGAGTTCTGGAGGTCGACGTTGCGCTCGAACGCCGTGACGTGTTCCCGAGAGGAAAGGAGGAACAGGTAGCCGACCTGGTGGAGATCGATCTCCTGCCCGGGCCGCTGCGGAAAGCGCTGGAACGCTTCGAGTGATCGGGCGCCGAGCCTGATGTTCAGTTCGTCGGAGAACTGGGCGCGCACTCCACCCGCTGCCTTGCAGGTGGAGCCGGACCCCAGCTCATCCCGCTCCACGACAACGACATCCCGGACGCCTGCCTCGGCGAGGTGAAAGGCGATGGATGTGCCGATCACCCCGCCGCCGATGACGACGACCTCGGCTTGAGAAGGCAGCTCAGGCGAGGCGGAAGTCAAGGTTCGCCCCGATCTCGAGCGTGTCCATCTGCGCCTTCTGCAGCTTCCCCGAGTAGTCCCAGTTCATGGACTGCCAGCGGGTGAACTGATCGAGCACCCACACGCCCGACTGCCGGGAGCCGTTGCCGCTCTTGCCGTTTCCGCCGAACGGCAGGTGCGCTTCGGCCCCGGACGTCGAGTTGTTGACGCTCACCATGCCTGCGGAGATGCCGGCGCGGAACCGGAAGGCCTTGTTCGGGTCCGTGGTGTAGATCGAGCACGACAGGCCGTAGCCCGGCTTGTTGCCCAGCTCGATCGCCTCGTCCAGGTCCGAGTACTTCATGACGCCGACGATCGGGCCGAACGTCTCCTGCAGGAACAGCTCGTCGTCGGCACGCACACCGGAAACGATTGCGGGGTGGTAGAAGAAGCCGTTCTCACCAGTGAAACCGTTGCGCGGGTTGGAAGCCGTGATGCGGCCGGTCGGGCCGTGCACCTTGTGGTGCTCGCCGATCCAGCCGAGGTACTTCTCGTACGCCAGTGCGAACTTCTCGTCCAGCAACGGTCCATAGAGGACATCGCCGGTCGGGTCGCCCACGGTGGCGGTGGCGACGGCCTCGACGAACCGGGACAGGAACTCGTCGTACACCGACTCGTGCACGATCGCCGTGCCGAGCGAGGTGCACCGCTGGCCCGCGGAGCCGAAGCCGGCGAACAGCGCGCCCTGCACGGCCAGGTCGAGGTCCGCGTCCTCGGTGACGACCATCGGGTTCTTGCCGCCCAGCTCCAGGCACGGCGTCTGGAGGTGGCGTCCGCAGAGTTCTCCGATGCGCACACCGACCTCGCTGGACCCGGTGAAGCCGACCTTGTCGACCAGACCCTCCCGCAGCGCCTGCTCCAGGCCGTCGAACGTCTCCGCCCCCTCGGCGAAGACGATCTCGAACACCCCGTCCGGGATGCCGGCTGCCTGGAACACGTCGTAGAAGGCCTGGGCCGACGCGGCGGAGTACTCGGCGGGCTTCCACACGACGGAGTTGCCGCACAGCAGCGCGGGCACGATGTACCAGGACGGCACGGCGACCGGGAAGTTGCCGGCGGTGATGATCGCCGCGACGCCGACCGGGTTGCGGAAGGTGAAGAGCTGCTTGTCGGCCATCTCCGACGGCACGGTGTGCCCGTAGAGGCGCCTGCCCTCGCCGACGAAGAAGTTGCAGGTGTCCACGATCTCCTGCACCTCGCCGCGGGCCTCCGCGATCGGCTTGCCGATCTCGCGGGTCACGAGCTGGGCGAGCGGCTCGAAGTTCGCCTCGACGAGCCGGCCGATGTTGCCGATGACCTGTCCACGCACGGGCGCGGGCACGCGGGCCCAGGCGTGTTGTGCCGCTTTCGCCCGCTGTGCTGCGTCGACGAAGGCGCGGCTGGTCCCGAGCTCGATCGCGGTGACCACGTCGGAGGTGTTCGACGGGTTCGTGGAGACATAGGGCATGCACCCCACCCTGGTAGTTACCCGGTGGTTCCGCCAGGGGTGGCAGAACGAAACCTCGCGACGTCGAGCATAAGCTGTCCTGGTGCTCAATCCGGTCCACCTCCGCACGCTCGTCGAGGTCGTGAAGACGGGGTCGTTCGCAGAGGCGGCTCGTCGGCTCGGCTACACGTCGTCGGCCGTCTCGCAGCAGATCTCGGCGTTCGAACGCGCTGTCGGTGTGTCGCTCTTCGAACGTGAGGCGCACTCGATCAGGCCGGCCAGCGCGGCCCTGCTGATCGCCGATCGAGGTGGCGAGCTGCTCGCCGCGTTCGACGGCTTCGAGCACGAGGTGAAGGCGATGGTGCTGGGTCTGCGCGGTCGCCTGCGCATCGGCACGTTCCCGACGGCGAGCGCGCGGGTGGTGCCGGGGGCGCTGGCGAAGCTCTCGGCGGACCTGCCGGACGCCGAGATCCGCCTGGACGAGGCGGAGCCGGAGGACGTGCTGCCGCTCGTGCTGACCGGCGAGCTCGACCTGGCGCTGGTCTACGCCTACGACCTCGTGCCGCAGACCTGGCCGGAAGAACTGACCGTGCTGCCGTTGCTGGACGAATCTCTCCTGGTCATGGTGCCGGTCGATCATCCGGCCGCGAAGAACAACGTCAAACTCGAAGATCTCAAAGACGAACGCTGGATCGCCTCGCGCGACGGCACTTCCGGTGCCACCTGTCTGACGCGGTTGTGCGCGGCATCGGGTTTCGCCCCGAGAATTGCTTTCCGAAGCAACGACTACGAGGTCGTGCAGTCTCTTGTCGCAGCTGGTGTCGGCGTTGCGCTCGTGCCTGCTCTCGGTTACAAAGCGCTACCTGGCACACACGCAATGCCGTTGCGGCACAAGCCCTTGCGCAGGCACGTGCACGTCGTCCACCGCACCGCGAATACGAACCCGTTGCTTCGTGACGCGGTAAACGCTCTCCAGGAAGTTTGCCAAAAAGCTGTGGGCGGCTACATCAATCCGCCATGATGGAGAAATGGGGGAACTCAGCAGCGACGGGGCGCTGGCTGGGATCCGGGGCTGGGAATCGCCGGATCTGCGCGCCCACATCAGAATTCTGATGGACAGCAACGAACCGCTGGTCGAGGAAATCATCCTCGACAGCCTGGACGACGCGGGCCCGGCACGCCCGCTGCTCTGCCGTGTGCTCGCGGAACGTGATCCGTACCGCGACCCGCAGTACGCGCTGCGGCATTTCTACGAGATGACCGACGGTCCGGTTCGCCGCCGGCTCGGCCGGGAGGTCTACCGCAGCCCGTGGGTGTGGCTCTACGGCATCACCAGGCTGCGCAACGCCGACCCGATCGGTCACATCGCACCGGACGCGACGCACTGGCTCGCCACCCGCCGTCTGATCGCGGTCACCGCCCTGGGGGACACCGCCGACCCGGCTGCTCTTCCGCCGGTCATCGGGCGTCTCCGTGACGCGAAGTGGCGGGTTCGCAGCGAGGCGGCTGCGGCGGTCCGGCGCCTCGCGGGGTCCGGTGTCCAGGTCGGGTCTGCGGCCGAGGCGCTGGTCAGATGCCTGCAGGACGACCGCCAGGAGGTCGTCGAGCAGGCGGCCGCCGTGCTGGCGCTTCCGGCCCTGCGCGATCGTCTGGTGTGGTCGCGGGCGACGCTGATGCCACTCGGCGGTGCGATCGTCGACAACGCTCTGGACGGTGTGGTGGCGCCGCTCGTGCCTCTGTGGCCCGGCGAAGAATGAGCCTGGGGCGACGGCTGGCTATTCGCCGGTCTGCCCGTCCGCGAGCTCGCGGAGCAGATCCAGGTGGCCCACGTGTCGCGCGGTTTCCTGGGCGACGTGGGCCAGGATCCACCGCACGGTGAACTTGTCGTCGGCCGCGTTGTCGTCGGGGCCGTACTTCTTCAGAGCCTCGGCATTGGTCCATTCCGCTTGGTACGCCTCGATGAGCGACTCGGGCGTGTCGTCGTCGGTGAGGTCCCACGACGGGTCCGGGCTGCCCTCCCACAACGACGGCAGGTCGAGGCCCGCGCCGGCGATGCACAGCCAGTGGCGTTCGACGGCGACCAGGTGCTTGAGCACGCCGAGCGCGGTCAGCTTCGGCGAGGTGGCGATCGGGGCCGCCGTTGCCCGGTCGCGGGTGAGCCCGTCGACCTTCAGCACGGCGGTCCGGCGCAGGAAGTCGAGGAACTGCCAGGCGAGGACGCCTTCGTCCGCGGCGTGGTTGGCCGGCCAGGTTCGGGTCACCTGGGCGAGTGTGCCAGCGCGGTCAGTAGAAGTGCCGTAGTGCCGGCCAGATTTCTTCCCATGTCCCGGACGGCGCGGTGCACGTCCACAGTTGTGTGCCGTCTTCTTCGTTCTTGATGATGTTGTGGTGCTGCCCAACGCGTTTGCAGCCGTTGAACGGCAGCCTGTCGAATCCGACGAGCAGCACCTTCTTGTCCAGCGTCTGCGGTGGTCCCCAGTCGTAGAACGACATGTGTCCGGAGTAGACGGGGATCTTCGTGTAGGCCTCGATCGCGCCGGCCTGGCCGTAGTTGCGGGTGATCACGATGGGACGGCCGTTCGCCTGCCACGCCTTCTGGACCGTGTTCGCGAACTCGGGCCAGCCGACCTGCTCGCCCTGTTCGGGGTTGATGGCGATGACCGGTGCCAGTGCGCTCGCCGGCAGGATCGGCAGTGAGCCGACGAGGGCGGGGACGACGCTCAGCGTCACCAGCACGCCGCCGAGGACCCTGCGGCGCAGCAGCCATTCCTGGCTCTGGCGCGCACCCGCGGCCACCAGCACGAGGAGCAGCGGCACGGCGTAGTAGGGCTTGCCGCCGGTCACCAGGCAAAGCACGCACAGGATCGGGTAGGCGAGTGCGAGCGAGCGGAACGTCCTGTCGCGCCACAGGTTCCGGAAGCCGATCACCCACACGGGCACCAGGAACGGCGACAGCATCAGGATCTGCATGGGCACGAACATGATGCGGTTCTCGGCGCCGTCGTCCTCGCTGATGCCGCGCGCGACCGTGAGCAACGGGAAGTCGTGCATCGCCTGCCACGCCACGACCGGCGCGGCGATCACCGCGCACACCGCCAGTCCGGCCGGCAGCCACCACGTGCGCAGCACATCCCGCGGGCCAGTGACGAGCAACGCGATCGCCAGCGCGGCGAGCAGCAGGAGCAGCAACCACTTGTTGGCGAGCCCGACTCCGGCGGTCGCACCGATCGCGAGCCACCAGCGTCCGTCGCGGGTCTTCAGCAACCTGACCGAGAGGTACCCGACGAGCACCCAGATCAACAGGTCCACCGTGGCCGTGGACAGCATGTGGCTCACCGCGAGCACGAACGTCGACGTGGCCGACGCGGCGGCCGCGAAGACCGCGCCACCGCCCAGTTCTTTCGCGGTCAGCGCCACCACGACCGTGATGGTGAGCGCGAGCAGGGTGGAGATCACCCGGAGACCGACGGGAGTCTCGCCGAACACCGCCGTGGTGAGACGCGCGAGGATCGGCGTGATCGGCGGCTGGTCGACGTACCCCCAGTCGGGCCGTTTTCCCGCCGCGATGAAGTAGAGCTCGTCGCGGTGGAACCCGTACCGTCCCGACAACGCGGTCAGCACCACCGCCTGCACGGCGAGCACGATCCCCAGCCCACGTCTCATGGCCTCGGACGGTACCCAGCAGGCGAATGATCAGGTGGCGTTTTTGCGGTACCAGCGGGGCGAGGTGTTGACCGGCGGCTGGAGACTCGCGTTGACCACGATCACGGCAGGCCCGTCGGCGTTGCCCAGTGCCTCCTTCAGGCCGTCGAACCCGTCGAGCGTGACCGCGGGGATGCCGAAGCTCTCGGCGAGCTTCGCGAAGTCGGGCCGCGTCAGGTCCACGCCGCTGATGGCGTGGTCGGCGACCTGCTGGTCGTACCGGAGCATGCCGTAGCCGCCGTCGTCGACGAGGACGATCGTCAGCGGCAGGCCTTCCTGCTTGAGCGTCGCCAGGTCCCCGCACGCGAACAGGAACCCGCCGTCACCGACGACCGCGATCGTCCGGCCGTCGAGTGCCGCGCCGATCGCCGCCGGGAACCCGAACCCGAGCGTTCCCCAGCCGACCGGGTAGGCCAGCCCGCGCGGCTTGGTGACGTGGTGGAAGCCGCCGATCCAGTAGCCGGGGATGCACATGTCCGCGACGATCGTGGCGGTCTCGCCTTCGAGCGCCCGCAACAACTTCGCGGCTTCCGGCGAGTCCGCCTCGACCAGAGTTCTGACCTCGGCGTTGACCGCGTCGACGTCCACCACGCCGTCCTTGGCGCTCACCTCGGCCGCGAGCGCCTCCGTGACGGCCGCCGCGTCGCCTTCGACCGTGACGTCCGCGGGGTAGTTCTTGTCGGCGTCGGCCTTGTCGATGTTCACCGCCAGCAACGCGGGTGGCCTGGGCTGCAACCAGTTCTGCGTCATCATGCCGTCGAAGTCGGTGCCGATCGCGATCACGAGGTCGGCCTCGTCCCACAGCTTCCCGACGGGTGGCGCGTGCACCGGCCCTCTGACGACGTACGGGCTGTCAGTGAGTCCGCGCGCCCCGTAGGTGGTGATGATCGGCGCGCTCAGCTTGTCCGCCAACGCACCTACCGCTGGACCCGCTCCCGACCGCGCCGCGCCGCCGCCCGCCCAGATCAGCGGCCGCCGCGCCTGCGCGATCAGTCGTCCGGCGTCGGCGAGGTCGGGAACCAGGTGGTCGCGCACGATCTTCGCGGGCGTGTGGTGGGGTGCCTCGGCCGACAGGAAATCCGTTGGCACACCGAGGTAAACCGGCCCGTGCGGACTCCGCGTCGCCGCCTGCACCGCCTTGTCGGTGCACGCACCGAGCTCGTGCGCGGCAGGAACGTCGAACGAGGCCTTGGTCACCGGCAAGAACATGGCCTTCTGGTCACGCGTCTCGTGCAGCACACCTCGGTACACGCCGGGCTGCCGCAGCGTGCTCGGGATGTCCGTGGCGATGACGAGCACCGGGCTGCCCGACGCCCACGCCTCACCGGTGGCTCCGAGCGTGTTGGCCGCACCGGGTCCGGTCGTCACGACTGCCACGCCAAGCTTGCCCGTGGCACGTGCGTAACCATCGGCCGCGTACACCGCCGTCTGCTCGTGCCGCACCCCGATCATGCGGATGCCCTTGTGCTTCCCGAGCGCCTCCCAGATGGCGAGGTTGTGCACACCGGGCAGGCCGAACACCACCTCGACGTCGTGCGCGGCCAGCACTTCCAGCAACCTCTCGGCACCGTTGGGCATGGTCTCGACGCTAAGGCGCGCTTACGGTCTGGGCAACGGGTGTGCAGCAGGTCTGGTGCTCAGCGTCAGGACGGCTCACCGCGGCCGGGCTCGTGCATTGTGCGTTGACGAAGTCGCGGAGTGGTCGGTGAAATCCCGTGTGGATTCGTGGGAAATGTAATCTGCGTCAACGTCGCGGCGTGTGCGGAATTCAGGCTCCGCGTTCGACTGCTTCACCCCTGAGAGTGAATCGGTTGCCCGGTTCGGACCATGGTGATGGACCTGTCGGCGGAATCGGAAGTGAGGTTGCATCCCGCTCCGACCTGCTGGGACGTCGTCGGCCACCTCTCCGGCGAAGAAGAAGTGAGGGATTTGTTTACGCAAGCGTGACCACTTTGCGAATGGCGCCAGGTGATTGAAGGGTAAACCATGTTCAGAGCGTGACCGTTGTGTCACCATGTGCGCGACCGCACGACCTGGGGGTAGGAGATGCTGTACTTCAGTGGGCTGTTCGGAGTGGTGACGCTGTGCCTGACGATCTTCGCTGTCGTGGACGTGATCACGACCGACGACGGTTCGGTTCGCAATCTGCCGAAGCTGGTGTGGCTTCTCCTGGTCCTGCTGTTTCCGTTGGTGGGCTCGATCGCGTGGCTCGTGGCGGGGCGCCCGGTGGTGGGGACCGGACGCGCGCGCCTCGGTGCGTACGAGCGCGATGCCTCTGCTTTTCCCGAGTACAACCGGCCGGGGCGGTTCGCGGCCACCAATCCTGACGACGACGAGGAGTTCCTGCGCCGCTGCCGTGAGCGCGCGGAGGAACAACGACGCAAGGGACGCGAGAACCAGTGAGGAAAGTCCTGCTGTTCTTAGTTGTTCTGCTGGCCGGTTGCGGAGGTAACGCGCAGCCGGCGGCCCCACCCACAGCCCCCCAGACGTCCACTTCGGACAAGCTGACGCCGGGTGAGTTCCAGTCGCGCTGGTGGACCTGGGCGTCGCAGCCCTCCAACAGCAATCCGGTGTCCGACACCTCCGGGCGGTTCTGCATGCGCGACCAGCCCGTCGAGGTCTGGCTGCTCGCCGGGTCGCTCGGCGACGGTCCGGTGGAACGGCAGTGCCGGGTCCCGGCCGCCAAGCCGCTGCTGGCCCCCGTCGTGAACCTGGCGGGCGAGGTCGCCGACTGCGAGAGGTTCATGAAGGGAGCTCAGGGCGAGGTGCTGCTGGACGGTTCGACGCAGGCGTTGACCAGGGTGTCCGCCACGCCGTTCACCTACGAAGCACGCGCGGGCAACCCCTTCGGCTCCCAGGTCGGCCGGATCAACTCGGTCGGCTGCGGCCTGTACGCGTGGATCGGTCCGCCCGCGGCCGGCGAGCACGAGCTGCTGATCCGCGGTGCGGCCGACGGCAGACAGGTCGACGTCAAGTACAAACTGATCGTGGGCGCGGACTAGAAAAGGTAGTGTGGTCCGTGGCGTCCGAGCAGACGTGAGGCTGGAGCCGCTCCCCGGCAGTGAGCGGCACACTCCGCCGCAGTGTTCAGGAACTCCTGCTCACCGAAGCGAACCGACCACGTAGACGCGTGACACATGCGTCCTTGTCGTGCCGAGCCGGGCGGCGGAAACGAGGACTGCTGTCATGGCACGTCTGTCCATCACGGACCAGCTGGCCGATCTGCGGCGCGCTTACACGGGCGAGAACCTGTCCCAGGCGGTGCCCGCCGTGCGCGACGGGTGGTTGCTGCCCGACGCGACCACCGCGGCGCAGCAGCAACTGGAAGCCAGGGTGCTGCTCGCGGGGTGCACCGCGGCGAGCATGCTCCAGCTGATGCCGCCGGCGAGCATCGTCAGGCCCGCCCACGCGTTCCGGACGGTCGAACCGGGGGAGACCCTCAAGCTGCACCTGACCGAACGGGCACTCGGCCCGTTGCTGTTCGAGCTGCTGCCGCGCACCGAGGGCGGCTACGGCACGGGCGTCGCGGGGCTGGCGCACCGGCAGTACCGGCGGTCGGCCGAGCTGACCACCGGTGCCGCCGGGGTGGTGCTCGTCGGCGTCGACGAGCACGCCTGGGACATCGGCATGCGGTACGTGCGCTGGATGCACGACTTCCGCGGCATCGAGTACACGGATGGCGGCGGCACAGATGAGGAAATCGCCGAAGCGGCCACTGGGAGCGCTCTACTGCGCCGAGTACACCTGTGGCATGACGCGAACTGGCTGCGAGCACTTCCGATGGGCACCGGGTGGTTCGTCGAGTGGCCTGGCGGCCCGGAGGAGAGCGAGATCAGGGCGAAGCTCGCCCACCCGGACTTCGGGACCGGCCGTGAGATCACGCTCCGCCGCATCGAAGCGCCCGCGCAGGACGTGGAGGAGGGCCTGCGGACCTATCCGTGGCCCGAGGAGTTCGTGTCTGCCGTCACGGCTGGTGAGCCTGATCAGGGGCCTGCCCGCCGGTAGACTGCGCTTTCGCCCGCAGGAACGATCGTCAGGAGGACCCCGGTGACCCAGCAGGCTGCCGAGGCCCAGTCCGAAGCCACGCGCAAGGCCCCGCGCGTACTGGTCGCCGAGGACGAGGCGCTGATCCGTCTCGACCTCGTCGAGATGCTGCGCGAAGAGGGCTACGACGTGGCGGGTGAGGCCGCAGACGGTGAAGAGGCCATCAAGCTCGCGACCGAGCTCAACCCCGACCTGGTGATCCTGGACGTGAAGATGCCCAAGGTCGACGGGATCGAGGCCGCGCAGCACATCGCGGGCAACCGGATCGCGCCGGTCGTGATCCTCACCGCGTTCAGCCAGCGCGACCTGGTCGAACGCGCCCGCGACGCCGGTGCGATGGCCTACCTGGTCAAGCCGTTCGCCAAGCGGGACCTCGTGCCCGCGATCGAGCTGGCGATCAGCCGGTTCAACGAGCTGGCCGCGCTGGAGCAGGAGGTCGCCGGGCTCACCGAGCGGCTGGAGACGCGCAAGGTGGTGGAACGGGCCAAGGGCATCCTCATGACCAAGCAGGGTCTGAGCGAGCCGGAGGCGTTCCGGTGGGTGCAGCGCACCGCCATGGACCGCCGCACGACGATGAAGGCCGTCGCCGAGGCCGTCATCGAGAACTTCGGCTGAGGTCCAGCCATCGAGAGTCCGCCTGCGCCCGAGGATCCTCCGGGCGCAGGCGGACTTCGACGTTGTGGCTGCCTTTCAGCGAGATCCGCAGCTCGTGCCTGCCACCGACGCCGCCGGGCATCGGCATCGTCGCCACGTGACCGCTGTCGATGTACACCTCGAAGCCCGCTGCCCGGGCCAGTGATCGAGCCGCGGAGCCGTCGAGCGTGACCACCAGCGTCGCCTCGTTCACGGTCACAGCGGTGAACTCGGCCGTCATCACCGGCAGAACGGGCGCGGGCTCGTCCGGGGCGGTCTCCAGCTTCACCGGCGACCGGCCCGGCACCTCCAGGTAGCTCTCCAGCACCTGGGCCTGCGACGCGCCGGGCATCCGCAGCACGAACGGCGTCAACGCGTCCGGTCCCGCCTGCCCGAGCAACGACGCCGGCACGTCCCCGGCCACGGTCAGCTCGCTGTCCCGGGCACCGGACCAGCCGCTCACCACCGGCCGCAACGGCACCCGCTCCGAGCCGAGCTGCGCGACCAGGCCGTTCACGTCACCGCCGGCGCCGATCCGGATCGTTGCCCGTACCCGCGCCGAGGAAGCGTCACGCAACGGTGTGCGCGCCACGCCGATGCCCGGCGCCTCCTCGTCCGGCCCCAGCACGCGCAGCGTCCCGGCCACGAGCTGTGTCTCGATCACCTCGTCCACCGGCGGCTTCGACCCGCTCAGGCCGAGCGCGTCGACCACCACGCGGCCGGGATAGGCGGGCGGCGGCGTCATCCCGACCAGCACGCTCGCCTCGCGCCACCGCGGCACGACAGACGACACGGCGATTTGCGCGCCATCCTGCAGAACACGCACACCGGCGCGTGTCAGCACCACTTCAAATCGATGCAGAATGCCCGCACCACGCGTGCCGGGCGCCACGGAGTCGTCCACCACCACTCGGATCGCGTCGGCGGGAGGGACCGGCCCGACGTGGTCCGGGGTTCCAGGCACGAGGTCGAGCTCCAGCTTCCCGTGCGGCCCGGCCGCGTCCGTCACGACGGCCACCCGGCCCAGCTCGTCCGCCTCGTCCAGCCGCAGCAGCGACCGTGCGCGCAACACCGCAGTGTCGTTCCCGCACGGCATGTCGATCACCAACCGGCCGTTGGACCCGGAGCTGGGGTTCACGCAGCCAGTCCGGCCGCTCAGGTGGTAGCGGCGTGCCAGGAACGGGTCGTCGAAGTCGTCCAGCGATCCGGCGTACGCCCGGCGCCACGTGTCGTCTCCAGGGCGTTCTACGGCGCGAACCGGGATCGAGCGCTGGCCGAACGCGTCCACGGTGCGCACGTCGGGACGTCCGGAGCCCGCGATCTCGGGCGAGGCCACCAGCCTGCCGGACACCTCGTACCCGGCCGCACCGGACACAGGCGCCCACTGGATCCGGCCGCCACTGCTCCATACGGTGGACGGCGGTGGTGGCGGAGCCGATTGAGACGGCAAGTTGACGAAATCCGCCGCGTACCGGGTCAGCCGAACAGGCTCTGAGCTGGTCCTATTACCACGGTCGTCGGTTTCGCGCAGGATGAGAACCGCCGCGACCAGAACAGCGGCGGCGCCGACACCGGCGATCACCCGACGACGCGGAGTCATACGTTCACGTTATGACAGCCGTCCAAAGAGTGAACGAAGGTTACTTTATGTGACGTTGCTCAAGAGAAACATAACGCCGCGTTGCGTTATGGTCACGAGCCCATTGGCTTTGATGACTGGGGTCACAGTCATCGCCTAGGTTCCCGGCATCCCTCAGGAGAGGGTGATGGAGCGGTGCGCGGAGAACTCGCGTCGCCGGGAGCAGGGATAGAGGAGGGACATCACGTGCGTAAGCACTCTGTGAAGTCCGCAGCGATTGTCGGCGCAGCGCTGCTTGTTCTTGCGGCCTGCAGCTCGAACAAGAACGAGGCAGGCGGCAACAACGGGGGCAGCTGCGACACGTCGAAGGGCACTCTGACCATCGGTGTTGTCGCCCCGCTGTCCGGGAACCTGTCCGCTCTCGGCATCGGCATCAAGCAGTCCGCCGATCTCGCGGTGGAAGAGGCCAACAAGAAGTGCACGGTCAAGGGCTACAAGCTGGCCCTGTCCCCGCAGGACGACGAGGCCAACCCCGCCAAGGGTGGCCAGGCCGCCTCGAAGCTGTCGACCGACCCGACCGTCATCGGCGTCGTCGGCACGCTGAACTCGTCGGTCGCCCAGACGGTGCAGCCGATCCTGAAGGAGAAGAAGATCCCTCAGGTGTCGCCCGCCAACACGAACCCCACGCTGACCAGGGGCAACGACTTCCTGACCGCTCCGAAGCGCCAGTACGAGAACTACTTCCGCGTCTGCGCCACCGACGACCTGCAGGGCCCGTACGCGGCCAACTACCTCGTCGAGAAGGCCGGCAAGAAGAAGATCGCGATCATCACCGACGGCAAGACCTACGGTGAGGGCCTCGCCGCCGAGCTGTCGAAGCAGGTCGCCAAGAAGGGCGGCACGATCGTCGGCTCCGAGAAGGTCGGCGAGAAGGACACCGACTTCTCCGGCGTCGTCTCCAAGATCAAGGCCCTCTCGCCGGAGGCCGTCTACTACGGCGGTGAGTTCCCGGCCGCGGGTCCGCTGTCGAAGCAGATGGCGTCCGCCGGTCTCAACGTTCCGCTGATGGGCGGCGACGGCATCTTCGACCAGAAGTTCATCGACCTGGGCGGCAAGGAGGGCGACCTCGCCACCTCCGTCGGCGCGCCGGTCGAGTCGCTGGCCACGGCCAAGGCCTTCGTCGACGCGTACAAGGCGAAGTACGGCAAGGAGGACTACGCCGCCTACGGTGCGTTCTCCTACGACGCCGCGAACGCCATCATCGGTGCGCTGGCCACCACGCTCAACGGTGGTGACTGGTCCGACTCGAAGCGCGACGACATGCTGACCAACCTCGGCAAGTACAGCGGTTCCGGTGCCACGGGTGAGGTCAAGTTCGACCAGTACGGCGACAGCACCAACAAGGTCCTGACCGTCTACTCGGTGACCTCTGGCAAGTGGAAGGACGTTCAGACCGGCACGTTCACCGGCTGACGACTACCTAATTACTGATTGAAGCCACGGCGGGGGCGGGCGTTGTTTGCTCGCCCCCGCTGTTTACGGAGGTAGTTGTGTCAGTCCTGCTTCAACAGCTGGCCAACGGGCTCGTGCAGGGCGCCCTGATCGCCCTGATCGCCCTGGGGTACACGATGGTGTACGGCATCATCCAGCTGATCAACTTCGCCCACGGCGAGGTTTTCATGGTGTCCTCGTACGGGGGCCTCGCCACGTTCACGCTTCTTCCTGACGACATCAAGAAGACGCCTGCCGTGGCCCTGCCGCTGATGTTCCTGGGCGGCATTCTGGTGGCGATCGTGGTCGCCGTGATCATGGAACGGTTCGCCTACCGGCCGCTGCGCAACGCGCCCCGGCTGGCACCGCTGATCACCGCGCTCGGCGTCTCCGTGTTCCTGCAGGAGGCCGTCCGCGTGTGGTACCCCAACGCCACCGCGAACCTGCCGTACCCGAAGGTCTTCCCGGAAGGCAACTTCACGCTCGGCCCGATCAGCGTGCAGTGGACCGGTGTGCTGCTCGTCGTGCTGTCGGTCGGCCTTTCGATCGTCCTGCAGACCTACATCAACAAGTCCCGGATGGGACGGGCGATGCGCGCCACCGCGCAGGACCCCGACACCGCGAAGCTGATGGGCGTCAACCCCGACCGCGTGATCGTGCTGACGTTCATCATCGGCGCCGCGCTCGCCGGTGTCGCCGGCATCATGTTCGGCGGCTACCTGAACAACATCAACATCGACATGGGTTTCCAGACCGGCATCTTCGCCTTCACGGCGGCCGTGCTGGGCGGCGTCGGCAGCATCCGCGGTGCGGTCATCGGCGCGTTCATCATCGGTCTGATCAAGACCCTGGCCGGTCAGTACATGCCGGGCGGTACCCAGTACGACTACGTGTGGATCTTCGTCGTGCTGATCCTCGTGCTCGTCTTCCGCCCGCAGGGTCTGTTCGGTGAGCCGGAAAGGGTGCGCGCATGAGCGACCGAAAGCCTTCCGCACTCGCACCCCTGGGCAGGCCGTTCGCCGCTCTCGGTGGTGTGCTCGGCATCGTGGCGGCCCTGCTGCCGTGGGTCACGTTCAAGCTCAACGACGGCAACTGGCCGGACAAGTCGACGCTGCAGTTCTTCGACGCTCCGTTCGCCGTCACCGGCTTCCGCTGGCACGTGCTGCTGCTCGGCGTCCTCATCCTCGTCGCCGCGTTCGCGCCGACCCCGTCCAAGGGACGCGTCGTCCGCGCGCTCGGCTGGGGTCTCACCGCCGTGTCGCTCATCAACGCCATCTACATCACGGTCAAGGGTGGTGGCCTCGCCGCCATCACCGCGCTCGACGGCGAGTTCGCGTTCGGCAGCATCGTCGGTCTCGTCGGCGGTGTGCTGGCGATCCTCGCGGGCTACGGCATCGGCATCGAGCCGGTCGGCGTGTGGAAGTTCAAGCTCTCGACCCCGGTCGCGTACGTGGTGCTGCTGGCGTCGTTCGCGGCTGTGCTGTACGCGGTGGCCGCGCTGCTCACCACCGGCGGTGTCGGTTCCTCGAACCCCTACGCGGGCGCGATCTTCCTGTCGTTCCTCGGGTTCGCCGGCGGTGTGCTCGGCGCGCTGAGCGGCGTCGGGTACGTGCGCTGGATCTCGGTGCTGTCCGAGCAGCACCGCGTGTTCAGCGTGATCGTGCTGCTGGTGTGCGCGCTGGCCCTGCCGTTCACCGACGCGGGCAACGAGTACTGGATGACGGTCGCGGCGAACATCGGCATCTACGCCGCCACCGCCATCGGCCTGAACATCGTCGTCGGTCTCGCCGGTCTGCTCGACCTCGGGTACGTGGCGTTCATGGGCATCGGCGCCCTCGTGGCGGCGAACTTCTCCGGTGCGGCCGCCGCGAAAATCGGCATCACGCTGCCGTTCCCGGTCGCAGCGGTGATCTCGGCGGTCATCGCCGGCCTCTTCGGCGCGGTGGTCGGTTCGCCGACGCTGCGGGTCCGCGGTGACTACCTGGCGATCGTGACGCTGGCGTTCGGTGAGATCTTCACCCGTTCCGCGCAGAACAACATCGGTGGCCTGACCAACGGCTCCAACGCGATCCCCGGCATCCCGCCGCTGTCGCTGTTCGGCGCGGAGTTCAACAAGTCGCTCTCGCTCGGCGCGGTCAAGCTGCCCGCCGGTGTCCTCTACTACGTCCTGATCGTGCTGCTCGTGGCCGCGGTCATGACGGTGTTCGCGAACCTCAAGTTCAGCCGCATCGGCCGGGCCTGGATCGCGATCCGCGAGGACGAGGACGCCGCCCGCGCGATGGGCATCCGCACCGGCAAGATGAAGATCCTCGCGTTCCTCATCGGCGCCATGCTCGCTGGTCTCGCGGGTGCGGTGTTCGCGCACAAGAACGGCACCGTGTCCTACGAGTCGTTCAAGTTCCTCGAGTCGGTCACGCTCCTCGCGGCGGTCATCCTCGGCGGCATGGGCTCCATCCCGGGCGCCGTGCTCGGTGCGGCGCTGCTGTTCGTGCTGCCCGAGAAGCTGCGCGACTTCGAGGACTACCGCCTCATGATCTTCGGCCTCGCGCTGATCCTGATCATGCGGTTCCGGCCGGTCGGCCTGATCCCCGATGCGCACAGGCGCGCTGAGATGATCGAGCGTGCCGACGAGAACGCCGAAGAGGCGCACGTGGAGGCGAAGAAGGCATGAGCACGCCGGTTTTGGAAGCGCGTGACGTCTCGATGGTCTTCGGTGGCCTCAAGGCGTTGAAGGGCGTCACGCTGACGCTCGACGAAGGCAAGATCGTCGGCCTGATCGGCCCGAACGGCGCGGGGAAGACCACGTTCTTCAACTGCCTGACGGGTCTCTACACGCCGACGACCGGCCAGGTGCTGCTCAAGGGCAACGTCCTGCCGGGCGACCCGGCGCAGGTGACGGACGCGGGCGTCGCCCGCACGTTCCAGAACATCCGCCTGTTCCCCAGCATGACCGTGCTGGAGAACGTCATGGTGGGCCGCCACGTCCGGATGAAGCAGGGCCCGCTGGCCTCGCTGTTCCACGGCCCCGCCTACCAGCGGGGTGAGAAGGCGGCGCGCGAACGGTCGCGGGAGCTGCTCTCGTTCGTCGGCCTGAACAACCTCGACGACGAGCTCTCGCGCAACCTCCCGTACGGCGACCAGCGCCGTCTGGAGATCGCGCGCGCGTTGGCGACGGACCCGGCGGTGCTGCTGCTGGACGAGCCCACGGCGGGTATGAACCCGCAGGAGACGGAAGCGACGCAGCAGCTGATCTTCCGCATCCGCGAGACGGGCGTGTCCGTCGTCGTCATCGAGCACGACATCAAGTTCATCTTCGGGCTGTGCGACTCGGTTTCCGTGCTCGTGCAGGGCGAGCTGCTCGTCGAAGGCAGCCCCGAGGTCGTGCGGGCGGACCCGCGGGTCGTCGAGGCCTACCTCGGCAAGCCGCCGGAGGAAGTCCAGCACGAGGTCGAGGCCGCCGCTGCTTCTGCTGAGGAGGAGCAGGCATGACCGCGCTGCTCGAAGTCCGCAACCTCTCGGTCTCCTACGGTGCGATCGAGGCCGTCCGCGACGTCTCGTTCACCGTCGAGGCCGGCCAGATCGTGTCGCTGATCGGCTCGAACGGTGCGGGCAAGACCACCACCCTGCGCACCATCTCCGGTCTGCTGCGGCCGTCGTCCGGCGAGATCCTGTTCCAGGGCAAGCCGATCCACAACGACCCGGCGCACGCCATCCTCGGCGAGGGCATCGCCCACTGCCCCGAGGGCAGGCGGCTCTTCCCGCGGATGACCGTGGAGGAGAACCTCCAGCTGGGCGCGTACGTCCGCAAGGACGACGGGGTCACGGCCGACATGCAGCGCGTGTACGACCTCTTCCCCGTGCTGGGGGAGCGGCGGCACAACAAGGCCGGGCTCTTCTCCGGTGGTGAGCAGCAGATGCTCGCCATCGGCCGCGCGATGATGTCCAAGCCCCGCCTGCTGATGCTCGA
This sequence comes from Lentzea sp. NPDC004782, assembly GCF_040609115.1. Lineage (NCBI taxonomy): Bacteria > Bacillati > Actinomycetota > Actinomycetes > Pseudonocardiales > Pseudonocardiaceae > Lentzea > Lentzea sp. NPDC004782. The sequence continues at coordinate 107,475 of NZ_JBEXJN010000004.1, forward strand.
CGAGCCCTCGATGGGTCTCTCGCCGATCATGACGCAGCGGATCTTCGACACCATCAAGGAGCTGCAGTCGTTGGGCACCACCATTCTGCTGGTGGAGCAGAACGCGCTGGCGGCGCTCGCGTTGTCGGACCACGGCTACGTGATCGACCTCGGCCGCACCACTTTGGACGGTCCGGGGCACGCGCTGCTCGCCGACCAGCGGGTGCGGGACGCGTACCTGGGCGAGGCGCACTAGCCTCCGCTTGATTGATGAACGGCGCATTTGTTCACCTCACGTGGACAAATGCGCCGTTCATCGTTTCAGGCTCCGGGTGCCTTGGGGCGCAGGATGCAGGTGAGGCGGGCGGTGCAGGTGCGCTTGCCCTCCTCGTCGGTCACGACGATCTCGTACGTCGTGGTGCTGCGACCCAGGTGGATGGGGCGGGCCACACCGGTGACGACGCCTTCGCGCGCGGCCCGGTGGTGGGTGCAGGACAGTTCGAGTCCTACTGCGATGGAGCCGTGCTGCGCCGCGTGCAGGGCGGAGCCGAGCGAGCCGAGCTGTTCGGCGAGCACCGCGTTCGCGCCGCCGTGCAGCAGCCCGAACGGTTGGCGGTTGCCCTTGACCGGCATCGTCCCGATCATCTCGTTGACATCCCATTGGGTGATTTCAATGCCCATGCGGACGTGCAACTGCTCGTCGGCGAACTCCACTGGCAGGTCGGGGATCACACGTGCTCCCAAAATGATTAGACGCAGGGCGTAGGGCTCAAGCGAAACTGTCAGACCCCCACCCTAGACTCGGGCTCGTGACTAACTCAGACGTGAAGCGGCTCCTGCTCATCGACGGTCACTCGATGGCCTACCGAGCGTTCTACGCCCTGCCCGCAGAGAACTTCGTGACGAAGACGGGCCAGGTCACGAACGCCGTGTACGGGTTCACGTCCATGTTGATCAACATCCTGCGGGACGAGAAGCCGACGCACGTGGCGGTGGCGTTCGACGTCTCGCGCAAGACGTTCCGCTCCGAGCAGTACCCCGAGTACAAGGCCGGTCGCTCCAAGACGCCGGACGAGTTCCGCAGCCAGGTCTCCCTGATCCAGGACGTGCTGGCCACGCTCCGGATCCCCACGATGGAGAAGGAGAACTACGAGGCGGACGACATCATCGCCACCCTGACCACGCAGGCCGTGGCCCAGGGCTTCCAGGTGGAGATCGTCACCGGCGACCGCGACGCGTTCCAGCTGGTCAACGACCAGGTCACGGTGCTGTACCCGGTCAAGGGCGTCTCGGAGATGGGCCGCTTCACCCCCGCGTACGTCGAGGAGAAGCACGGCGTGCGGCCCGACCAGTACGCGGACTACGCGGCGGTGCGCGGCGACTCGTCGGACAACCTCCCGAACACGCCGGGTGTCGGTCCGAAGACGATCATCAAGCTGCTCAACCAGTTCGGCGGGCTGAACGAGCTGGTCGACCGCATCGACGAGGTGCCGGGCAAGGTCGGCGAGGCGCTGCGCGGCAACCTGGCGAACATCATCATGAACCGCCAGCTCACCGAGCTGATCAAGGACGTCGAGCTGCCGTACACGATCGACGGTCTCGAAGCGCAGGCGTGGGACCGCGACGCCGTGCACCGGCTGTTCGACGAGCTGGAGTTCCGGGTGCTGCGCGACCGGCTGTTCCAGACGCTCAGCACCGCCGAGCCCGAGGCCGAGGAGGGTTTCGAGGTGTCCGGCGGCGCGATCCCCGCGGGCACGCTCGGCAAGTGGCTCGACGCGAACGCGCGCAAGACGCGGGTCGGCGTGGCGTTGCGCATCGGCAAGGAGCTGGAGGGCGTGGCGCTGTGCACGGCCACCGGTGAGGGCGGTTACGTCGACGTCGCGGAGCTGACCGAGGCCGACGAGAACGCGCTGGCCGCGTGGCTGGCCGACGAGAGCGCGGCGAAGGCGGGCCACGACCTGAAGCTGCCGTTGCGGCACGTGCGCGCCCGCGGGTGGAAGCTGCGCGGCCTCACCTCGGACACGGCGCTGGCGGCGTACCTGGTGCGTCCCGGCCAGCGGTCGTTCGCGCTCGACGACCTGGCGCTGCGCTACCTCAAGCGCGAGCTGCGCGCCGAGGAGTCCGGCGACGGCCAGCTGTCGCTGCTGACCGACGAGGCCGAGGAGGCGCAGAAGGTCGCGACCGGCGCGATCCTGCGCGCGCGTGCCGTGGCCGAGCTCGCCGACCGCCTGGACTCGGAGCTCGTCACCATCGGCGGCGCCGACCTGCTGGCCAACCTCGAACTGCCGCTGATGAACGTCCTCGACGAGGTGGAGGCGGTCGGCATCGCGATCGACGTCGAGCACCTGTCCGAGCTGGAGGCGCACTTCGCGGCGGGCGTGAAGCAGGCGGCGCAGGACGCGTACTCGGTGATCGGCAAGGAGATCAACCTCGGCAGCCCGAAGCAGCTGCAGACGGTCCTCTTCGACGAGCTGAAGATGCCGAAGACGAAGAAGACCAAGACCGGCTACACCACCGACGCCGACGCGTTGCAGAACCTGTTCGAGCAGACCGAGCACCCGTTCCTGCAGCACCTGCTCGCGCACCGCGACGTCACGCGCCTGAAGTCCACTGTGGACGGTCTGCTCAAGTCGGTGGCCGACGACGGCCGCATCCACACGACGTTCCACCAGACCATCGCCGCCACCGGCCGGCTGTCCTCGACGGACCCGAACCTGCAGAACATCCCGATCCGCACCGACGAGGGCCGCCGCATCCGCCAGGCCTTCGTCGTCGGCGACGGCTACGCGGAGCTGATGACCGCGGACTACAGCCAGATCGAGATGCGCATCATGGCCACGTTGTCCGGCGACGAGGGCCTGATCGCGGCGTTCAACAGCGGCGAGGACCTGCACACCTACGTGGCGTCGCAGGCGTTCTCGATCCCCACCTCCGAGGTGACGGGCGAGATGCGCCGCCGCATCAAGGCCATGTCGTACGGCCTGGCCTACGGCCTGTCCGTCTTCGGCCTGTCGCAGCAGCTGCGCATCCCGACCGAAGAGGCCCGCGAGCAGATGGAGGCCTACTTCGCCCGTTTCGGCGGCGTCCGCGACTACCTCAACGAGATCGTCGAGAAGGCCCGCAAGGACGGCTACACCGAAACCGTCCTGGGTCGCCGCCGCTACCTGCCGGATCTGACGTCGGACAACCGCCAGCGCCGCGAGATGGCCGAACGCATGGCTCTCAACGCCCCGATCCAGGGCAGCGCGGCCGACATCATCAAGGTCGCCATGCTGGGCGTCTACCGCGCGCTGGAGTCCTCGGGCCTGCGCTCCCGCATGCTGCTGCAGGTCCACGACGAACTGGTGCTGGAGATCGCGGACGGCGAGCGCGAGGCCGTGGAAGCCCTGGTCCGCGACCAGATGGGCAACGCCTACCCGCTGCGGGTGCCGCTGGAGGTCTCGGTGGGCGTGGGCCGCTCCTGGGACGACGCCGCCCACTAGCAACACGTGGGGGAGCGGTGAGTCAGGCTCGCCGCTCCGCCAGCAGGCCCTCGCACGTCCGCACCAGCACGCGGCAGGCGTCGGCCGACTTGCGGCCCAGCATCGGGTTCTCCGCGTGCGCCTGCCACCGTCGCAGCGCCGCGAACGCGCTCTGCCGCACCTCGCCGGCCGCCGCGTCCGGGGCGAGGCCCAGTCGCGCGGCCGCGGCGATCCCGGAATCGCCCAGCAGGCGTTCTGCTTCGTCCACCATCGGCGCAGGCAGGGACACGACGCCGGACCGCAGGGCCGAGAGCAGGCGCAGTTCGGTGAACTCGTGGGTGGCCGCGAAGATCCGTTCCACCTCACCGGCCAGGCGGCCGCCGCCGGAGGTGCGCGCGACCCGGTCCAGCGCGAGCAGCGCGGACCGGGCCTTCAGCAGGTCGCGGCGCTCGCTGAACTGGGTGTGCAGCACCCGCTGCAGGTCCCGCAGGCCGCTGCGCGCCACCAGTTCGTCCGCGAGTGCCGCCTGCGACCGCACGCCCTGGCGGATCAGCGTCACCGACAACCGGATGCCGAACACGCCGAACCGGCGCAGCAGAGCGGCTCTCTCCGCAGAGCCCGCGGCGAACCGGTCCGCCGAGAGCAACGAGGACTCCAGCGACTCACGCGGTTCGGCGGCCAGCGCGGACAGGGCGACGAACTCGGCCTGGGTGAGCGTCCGCCCCGCCACGGCGACCAGGCCGGCCACGGCGACCACGTTCTGCGCCAGGCCGTGCAGTTCCGGGGCGCGGCGGTAGCGGGCCGCGATGGCACGGGCGGAGATCATCGCGTCGACGCGGCCGCCCGCGATCTCGTCGGCGCGGGAGATCACGGCGACGGTGTTGACGGCGGCCGCGCGGGCGACGCCCTGGTCGCGGAACGACTCCAGGAACGACGCGTCGGCCGAGTGCAGGTGCTTCATCAGGTACACGACGGCGTCGGCCTCGGTCGGCGTCTCGTCGTCCGGGGTCAGGAACCGCACCGCCCGCGCCGAGTTCTCGGCCGTCAGGGACGCGATGCCCGGCGTGTCGATCAACGTGGCGTGCCGCAGGCTCTGCGACGGCCAGTCCACGACCAGCCGGGACACCGCAGCTCCGCCGAGGTCCATCGACAGGGCTCCGGCACGGCGGACCACCGGCAGCGAGACCGGGCTCCCGGCCACGGGATGCAGGACGACGCGCGGTGAACGGCCGTCCTGGTACCAGGTGACGACCCGCGTGCACTCGCCTGCGTCGGTGGGTGCCAGGGAGTCGCCGACCAGGGCGTTCAGCAGGGTGGACTTCCCCGCCTTCACCCGGCCGGCGATCGCGACGCGCAGCGGTGCGTCCAGGCGGTCCAGCAGGCCGCGCAGGAACGCCGCGGCGCGCGGCTGGTCGCGGTAGGCGTCGACGGCGAGGGACAGCACGCGCCGGACCTCGTCGATGATCACGGCGTCACCTCCGCACGGATCTTCTCCAGGGCCGCGAGCTCCGCGGCGATCTCCTTCAGCCGGGCCGAACGGTCCTCCGACGAGGCCTTCACGGACTTCTGGGCCGAGAGGATCGACTCCTGCAGCGAGCGCTTGAGCTGGTCGGCCAACGCCGTGAAGTGGTCGCGCAGGTCGCGTTGCAGCACGCGGAGCATGTCGCGGGACTCCTTGCCCGCGTGGAACGTCACGTCGTCGATGTAGCGGCGCAGGGCGGCCTTCGCGTCGTTCTGGCGGCGCTGGACGATGCGTTTCCGTTCGTCGCCAATGGTTTTGCCGCCCAGCAGCACCGCCGCGCCGATCGACAGCGGGTTGATCAACGACAGCCCGATCGCCGAGCCGATCATCCCGAACATGAGCATGCCCGAGTAGCCGCCGCGCAGACCGCTCAGGAAACGCCCGCCCACACCGAACTTCTCGTCCGGACGGACCTCCATCGGCCGCACCGAGCGCAGCGGGTCGCCGGAGGGCGTCTGCAACGACGGCAGCGTCTGCTCGCGGTCGGAGTCGAAGTGCTCGGCCACGCGGCGGGCCAGCCAACGAGCCCGCTGGGTCGCCTGCACCGAGTTCGCGGAGACGGCCGAAGCGGCGGTGTCCTGGACCCATTTCGTGAACTGGTCCCAGATCTTCGTCGGATCACCGTCCATGATGGACTCCTCGGCCACGCGGACGATCTCGCGCATGCGGTCGCGCAGGTCGTAGTCCACGTCGGCGTTGAGATCAGCCACGCCGTCGGACAACGTTTGCTGCCAACGCGCTGAGCGTTCCTTCAGGCCTGCCGCGCGTTGCTCGGCCGCGGACAGCTCGTCGATCAACGCCCGGGCGGACGCGGGGTCGGACTGGACGGAGGCCTCGGCGCGCAGCGAGGAGGTGATCTGGTCGATGACGGCGTGCACGTCGTGCGCGGTGGAGAGGCGGGCCAGCGACTCGGCCTCGCCCAGCACCTTCTTGCGGAGGTAGGTGACCAGCGGCGGGTAGCCGGACTCGCGGTTCACCTCCTGGTCGCCCGTCTGCAGCGCGTGCCAGCGCAGGGTCGACGAGACCGTGAAGAACGGCGGCGTCAGGCCGATCTCCTCCAGGTGCGCCTGGTTCTGCGCAGCCACGAAACGCCAGTCCGGGTAGAGGTCGGTCTTCGTCACGACGCACGCCACGTTCGGGCACACGGCCACGGCGTTGCGCAGGAACTCCAGCTCCGGGGCCGTGTACTCCTGGGACGCGTCGGACACCAGCAGCACCGCGTCGGCCGTCGGCAACGCGGACGTGGTCGCCGCGCCGTGGACCGAGCCGAGCCCGCCGACACCGGGGGTGTCGACGAGCTCCAGCCCCTCACCGAGGATCGGGCGCGGGATTCCCACCTCGATGTGGTCCAACCGGTCCGCGTTGCCGGGGTTGCCAGACTCCGACGCGTACCGCGGCAGCTGATCCACCGGCACCTCGATGCGCGAGTCACCCCGCACCAGGGTGACGACCGGCTGGTCGGCGTACCGGACGACGGTCGGGACCGACGTCGCGATGTCGTCGAACACCGGGCACACCGGCGCCCCGAGCAAGCTGTTGACCAGCATGCTCTTGCCCTGCTTGAACTCGCCGACGACCAGCAGCCGGACGCGGTCGTCCCGCAGTCGTGCCCCTGCCTGCCGCAGCCGTGCTTCCAGGTCAGGCCGGTCGTAGCGCGCGATGGCGGCGAGCGCGCGGTCCACGGCCTCGATCGGTGTGGTCGTCATGGTGAGCTCACGCAATCACTGGGTCGTGGTCGAGGTGCGGTTCGGTGAGGTGGTCCGGTTCCAGGTCCACCGGGTGCGGCTCCGGCTCGGGCAGCGCGACCGGGTCGTCCAGCGCGATCTCGTGGTGGTCCTCCGCGGGTTCCGGCTCGACCGGCACGTGCTCGTGCACGACGGGCTCGTGCAGAACGGGCTCGTGTGCAACCGGTTCGTGCTGGTGGACCGGATCGTTGAAGGAGTCCTTCACCTGCACGACGTTCGTGTCGTTGTCCTGCACGGCGACGGAGTGGACGTCGGTGTCGTTGTCGGAGTTGAACGAGTCGTCGATGATCGTGACGTCCCGGTCGTCGATGCTGATGTGCTGCTCGACGGTCGTCACCGGCTTCTCCACCACGTACTCGTGCGTGGTGTGGTGGATCTCGCGGACGGGGTCGTCGTGGTGCGGGGACGACGTCTGCGCACCGCGGGCGCGCACCCCGCCGGAGTCGGCCATGATCAGCCGCGCGTCCCGGACGTCCTGTCCGGTGACACCGCTCAGACCCGCCTTCTTCAGCTCGGCGTCCGGGTTGGCGTCGAACGCCTTCTTCGCGTCGTCGTCCCTGAGCAGGTGCATCAGGAAGTCGATCAGAGAGGACAGCATGTCCGGCTCCTAACGTGGGACGAACCGGCCCCGCCCACCCCTCGCGGACGGGGCCGGTCCGCAGATCAGAAAGCGGGCAGGTCCAGGTCCTCGAGGATGTTGTCGATCTGGGAGTCGACGTCGAAGTCGTTCGCCTGGTCCGACACGGCGGTCAGGTCGGTGTCCTGGTCCGAGATCTGGTCGGTGTGCTGGTCCAGGTCCTGACCCGCGTCCACGTCGACGTCGGAGTGCGCCGCGCCGCCGTCGCCGCCGGACGCGTCCGCGTCGCCACCGTCACCGGTCACGCCGCCGTTGCCGCCGAAGCCGAAACCGTTGCCACCCGACGTGGAACCGAAGTTGACGTTGACCAGTCCGTCCTGGTCGATGTCGCCACCGGCGCCGCCGATGCCGAGGCCGTTGCCCCCGTCGGCGCTGCCGCTGTCGCCACCGACGGCCGTCCCGCCGTCGCCGCCGTCGCCACCCGCGGTGCTCGTGACCGTGGTGGTGTTCTGCGCCTGCTCGGCGGCCTGCTCCGCGGACTGCGGGTTGACCTGGGCCGTCTGCAGCTGCTGCTCGGCGGCGTTGGTGGAGTCCAGGTCGGCGGTCAGGTCGGCGAGGAACGCGTTGAGGTCGATGGGCTTGCTCATGTCCTGCTCCTTGGTGTCGGTCGCCGGCGGCGGTTCCGACCGGCTGACACCAACGAAGCTAGGTTTCGGCGAGGCCTCTGCCATCGGGACCGAACCCGGTTCGTCACCGTCGCGAACACAGGGAGCGACGGGGCCGATAGGGGATTGGCCCCTGTTTCGTCAACCGCGGTGAACCAGCCAACTGAGACGCACGTGTAGGTACGTCCGCCGCGAGTTGCCCAAGGGGAGAGTCCGATGTCGTACCAGGTTGGGCTGGATCTGGGATCGACCTTCACATGCGTGTCGACCTGGAGACGGGAACAGGCCGCGAGGCCTGAAGTGCTTGTGCCGTCCGTGGTTTTCCACTGTCCGGATGGGACGTTCCTCGTGGGAGAGGACGCCGAACGACGCGCGCCGACCGATCCCGGTCGCGTCGCGCGGCAGTTCACGAACCGCATCGGCGATCCCACTCCGTTGCGGCTCGGTGACGCCGCGTTGACGGCGGAAGTGGTCACCGCGCGGTTTCTGGTGCGGCTGCTCGGTTCTCTGCCCGGTGGCAAGCCGGCGCGGGTGGCCATCACCCACCCGGCGGGGTGGGGTCACCACCGGCTGGAGTTGTTGCGGTCCGCGCTGGCCGCGACCGGTCTGGCCGACGTGCTGTTCGTACCGGAACCGCAGGCCGCGGTCCGCGCGCACGACGCCCTTGCGCGCCTGGAGGAAGGCGCGGCTGTCGCTGTTTATGACCTCGGCGGCAAGACTTTCGGTGCCGCTGTGGTGCGCAAGCTCGCCGCCGACCGGTTCGTGCCGGCCGGGCCACCGGAGGAGCTGGAGATCGGCGGGCTCGACTTCGACGAGGCCGTGTTCGGGCACGTCGTCGAGGCGCTGCGGCCGGACTGGGACGCGCTGGACCCGGCGGATCCCGCGGTGCTGAGGGCGGTGGCCGAACTGCGGCGGGCCTGCACCGCCGCCAAGGAGCGGCTGTCCGCCGACACCGAGGTGCTGGTTCCCGTTGCGCTGCCCGGGATCGCGACGCGCGAGGTGCGGCTGGGACGGCCCGAGTTCGAGTCGATGATCCGGCCCGCGGTCGAGGAGACCGTGGCCACCCTCGACCGCGTGTTGCGGGCTGCCGGAACGCCACCGCACGAGCTCGCCGCAGTGCTCCTGGTCGGTGGCTCGTCGCGGATTCCGCTGGTGACGCAGGAGGTTTCCGCGCAGCTCGGCCGGGCCGTGTCACCCGCGCCGAACGGCATGGCCGCCGTCGGCGCCGCACTGGAGGCACGCGGTCGCGAACCGGAACCCGGCACCGCCACGTGGACCCGGCCGCCACTGCCGGAAGCTCCGAAGTCGTTGCGGCCCAAGAAGAAGAGGCTGACACCGTTCGTGACGGCCGGTGTGCTCGCCGTGGCCGTCTCCGGGGCGTTGCTCACGAACAACGTGCTGACCAACAAAGCCGGTGCGAAGACGACGACCATCACCACGACGGCTCCGACCACGACGACGCAGACCACCGAGCAGCCGGCGGTCGTCGAGTACGTCCCTGACCGGCAGACGGCCCCGGTCGTGCTGCCGCGCCCGGCCACGACGCAGCCACCGAAGGCCAAACCCACCACCACGCGGCCTTCGGCGACGACGGTGACCACGACGAAGTCCACGCCGCCGCCGAGCTCGACGACCACCACCACGACCACGAGCAGCACGACGAAAGCCGGTGCCCCGTGACGAGACCCGAGAGACCTCCCCTGCACCGTTTCCGGCCCGTCGAACGGGTCAGGCCGCCGGTGGTCAGGGCCGCTGTGTGGTTGTGGATCACCGTCGCCGTGGTGCAGCTGGCCAGTTCCGTGCTGGCGCTGACCGAGGCGCGGGAGCTCGTCGCCGACCTGACCGCCCGGGTGGCGCAGGAGTTCCCGGCCGAAACCGCGGTCATGCGGGAACGGGTGGCCGTCGCCGTGCTGGCGTTGCTGATCGGTGCCGGGGTGCTGCTGGCGTTGCTGGAACTGGGATGTGCGATCGCGCTGAACCGGGGGCAGCGGTGGGCGCGAGTCGTGCTGGTGGTGCTGGCGGGTGCCGTGGTGGCGCACGCGGTGATCGCGGTCGGGGGACTGCGGTCGGTGTTCCTCGTGGGGCTGGTGGCGGCGAGCGGGATCGCCGTGGTCGCGGTGGTCGTCTCGTTCCTGCCGGCGGCACGGGTGTGGTTCGGAGGGGGAGAGAAGCGATGAGGGCACCTGAGGTCGACCTGGCGTGGAGAACGGGCGACACGGCCGCGGCGATCGAGGCCGCGGATCGGATCCTCGCGGCGGGGGCGGACGAGGACTGCCTCGCCGCGGGGGTGGCCGCCGCGGCCGCGGCGGCGGACGGTTCGCTGGTCGACGCGGCGGCCAGGTGGCGGGTGATCGCCACCGTGCTGACCGGCGCACCCGCCGTCGCCGCGCACGGACGGGCGGCGCTGGCCGCGTGCCTCGGCGGTGACGTCGACGCCGCCGACCGGGACCTCGCCGGGGCGCGCGAGCGGTTGTCGGGCGCGGCACCGCGCGGGCTGACCGTGTTCCTCGACGGCGTGGACGCCGCGATCGAGGCGGTGCGGGGCGGGTTCGACCGCGCGGCACGCAGGCTGGCGGGGCTGGCGGTCGCGACGGTGCCGGTCGACGGGCTGGCGGCCGAGCGGTGGGACGACCTGGCCGTGACCGTGCTGATCGCGGGCGGTGACGACCGGACCGCCCAGGAAGTTCTTGCGGCCGGAGAAAACCGTCCACCGACCGCACGACGGCGGTTGCTCGCCGCCTGGCTGCACCTGCGGGCGGGACGGCTCGCCGAGGCACGTGCCGCGATCGCCTCCGCCGGTGACGCGCCGGTGCTGCGCCGGGACGCCGTGCTGGCGGCGGCCGTGACGATCGGCCTCGCGCGGCGCGCCGGTGACGCGGAGGCGTTGCGTGCGACGTGGCGCCGTGTCGCGCCGGTGGTGGCCGGCGCGGACGTCGAGTTGCTGCTGCTCGACGCGTGGGGTGAGCTTTCCGTCGGTGCGGCGGCGGTGTCGCGGTTCGACGGCGAGACCGTGGTCGAGGCGATGACCTGTGCCATCGCCCAGGCCGGTGTGCCGCAGTGGGCGTTGCGGGTCAACCACTGGTGGAAGCTGCACCGCGCCGTCGGTGCCGGGGATGTCGAGGCGGCTACACAGGCCGCGGCGGCGTTGCAGGGCACGGACCGAGGGCCGGCCGCACGCGCATGGGCCTCCGTGGTGTGTGGCGCCGTGGACGGACGTGAGGTGGCGGCGGTGGCGGCGGGGCTGGACGACGCGTGGGAGGCCATGGCGTTGTGCGGTGCCGCTGCGGCGAAGCTGAGCGATCCTGCCGAGGCGCGCGAACTGCTGAGCACCGGACGGGCGTTGCGGGCGAGGTTCGCCACCGAGGAACCCGGTGACGGGCTGTCCAAGCGCGAGCGGTCCGTGGGCGAGCTGTTGCTGGACGGGCTGACCCAGAAGGAGATCGGGGCACGGCTGTACATCTCGCCGAAGACCGTGGAGCAGCACGTGGCGCGGATCCGGCAGAAGCTCGCGGTGTCGAGCCGGGCCGAGCTGATCGCGTCGCTGCGGTCGCGCCTCGCCGGTTGATCCCCCCACTGGAACTTATAACCGACCGGGGGACTTGCCGCAAGACCCCGGGAATCCCCCACAATTCGTGGCCTTGAGCGAAGGGGGAATCCGAAATGCGATTTCTGGTGTCCACGATCGGGTCGCGGGGAGAGGCGCAGCCGGTCACCGCACTGGCCGTGCAGCTCAAAGAACTGGGCAACGACGTGGCAGTCGTCGCGCCGCCCGACTTCGAAGAGCTCGTGACCGGCAACGGAATCGACTTCACGCCGGTCGGTCCGCACCTGCGCACGTTCTCGCCCGGACAGCTGAAGCGCGAGGACCTGGGACGACTGGCCGAGGAGTCGGTCCGGGAGCAGTTCCGGGTCGTCGGCCGAGCGGCGGAAAAAGCGGACGTCCTGGTGGCGGGTGGTGCACTGCAGCACGCCACGCGTTCGGTGGCGGAAAGCACCGGAGCGCATTACGTGTACGCGAGCTTCTGCGCGAACACTCTGCCTTCACCGCACCACGCGCCGCCGGCGATGTTGGGCCGTGTTCCGGTGAACGGAACGGCAGAGGAGAATCTCGCGCAATGGGAGCAGCACCGACTCCTTTTCACGAACTCAAGGCCCAGCCTGAACGCCGAACGCGCGAAGCTCGGCCTGGACCCGGTCGACGACGTCCGCGCCCACGTCTTCGGCGACGACCCGTGGCTCGCCGCGGACCCGGTGCTCGGCCCGTGGCCCGGCCCCGGCGAGCTCTTCACGACCGGCGCCTGGCTCACCGACGACCTACGCCCGCTCAGTCCGGAACTGGAGGAGTTCCTGGCCGCCGGTGAGCCGCCCGTCTACTTCGGGCTGGGCAGCATGCGCGGCGCTCAGGACACGGCGCACCAGGCGGTCGCCGCAGCTCGCGAACTCGGCAGACGCGTTGTGCTGCAACAGGGCTGGGCCGGCCTGGAGCTCCCCGACGACGCCGGGGACTGCATCGCGATCGGCGAGGTGAACCAGCAGGCGTTGTTCCGCCGCGTCGCCGCGATCGCGCACCACGGCGGCGCGGGCACCACCACGACGGCCGCGGCGTCCGGCAGGCCGCAGATCGTGCTGCCCCACATGTACGACCAGTACTACTGGGGTGAGCAGGTCGAACGGCTGGGCGTCGGACGGTCGGCGAAGGTCGTCACCACCGAGGTTCTCGCCGATGTGCTCGAACTGGCCGAGCAGGCGGCCGAGGTGGGCGCGCAGGTCCGGACCGACGGTGCGAGGGTCGCCGCGGAACGTCTGATGAAGGTGAACCAGGCCAACTGAGACGTACGTGTTGTGGGTGTCCGCGCGCAAGGGGTGACCCGCACATGTCGTACCAGGTTGGGCTCGATCTCGGATCCGCAGGCACCACCGTCGCCACCGCCTGGGGCGTCACGGCCGTCGGCCGCAGATGGCACACCCCGGCCGGCGAGATCGCGGAGATCCTCGACGACCTCACGGCGAGGTGCGGGGAGGCGCCGAGCCGGGTCGCCCTGACGCATCCGTTGTCGTGGCCGCACGAGCACCTCGAACAGCTGAGGCACGACCTGATCGACGTGGGGCGTGCGGACGTGTTGTTCGTGCCCGCACCGCACGCCGCCGCGATCGCGTTCGACGACAACGTGCCGATGCCCGAGCACAGCACGATCGCCGTGTTCGACTTCGGGGCCACCGCGGCCGAGATCACCCTGCTGCGCAAGCAAGGCGTGTTCCTGGTGGCCGGGCGGCCGGAGCGGGTCGACATCGGCGGGTTCGACCTCGACGACCTGGTCGTGGAGCACGTCACCGCGAAGGTCCGGGTACACGGCCCGGAACTGGTGCGGAGCTGCGTCGAGGCCAAGGAGCTGCTCGGCAGCTACCCCGAGGTCCGGGTTCCGGTGCTGGCGGGCAACGAGGTCCGCGAGGTCAGGCTCAGCAGGCTGGAGTTCGAGGCGATCATCCGGCCGTCCGTCGAGCTGGCCGTCGACGCCCTGGAACGGGCGGCCGTGCAGTGCGGGCCCGACGTCGTGCTGCTCGTCGGCGGGTCGGCCCGGATCCCCTTGGTGGCCAACGAGATCTCGGCCCGCCTGCGCCTGCCGGTGGTGCGGGCACCGGACGGCGCGGCCGCGATGGGCGCGCTCCTCGAAGCCGAACGGCTGGAACCCGCACCCTCTGCGGCACCGGTGGCCCACCCGCCGGTGCCGCGCGAGAAAACGCAGGCCGGGCAACGGATTCCGGCCACGCCGTTCATCGCGGCCGCGTTCGTGGCGCTGATCGTCGTGGGCGGGTGGGCCGCCCACGAAGTCATGAACCGGCCAGAGGTGGAGACGACCAGCGTTCAGCTGGCACCGCCGGGAACGGCTGTGCTGCCGCACATCTGAGCGCCTTGCCAGAGGTCTTGTCCGCAACCCGCCTGCCGGGCAGTTACATGGATGAAGGGCTCCTTCATCCACACCAGGTGGAGGAAGGAGCCCTTCATCCACCGGACGGCGAGTTGCGAACACGACTTCTGGCTACCTGCTTAGAGCTTCCGGGCATCGGGTGCGAAGGGAACTCCCGTGTTGAGCGCCTTGGCGCCGACCGTGCACAGCTCACCGAGCATGCTCACGCCGATCGACAACTGCGTGGGCGCGTGCTGGTCGAACAGCAGCGCGAATCCCAGCGACGCACCGATCGACGTCATCCACACGAGCAACGTCCACGGCGTGTACCGCTGCCAAAGGTGCCCGTCGCGTTCGAACAGCCTGATCGTCATGCCCCGCAACGCGCCGAACGCGAACCCCACGACCAACGGGAGCAGATAGGCCAGGTGGATGCCGTCCACCGCGCGGATGCCGAAGAACAGCAGGAACGCGGGTGGCGCCAGGAGGTCCCTGGCGTTGAGCGGTTCCCCCGCGAACCGCTTCACGAGCACGTACAGGACACCGGCCGCTATCAGCGCATATGTCATCGCATCCCCCTTAGTAGCATGACCCTGCTACTTAAACTAGCAGGGTCATGCTACAAAAGGGAGGTGTCACCGAGAGTCGTCGATCCCGTCGCCCGCCGCCGCGCCGTCGCCGAGGCGGTGTTCCGCGTGGTCGTGCGGGACGGCGTCGAACAGGCGTCGCTGCGCAACGTCGCACTGGAGGCGGGCCTGGCGATCGGCTCGATCCGCCACTACTTCGACAGCCACGACGACATGATCATCTTCGCGGTCGAGGCGCTGATCCAGTCGATCGACCAGCGCGTGATGGCGCACGTGCGGTCGCTCGGTGACCGTTCGGACGTCCGTCCAGGCGAACGGGTGCTGGCCGAGGTGCTGCCGCTCGACGACCGCCGGCGGGACGAAGCCGTGCTGTGGCTGGCTTTCGCGACCGCCGCGCGGACCAGGCCGTCGCTGAGGCCGCACGCCGAGCGGCTCCACGACGGGTTGCGGGAGCTCTGCCGCCGGGCACTGACCGCGATGCACGCGTCCGGCTCCGTGGCGGCGGACCTCGACCTCGCGCTGGAGACCGAACGGCTGGCGTCGCTGCTGAACGGCCTCACCGTGGACGGCGTGCTGCAGCCGGACCGGATGACGCCGGAGCTCACGACGTCGTTGCTGCGCCGGCACCTCGACTCGTTGCGGTAGCTTCCACGACCCACACCGGCAGCTCGGGCACGCCGTCGACGCCGGCCACGGGGATCACCCCCCCGCTCGAACCGGGTGATCTCCCACCCGGCCCGCTCCACCGCCGTCCGCAGCTCGGACTCGCTCACCTGGAACGGGCCGCCCTCGACCGCGAGCGACGTCAGGTTCAGCAATGCCCCGTCCACGGCGGCGTTGCGCAACGCCACCATCAGCTCCGGCCGTTGCGCCGGGGGCAGGCAGTGGAACAACGCACTCGCCAGCACCGTGTCGAACCGGCCGGTGAACCGCGCCGAGTCGCCGACGACCCACTCGACGCCGTCACCGCGGGAGCGGGCCGTCTCGATCGCGGTCGGCGCGATGTCGACCCCGGTGACCCGATGACCGCGCGAAGCCAGGAAGAGAGCGTTGTCGCCGGTGCCGCAGCCCGCGTCCAGCACGTGCCCGCGGAACCGCCCGGCCGCCGCCCAGGCGACGACGACCGGTTGTGGCGCCCCGATGTCCCACGGCACGCCGGTGTGCGGCACGCCCTCGACCAGCTCACCGCCCCGGTAGAACCCCTCGAAATCAACCATGCGACCAGCTTGACCGAGCTGAGAACCGAACCGTCGGCCACAAGCACAGATGCGGCGGAATCCGCCACGAACTAGCTTCAATGAGGTGGAATCCATCGACCGAAGACTGGTTCACGCACTCCAGATCGACGGCCGCGCGCCGTTCGCGAAGATCGCCGGTGTGCTGGGGATCTCCGAGCACACCGCCGCCCGCCGCTACCAACGGCTCAAGGAGCGCGGCATCAGGGTGCGGGGCGCGCTCAACCGGTTCCGGCTCGGCCACCACGCCTGGACGTTGCGACTGCGCTGCACCCCGGACGCCGGACCCGCGCTGGCCCAGGCGCTGGCGCGGCGCGACGACACGTTCTGGGTGCACCTGATGTCCGGCGGCACCGAGATCTCGTGCCTGCAGCAGGTGAAGAACCCGGACGAGCTGCTGCTCGACCGGCTGCCCCGGCGCCTGGTCGACGTGAGCGCGCACAACGTCCTGCGGGGCTTCGCCTCGCCCGGCACGTGGCGCGGTCTCGCCTGCCTCGAACCGGACGAGGTCGCGGCGCTGCGCCCGGAGTTCGAGCCGGAACCGCCCACCGAGCTCACGCCCCTGGACGAGGCGTTGCTCGGAACGCTCGAGGTCGACGGACGCGCCGGCTACGCAGACCTCGCGGCGACCACGAGGACCTCCGAGTCGACCGCCCGCCGGCGCGTCGAGCACCTCAGGAGAACCGGGGTGCTGGAGCTGCGGCTCGACGCTGATCCGTCACGGTTCGGTTTCGCGACCCAGGCCAGGCTGTGGATGCGGGTGGAACCGCGAAGTCTCGCCGCGGTCGGGGTAACCCTCGCCACCCACTCGGAGGTGTACTTCGCGGCCGCCACGACCGGACCGGCGAACCTGGTGGCCAGTGTCACGTGCCGCAGCGGTGGAGACCTCTACCGGTATCTGACCGAGCGCATCGGGAGCCTCGACGGTGTGCGCGAGACGGAGACCGCGCCGGTGCTCCGCACCCTGAAACGTGTCGCTCTGAGCGAGGGTGAGGCATTCCCGTGCCACGCCTGAAGGTCATCTGGGGTGGAGGTGTGAGCGTGAGAGCGCTCGTGCCGGGACCTGTCGAGGTGCGACCGCGCCAGGTCGTGCCGGTGGCGGCGCGCACGATGCGTGATCTCGCCGCGGCCACGGCAGACGACGAGATGTGGTTGCGGGCCAAGGAGTTGTTCGCACAGCTGAGGGCGCGGGAGGCGGCAGAGCTGGAAGGGCTGGGCGCCGCCGGGTGGCGCTCGGCCCTCTAGCCGTCCGAGTTCACGCGCGCCGTCACCTGCACGTCGCGCGCGGTCAGCTCGGCGCCGCAGTCGGTGCACTCGACCTTCGCTCGCACGCCGCCGCCGCAGTCGCGGTGGTGGAGGTGGAACGACTCCTCTTCCTCAGGAGCCATCCACTTCTCGCCCCACGTGCGCAGCGCCATCAGCACCGGGTAGAGGTCCCGGCCCTTCTCCGTGAGCCGGTATTCGTGCCGTGTGCGGCCCTCGTCCTGATACGGCACGCGCTTCAGCACGCCCTCCTGAAGCAGCACGTTCAGGCGGTCGGTCAGCACGCTGCGGGAGATCGCCATCGTGGTCTGGAAGTCCTCGAAGCGGCGGGTGCCCAGGAAGATCTGGCGGAGCAGCAGCAACGTCCAGCGCTCGCCCAGCAGCGCGGCGGGGCGACCCAGTGCGCAGGGCATGCTGGCGAAACTCGCGTACGGCATGCTTCAAGAATACTCCTTGCGTTCGATTTTCGAACTCAGCTACAGTTCGGATTCCGAACCCAGGGAGACGATCCGCATGCGCGTCACCGAGCTCAACCGCGACACCGCGCCGGAAGCTGTCGACGCCGTGTTCGCCGGACTGTCCGCGCGAAGCCGTTACCTGCGGTTCCATGCTCCGACGCCCCGGATGACCGCGTCCGCCCGCCGGGTGCTGGTCGACGTGGACGGGCAACGGCACGCCGCCGTGTGCGCCCGGATCGGCGGTGACCCGGTCGGCATCGCCAGGGTGATCAAGACCGGTGAGCGCACTGCGGAGATCGCGGTGGCAGTCGTCGACCTGTGGCAACGCCGAGGGGTGGGCAGGCGTCTGCTGGAGGAGCTCACCGCGGTGGCGGCGCGGATGGGGGTCGCACAACTGCACGGCGACGTGCTGCCGGACAACGAGGCCATGCTCGCCCTGGCCCGCGAGGTCCTGCCCGGCGTGCGCCTGACCAGGCAGGTCGACACGATCGAGCTGAGCTACCCGCTCGCGTGGGTGACCGCGGAGATCACCGACGCCGACCTTGTAGACAGCTTGCAGGTGATTTAGAGGTCGATCTCCGGCCATGGCCGCGTGACCACCGCACGTGCGCCGGTCAGCCGCTCCGAGATCGTGGAGCGCGCCTGTTGGTGGCCGCACCCTGACCGCACCTGAGGAGCGGAAGCCCGGCGGCGTGGTCATCCGTGCGGACGGCATCGGCCGAGGAACCCGGCCGGTACTGGGCGTACGAGCAGGCGGGTGGCCACCGCGCCCGCCTGCGTCCCGTCACGTACCCGTACGAGACGGGAGCCGACCTCTGCACGCCGCGCCGTTACCTCGGCGTCCGCGAACCGTGAACCGGTGGTCGCCGGTCCCGCTCGGCAACCGGTCGGCAACCGGCTGTTCAAGATCGTCACCCGGCTGGGCGCTGAGGAGGAATTCGGGCCGTTCGACTGGACCAAAACTTCACATCGTCTTGCTACGGTGGCCCGCATGAAGTCGTGGGGGATGTTGGCGGTCGCCGCGGCGGCCATCACGTTCGGCTCGACGCTGGCCATGCCGGACGTCGCGGTCGCTGCTGCCGAGGGTGGGGTGGTCTGCGGTACTTACGAGGCCAACTCCAAGATCACCCGGAGCGAGATCCTGGCGCGCTCGCGCACGTGGATCAGCGCCCGCGTGCCCTACAGCCAGAGCGACTGCTTCGGCAACAGGTACGGCGCGTACCGGACCGACTGCTCCGGCTACGTGTCGATGGCCTGGGGCCTGCGCATCTCCTACACGACCCACATCCTCGAGCAGGTCGCGCACCGCATCGACTGGGAGGACCTCCGCCCCGGCGACGCTCTGAACGACCGCGAGAACCACGTCGCGCTGTTCATCGGCTGGGCCGACGCCGCCAAGACGCGGCCGATCGTGCGCGAGCAGGCAGGTCCGGACGGAGCGGTCCCGGTGCAGCGCGTGTGGAGCGCGAGCACGGCCAAGCGGTACGTGCCGCTGCGCTACAACGGCGTGGTCGACGCCGGTGGCAGCAGCGAGACGCCCAGCGACACCCCGGTCACGGACAAGCCGGTCGTCAGCTCCGGCCCGCAGATCTCCAACACCGCGCAGCAGCAGCTGGAGATCTACGCGCGCGCCGCGGACGGCACGATCATCACGAACTTCCACAAGACCAGCCGCTGGAACGGCTGGCAGCAGCTCGGCTCCGAGGTCTTCGCCGGTGACCCGGTCGCGCTGATGAACCCGGAGACGAAGATCGTCGAGGTGTTCGCGCGCGGTACGGACGGCAAGATCTACCGCCGCGTCGACGGCAAGTGGGCCGCGCTCGGCGACACGGCCGTGGCGGGCGAGCCCGTGCTGTGGTGGAACGAGAAGACCAAGGCCGTCGAGGTGCTGGCCCGCGGCACGGACGGTGCCCTGCTGCGCTTCACGGACAAGTGGGCGCCGGTCGGCGACCGCAAGATCCAGGGCAACCCGGCCGTCGCCGACAAGGACGTCTACGCGCGTTCCGCCGACGACAAGCTGATCAGGTTCGACGGTGAGAAGTGGCAGGACCAGGGCGACACGAAGATCGTGAGCGACCCGAGCGTCGCCGTCGACCAGGTCTTCGTGCGCACCGCGTCCGGCAGCGTCGAGCAGTACGCGGCGGGCGTCTGGAAGTCGCTGGGCGGCAAGGGCACCGGCGCGCCGTCGGCGGTGTTCAACACGACGACCGGCTCGATCGACGTCGTGCAGCTCGGCGAGGGCGGCATCGTGGAGCACTCCCGCGCCACGGCGGGCGGCTTCACCGCGTGGGCCAAGCTGGGCACCACCAAGGTCGCCGAGGCACCCACCGCGATGTACCACGCGCAGACCAAGACCATCGAGGTGTTCGCGCGCACCGACGACGGCAAGCTGATCCGCCGCTTCTACAAGGAGAAGGCGGGCTGGAGCCAGTGGGCGCTGCTGAGCGACCGGGCGATCAGCTGACCTGACGCTGAAACCGATGAAGGGCTCCTTCATCCACCTCAAGTGGATGAAGGAGCCCTTCATCGTTCACCTCAGCAGTTCGCGAAGACGTCCTTGGCCGCGGGAAGGCCGCTGGCCTCGTCACCCGCGATGGCCGCCGCCCGCAGCGCGCGTGCCGCGTCCCGGCACTTCTGCGACGACGCCGCCTCCGCCTCGGCCTTCTTCTGCGCGGCCTCCGCCAGCTTCTGCAGGTCCGCGGCGCGGATCGCGTCTTCCTTGCTCTCCTTGACCTTCCGGGTGAGGTCGGCGATCTCGCGGTCCTTGCCCTCGATCTGCCTGGAGAGACCGGCGGTGTGGTCCTTCTCCTGGACGAGCAGCACGCCGCACGTGCCGGCCGCACCGAACAGCAGCACGACCAGCACCGTCAGGACGATGACGCCGGTCTTCCGCGGCTTCGGCGGCGCCACCTGCGCGACGGGCGCGGGCTCGGGCTGCTGCGGTGCGAACACCGGCGTGTAGACGTCGAACTCCGGCGGCGGCTGCGCGGCCGGCGTCTCCGGCTCGACAGCAGGCTGCTGCGCGTCGTGGACAGGGTCGGTCATGATTCCCCCAAAGAAAGTGCCCCCTTGCGCCTATCATCGCCACACCGTCAACGCTGTTACGTGAGCCCTCCCACAGCGTCGACGACCAGGTCGAAGAACCGGTCCACGTCGAGCCCGACGGCGACCCGCGCGTTGGGTTCCCGGCCCAGCCGCCCGTGCAGATCCACGACGGTCGCGCCACGCGTGAGTGCGCCGACCGTCTCGATGCCCA
Source organism: Lentzea sp. NPDC004782 (assembly GCF_040609115.1). NCBI lineage: Bacteria > Bacillati > Actinomycetota > Actinomycetes > Pseudonocardiales > Pseudonocardiaceae > Lentzea > Lentzea sp. NPDC004782. Next base: position 128,129 of record NZ_JBEXJN010000004.1, read on the forward strand.
CGAACGCCTCGACACACGTCACCAGCGTCGGATCGATCACTCGCGCGACCGCGACCGGGTCGTGCAGCGGTGGCGCCTCGAACCCGAACACCTCGCGGTAGGTCGCCGCGAAGAACGTCATCAGGTCCCCGCAGATCTGCCCGAGCGGGCCCAAGGCGTTCAACCGCGCCACAACTGCGGGCGTGACCAGCGCCTGGTGCGTCACGTTCAACCCGATCATCGTGACCGGCACGCCGCTGGAGAAGACGATCTCCGCGGCCTCGGGGTCGACGTAGATGTTGAACTCCGCGTACGGCGTCGTGTTGCCGCGCCCGGTCGACCCGCCCATCAACACGATCTCGCGTACCGCGGCCGTTCCGTAGCGCTGCAAGTACAAAGCCACGTTCGTCAACGCACCTGTCGCGACCAAAGTCGCCGGCATTGCCGCATGCATCACGTCGATTGCGTGATCCTCAACCACTCCAACGGAAACCGAGCCGAACGCCGGTCCGTCCATTCCGGACTCGCCGTGGATGTCCTCCGCCACGTGCAGCGGCCGCACCAGCGGCCGGGCGCACCCGCGTGCGATCGGCACCGAGATTCCGGCCGCCGAACAGATGCGCTGGGCGTTCAGGGTGACCTTGTCCAACGTCTGGTTCGCGGCGACGGTCGTGATCGCGCGCAGGTCGATCCCGGGCGCTCCGGCGGCCAGCAGAATCGCGATGGCGTCGTCGTGTCCGGGATCGCAGTCGAGCACTACGGGAGTGGGCATGAGGCCATCATCGGGGTTCACGTCCATGAAACAGCCGAAAACGTTTTCGCGAACCCTTGACGAGGTCAGGGCCGGTGCGGCTAGCGTGGGGAAACCGTTTACCGGGGAGGTTTGCGATGGTCCGCAGGCGCTACGCCGTGGTCGGCACGGGAGCACGGGCGGAGCGGCACATCCACGCCATCGCGGTCGAGCACGCGGCCACCTGTCAGCTCGTCGCGTTCGCCGACGTGAACCGCACCCGGATGAACGTCCACAACGACCGGCTCGTGGCACAGGGGGTCGAGCCGGTTCCCGCGTACGACGCGAGCGACTTCCTCAGGATGCTCGACGAGCAGCAGGTCGACGTGGTCGTGGTGACGACCGTCGACCGGCACCACGTCACCTATGTCGTGGAAGCGCTCGACGCCGGTCGTGACGTCGTGACGGAGAAGCCGATGACGACGGACGTGCCGTCGGCGCGCAAGATCCTGGACGCGGTGCACCGCAACGACGGCAACGTCACCGTCACGTTCAACTACCGCTACAACCCGATCCACGAGAAGGTGCGCGAGCTGCTCGCGGAAGGCGCGGTCGGCGAGATCGGGTCGGTGCACTTCGAGTGGCTGCTCGACACCCGGCACGGCGCCGACTACTTCCGCCGCTGGCACCGCGACAAGGCCAACTCCGGTGGTCTCATGGTGCACAAGGCGACGCACCACTTCGACCTGCTCAACTGGTGGGTCGGCTCGATTCCGGAGACGGTCTACGCGCACGGCCGGTTGTTCTTCTACGGCGACGAGAACGGCAAGCTTCACGGTTACACCGACGACGAGCGGTTCGCGTTGAAGCTGGAGCAGAACGACTGGCTCAGGAAGCTCTACCTCGACGCACAGCACGAGGACGGGTATCGCCGCGACCAGAACCCGTTCGAGCCCGGTGTGTCCATCGAGGACGACATGTCGGTGATCGTCCGGTACGCCGACGGCGTGAACCTGACCTACCACCTCACGGCCTATTCGCCGTGGGAGGGCTACCGGTTGATGGTCAACGGCAGCAAGGGGCGTCTCGAACTGGAGGTCGTCGAGAACTCCTGGGTGTCGAGCCGGCACCCGACCGTGCACGGCGTCAACGCCAACCCGGAGGACGGGTGGGCGAAGCTGTCGGTGCAACGGCTGTTCGAGGAACGGGAAGAGGTCCCGGTGGAGTACGACCGGGACGGTCACGGCGGCGCCGACCAGCGCATGGTGGACGCGCTGTACGGGCCGCCCGGGCAGGAAGACCCGTTGGGACGCAAGGCAACGCACTACGACGGCACCCTCTCGCTGCTGACCGGTTTCGCCGCCAACCGCAGCTTCGAGACCGGGGAACCGGTCCGCGTCGTCGACGTCATCGACCTTCGATAGGAGAGCTGTGAAAGCGCACGGGGTTGTGGGCTTGCTGCTGTGCACCGCGCTGGCGGCGAGCGCGTGCGGTTCGGGAGGCGGCAGCGGTCAGGCCGAGATCCGTTTCATCTGGTGGGGCAACGACGACCGCGCCAAGGTGACCAACGAGGCGGTGCGGCTGTTCGAGAGCCGCAACACGAACATCAAGGTCTCGACGTCGTTCCAGAACTTCCAGAACTACTTCGAGAAGCTCTCCACCGAGATCGCGGGCGGCAACGCGCCGGACGTGATCCAGATGGACTACCGCTACCTCAACGAGTACGCGGGCCGCAACGTGCTGCTCGACCTCACCCCGTACGTGGGCAAGGAGATCCGCACGAGCGACTGGAACTCCGGCTTCATCGGCAGCGGCAAGCTGAACGGCAAGCAGGTCGCGATGCCGTTGGCGCAGAACGCCACCGCGATCGTCTACGACCCGAAGCTCTTCGACGCGGCCGGTGTCAAAGCGCCCGAACTCGGCTGGACTTGGGCCGACTACGAGGAACGTGCGGCGAAGATCCAGGCGAGCACCGGCGGCAAGATCGCGGGCGCCACGGACTTCGGCGGCACCGAGGACGTCTTCGAGACCTGGTTGCGCCAGCACGGCAAGAAGCTCTACGCCGAGGACGGCAAGCTCGGGTACTCGAAGGACGACCTGAAGGCGTTCTGGCAGCTCTCCAAGGACTTCCGCGACGGCAACGCCACCACGCCGCCGGAGCTGGTGACCACGCTGAACGCCGGTGCCGAGCAGACGCCGATGGGCAAGAAGCTGTCCGCGTCCGAGCACACCTACGACAGCCTCTACGGCGGCTACAACACCGTGCGGCCGGACGAGCTCAAGCTCGGCCCGTACCCCAGCGACAGCAAGGAGGCGCTGGGTTCGTACCGCAAGCCGTCACAGCTGATCAGCGCCTCCGCCCGCACCAAGAACAAGGACGCGGCGGTCAAGCTGATCGACTTCCTGCTCAACGACCCCGACGCGGGCAAGATCCTCGGCGCGAACCGCGGGCTGCCGGCGAACCTGAAGATCCGCGAGGCCGTGGCGCAGAACCTCGGCGGTGCCAACAAGGTGATCTTCGACTACGAGAAGGCGGTGGACGCGAAGCTCGGCGACGCGCCGCCCGCGCCGCCGAAGGGCGACGGTGCCGTCTACAAGCTGATGCAGCGCAAGCACGAGGAGATCGTGTTCGGCAAGAAGACGATCGACCAGGCGGCCGACGAGTTCTTCAAAGACGCCGAACAGGCGTTGAGCTGACGCCGTGGTGCTCGCCGAGCGGGTGTCTTCCGCACCGGTGAAGCCGGCCGCCGAGGGCGCGCCCCCTCGGCGGCCGAGTCGGTCGCAGGGCGTCGCGTACCTGTTCCTCGGGCCGTGGCTGCTCGGCGCGATCGGCCTCACCGTCGCGCCGATGGTCGTGTCGCTGTACCTGTCGTTCACCGACTACGACCTGTTCAACCCACCGAAGTGGGTCGGCCTCGGCAACTACGCCAAGCTCTTCGGCGACGACCCTCGCTACCTGCGCTCGGTGGGCGTGACGCTGCGGTACGTCGCGTGGTCGGTGCCGTTGAAGCTGGTGCTCGCGCTGGCCGTCGCGTTGCTGCTGAACTCGTTGCGCGGCAAGGGACAGGCGTTCTTCCGCTCGGCCTTCTACGCGCCCTCGCTGCTGGGCGCGTCGGTCGGGCTGGCGCTCGCGTGGCGGGCGATCTTCGACACCTGGGTCGACACGCCGGACCACGCGTTGCTCACCATCGTGCTGTTGTCCGCGTGGCAGTTCGGTGCGCCGATGGTCATCTTCCTGGCCGGGTTGCAGCAGATCCCGCGCGACCTGTTCGACGCGGCCGCGGTCGACGGCGCGGGTTGGTGGCGGCGGCTGTGGTCGATCACGCTGCCGATGCTGTCGCCGGTGCTGTTCTTCAACCTGGTGCTGGAGACGATCCACGCGTTCCAGGCGTTCACGCAGGCGTTCGTGGTGAGCGGCGGGCGGGGCGGGCCCGCCGACTCGACCCTGTTCTACACGCTCTACCTGTACGAACGTGGGTTCACGGAGTTCCGAATGGGTTACGCGTCGGCGATGGCGTGGGTGCTGCTGGTGGCGATCGCGGTGATCACCGCGGTGCTGTTCCGGACTTCGCGGTACTGGGTCTTCTACGGAGACGAACGATGAGGCGGGCCGGAGTCGTTGTGCTGTGCCTGGCCGCACTGGCCCTGGTGTTGTACCCGATCGTGTGGTTGCTCTCGGCGTCGCTGACCCCGGTCGAGGACCTGGTGGCGCACCTGCGTTCGCTGTTCCCCGGCAGGATCACCGCGGACGGGTATCGAGGTGCCCTGGAAGGCGCGGGCGGTGAGTCGTTCTGGACGTTCCTCGGCAACTCCACGATCGTGGCGTCCGGCGCGGTGATCGGGAACGTGGTGTCGTGCTCGCTCGCCGCCTACGCGTTCGCCCGGCTGCGGTTCCGGCTCAGCGGCCCGCTGTTCGCGTTCGCGCTGCTCACGATCATGCTGCCGGCTCACGTCACGCTGATCCCGCAGTACGTGGTGTTCCAGCACCTGGAGATGATCGACACGTTCGTGCCGCTGATCCTGCCGAAGCTGCTGGCGACCGACGCGTTCTTCGTGTTCCTGATGGTGCAGTTCATGCGCGGCATTCCGCACGAGCTGGACGAGGCGGCGAAGATCGACGGTTGCGGGCCGGTCCGCAACTACCGGTACGTGGTGCTGCCGCTGTCCCGGCCGGCGATGGTGACGACGGCGATCTTCACGTTCATCTGGACCTGGAACGACTTCTTCTCGCAGCTGATCTACCTGTCGTCGACCGAGAACTACACGATCCCGATGGGGCTGCGGCTGTTCATCGACCAGACGTCGTCGTCCTCGTACGGGCCGATGTTCGCCATGTCGGTGCTGTCGCTGGTGCCGATCGGGCTGTTCTTCCTGGCGTTCCAGCGGTTCCTGGTCGCCGGGGTGGCCACGACGGGGCTGAAGGGATGACCCGCGAACGTCTCGAAACACTCGCCGACACTTTGTTGGTGGGACTGTTCGTGTTCGTGGCCTCACTCCCGCTCGTGACCGCCTGCTCGGCCTTCGGGGCGGGATGCGCTGTCCTGCGGGGCGGTCTTCCGGCCGGAAGGTTCTGGTCACTGCTGCGGGTGCGGTGGGTGCCGGGACTGGTGTTCGCGGTGCTGTGGGTGGTGCTGGTGGTGGACGTGCTGCTCGTGGTCACGGTGATGCCGGCGCCGTGGTTCGTTCGCGGCGGGGTGTTGCTCGCTTCGGCGGCCTTCGGTGCGCTCCTGCTTGATCAAGCACGTCTCGGATGGCGCGGCGCATTGAAATTCGAGGCACCTCGGCCGATGCTGATGGCCGCGTTGGTGGTCGCCGGTGTGCTGGTGTGGGCCCTGCCTCCGCTGGCGCTGGTGATCGCCGGACCGCTCGCGCTGGCGGCGGAGTCCACCCGAGAAGGGTGAGGGACGATGCGCGTTGCGCTGGTCGGTGCACGTGGGCATGGGGCGCGGCACGTGGAGAACCTGCTCCGGCTCGGGCACGACGGGGTCGCGACCTTCGTGGGCGTCGTCGACGTCGCGGACGTCGACGTGCCGGTGCCGTCCTACCCCGACCTGCCGTCGCTGGCCACCGAACTGCACCCCGAGGTCGTGGTGATCTCCTCGCCTCCCGCGACCCACCGCGACCTGGTGCTGAGTGCGTTCGCGCTGGGGTGTGACGTGCTGGTGGAGAAGCCGGCGCTGCTGACCGTGGCGGACTTCGACGAGATCTCCGCGGCCGCCGCCGAACGCGGGCTGGTCTGCCAGGTGGGGTTCCAGGCGCAGGGCCGCGGGTCGTACCGGAGGCTCTGCTCGTTGATCGGGTCCGGTGCGTTGGGCGACATCGCGGGCATCGGCGCCGCCGGCCGTTGGGTGCGCACGGACACCTACTACGAGCGGGCCGCGTGGGCGGGACGGCAGGGCGAGGACGGGACGCTGGTGAACCCGTTCGCGCACGCCGTGCAGAACGCGCTGCTGCTGGCCGACGTCGAGGAACGCACGGACATCGGCATCGAGCTGGAGCTGTTCCGGTGCCGCGACACGATCACCGCCGACGACACGGCGTGCGTACGCGTCACGGCCGATGGCGCACCACCCGTCGTGGTGGCGACGACGCTCTGTGCGTCGACATCGTTGCCACCGGTCGTGCTGGTGCACGGCTCGTTGGGGCAGGCCGTGTGGTGGTACGACGAGGACCGGCTGACGGTCAACGACCACCGCATGGCCGTGCCGCCCCGGGTCGACCTCCTGGAGAACCTCATCCGGCACCGCCAGACCGGGGAACCGCTCGTCGCGCCTCTCGCGGCCGCGCGGGCGTTCACGTCGGTCGTCGAGGCGTGCGCCAAGGCGGACGTGCCGCTGGTGCCCGCCCGCCGCGTCGTCGACCGGTACGTGCTGGACGGCATCGACGAGGTCGTCGTGCGCGCCGCGGAGAAGGTCGCGACTTTCAGCGAGCTGGGCTGCGGTTTCGGGCGGTAGTCTCCCGCCGGGTCCGCTCGTTCGGGGAGTTGCGTTGGACACCTACATCGACTTGAGGGACGTCCGGCTGACGGGATACGTCAGCCAGGGCCTCATCGTGCTCGTCGCCGTCGCCTCCGTGTGGGGCACGATCAACGACTGGCGGGGCGGCTCGTCCTCGTGGAGCTTCCTCGCCATCATGCTCCTCATCCCCGCGGGCGTGGCGTTCGTGCTGTGGTTCCGCAACGCGACCCACAACGCCGAGGCCATCGCCCTGCACGGCGTGCGGATGATGCCGGACGTGTGGCGGGCCTCCGACCCGGCGCAGCGCGACGTGCCGTTCGACCAGCGGGTGGCCAGCCCGTTGATCAAGCCGTGGCAGTACGCGTTCCTCGCGATGGTGTCGTGCGACATCCTTGAGTCGCTGATGCTCGACACCCCCGTCTACGTGGTGTTTTCCACGCTGTCGACGCTGTGCGCGCTCGTCGCGGCCGGCCTCGCGTGCTTCCTCGTGTGGCGTGTGTCGCTCATGCAGCAGCGGTTCGCGGTGCCGGTGCGGAAGCGCCGGTAGCTTTCCGGCGACATGGGGTAGACTGTCTCCTGGTTGTGGTTTTGTGTTCGTGTCATTTCACGCTCGCCAAACTTCAGTTGCGAGCGCTTCTCCTTCTTCGCGGTAGGGGCAGGTCGGCTCTCGACCAACCACGGAGCGGCCGCAAAGTGCGGCACGCTCTTCAGCATTGAAGGAGCAGTACATGACCAACGGCACCGTCAAGTGGTTCAACGCCGAAAAGGGCTTCGGCTTCATCGCCCCCGAGGACGGCGGCGCTGACGTCTTCGTCCACTACTCGGCCCTCAACGGCGGCGGCTACCGCAGCCTGGAGGAGAACCAGAAGGTCACCTTCGACGTCACGCAGGGCCAGAAGGGCCCGCAGGCGACGAACGTCACCGCTCTCTGACGTTGTTCGCGAAGCAGGGCCTCCGGGTTTCCGGGGGCCCTGTTTTGATGTTGTGATGGCACTACCCTGGCCCGATGCCGTTGCTCGGACCAGCTGATCCGCTGCCGCACGTGCCCCGGCGCATCCTCGTCGCCGGCAACACCGGTTCCGGCAAGTCGACCCTCTGCCTGCGCATCGCGCAGCAGCGCGGCCTGCGGCGGATCGAGCTCGACAGCCTCTACTGGGGTCCACAGTGGACGCCGCGCCCGGAGTTCCGCGCGGAGGTCGCGGCGTTCGCGGACGACGGCCACTGGGTCACCGAGTTCCAGTACAAGGAGGTGCGGCGCGAGCTGCTGGCCCGTGCGGACACGTTGGTGTGGCTCGATCACCCGTTCGCGATGGTGATGGCACGGCTCGTCAGTCGCACGATCAGACGTCGCGCGCGCAGGGTGGAGTTGTGGAACGGTAACCAGGAACCGTCGTTGTGGTCGGCGTTCACCGACTCCGAGCACATTCTGCGGTGGGGCCCGAAGACCTACCGGCGCAACCGGGCCAGGGTGCTCGCCCTGGTCGACCAGGTCGTGGTCGTGCGGTTGCGCGGGCAGGGGCAGGTGGAGCGGTGGCTGGCAGGGCCGCTGGCCTCGGTCGGACGGGAGCGTGCTCGGTGAGAACGGCGCTGGTGCTCGGCGGAACCGGGATGTTGGCCGGATGTGCGGCACGGCTGGTCGAACGCGGCTGGCAGGTCGTGCTGCCGTCGCGGACCCGGCCCCTGATGGCCGACGACGGTCCGGGACGTGCGGCGCGTGCGTCGATCTCGCGCGGTCACCGTCCGACGTGGATCAAAGCCGACTGGACCAAGCCGGCGGAGCTGGCGTCCGAGGTCGAGTACGAGCTCGCCGGGCGACCGGTGAACCTGCTGGTCGCGTGGGTGCACGACAGCTACCGCGTGGACGTGCTGCGGGCCGTGCAGCACCTTCTCGCCGATAACGCGCCGGTGGTGGAGGTGCACACGCACGCGCCGGTACCGGACCCGGTCCTGCCGCATCCGACGCAGCAGGTGCTGCTCGGCCACTTCGCCCACGACGCCGCCCTGCGCACGAGCCGTGCGGTGCTGGAGGCCGTCGAACGGGCGTTGGAGGGGCGGGCGCCCTCGCTGCACCACGAGGACGCCCGCTGACCGCTACTTGACGACCTTCGCGCGGCCGATCTCGGCCTGCACCTTGATGCCCGCGGCCACGTCCACGAGCTGACGGACCACCACGTCCTCGTTGCGGATGTCGGCGATCTTCTGCTTGGTCTTGGTGGTGAACTCGAACTTCTCGACCTTCGGCGAGGTGATCTCCGCGGTCGCCCGGAACTCCTTGGTGAAGTCCACGACCACCGCCGCGTTGTCGAGGACCTGCAGCTGGTAGTCGTCCGGCCGGTCGGAGGAGAAGCCCTTCTTGAACTGGCCGCTGACCTTGATGCCGCCGGTCGTCTCCTCGAAGTCGAGGACACCGTCGACGGGCGAGAACAGCTTCTCCTCGAAGGTGGCGCTGGCCTTCGCGGGCTCCGCGGCGAGCGCGGGGGACGTCGTGAGCGCGGCGCACGCGAGCAGCGCGGCGAGGATGCGTAGCGGTTTCGACATGCCTTCGTTCGTACCGGCGGCCTTTTAGCCCCGCACGACCAAACACATCGCTCGATCGGGCGTTGAGGCTGTACGCTCCGCCGCGACGTCGGGGGACGTACGTTTCTTGGGGGGACTTTCAGTGAGCAACGAGGCTTTCAGACCCGTGCGCGGAATCGGTACCGCGGCGATCATCCTGATCGTCATCACGGTGGTGCTCGACATCGTGAACACGGTCGCGGACTGGACCCTGGGCTCGGTGGTGACAGACCACGTCGAGGGCACTGCGGCCCAGGCGGCGGCGGTGGCGGCGCTGCTGATGCTGCTGTGGATCTGGCTGGTCGCCTACGTGCTGGCGGGCATCACGTTCATCGTGTGGATGTACTGGGCGCGGCTCAACTCCCACGCCACCGCGTCCAGGCACCAGCACAAGTGGGCACCGATGTGGGTGATCCTCGGCTGGCTCATCCCGATCGTGAACCTGTTCGTCCCGCAGGCCGTGATGCACGACATCTGGCGTGCGTCGGACCGCAGCCAGGGCACGCTGGCACTGCAGCTGAGGCCCAGGAGCGGCCTCGTCACCGCGTGGTGGTCGTGCTGGATCGTGTCGTTCGTGCTGGCCTACGTCGGCGCCAGGCTCCAGACGGACCAGGCCGTGTGGTCGACGCTCTCGACGGCGGCGACCGTCGCGGCCGCGGTGCTCGCGATCCAGATCATCCGGAAGATCAACGACGCCCAGCACGCCGTCACCGAGCCGGTCCCAGCCCCCGCACCAGGTGCATGACCGACTCGCGCACCTCCGCCCGTGACCGCTCCGGCTGGAACACCTGCCAGTCCAGGGCGATCACGAGCAGGGTGCCGAACAACGCCGCCGACGCGGTGCCGACCTCGACCCCGTCGGGGAGCCGGTCCGCGTCGGCGAGGCGCTTCATCTGACTCTTCACGATCGACACGATGTCGTCGCGCAGCAACGAGAGAGTGCCGTGCCACTGACCCGGCGTGCGCCACAGTTCGGAGACCAGCAGCTGGCCGAACGCCGGGTACTCGGCCCAGAAGCCGAGCATCTCGTCGACCAGCGCTTCCAGTGAGTCGTCGGCGGTCTCCGCGGACCGCAGCCGGCCCGCGAGGATCTCCACACCGTGGCGCAGCAGGGCTTCGACCAACGCGTCCTTCGACGCGAAGTTGTAGTAGATCGTGCCCTTGGCGACGCCCGCCTCCGCGGCGATCTCGTCGACCGTCACCGAGGCCGCGCCCCGTTCGCCGACCAGCTTCAACGCCGCGTCGAAGAGCTTCTGCCTGGTCGCCGTCGTCCGCGCGCTCACAGGACGAGCTCCGGCTTGAGCTTCGACGGTGTCCACACCCGCTGCTTGTAGGCCGCCACGGAGGACAAGGCTAGGGCTCCGACCAGCCAGGCGAGAAGGATCAGCGCGTCGTGTCCGACGCTGCCCAGGTCGCCGCCGTACATCAGGTGGCGCAGACCGTCGACCGCGTAGCCCATCGGCAGGCCGTAGTGCAGCGGGTACAGCGGCACCGGGATCGTCTGCCACGGGAACGTGCCGCCGGCGCTGACCAGCTGCAGGATCAGCAGGATCAGGCCGAGGAACTTGCCCACGGCACCGAACGCGGCGTTCAGGGCGTGCAGGATCGCGACGAACGTCAGCGACATAAGCACGAGGAAACCGAACGTGCCCAACGGGTTCGACGGCACGATGTCCACCACGAACCGCACCACCGTGAACATCACGAGCACCTGCACGATGCCCAGCAACGCACCCGGCAGCCATCCGCCCAACGCCACCCGCAGCGAGGACTGACCGGCGGCGAGCGCACGGCGTGACAACGGACGCAGCAGCAGGAAGAGCACGAACGCGCCGATCCACGTTGCGAGGCCGAGGAAGAACGGTGCCAGGCCCGCGCCGTAGGTGGCGGCCTTCGTCTGGGACAGGCCCTTCACCGCCACCGGGTCACCGATGGCCTGCGCGATCGCCGCGCGGGTCGGGTCGTCCGCGTTCGGGATCTTGTTCACGCCGCCGTTGAGGCCGTCGCGCAGCTGGGCCGAACCGTCGGCGAGCTGGTTCGCGCCGTCCTTGAGCTTGGTGGTGCCGTCGACGGCCTTCTGCTCGCCGTCGCGCAGCTGGGCCGTTCCGTCCGCGAGCTTCGTGGCACCGTCGTCGAGCTTGCCGATGCCGTCGACGAGGGCGGGCATCTTCGAGGCGAGCAGTTCGGCGCCGTCTGCCACCTGGTCCGCGCCGTTCGCGAGCTTGCGCAGGTCGCTCGACGCGCCCTGGACCTTGCCGTTGGCGTCGTCGACCGGCTTGCGCACCTGGCCGATCGTGGACATGACGCGCTGCACCTGGTCCTCGGTGAAACCCAGTGCGCGCAAGCGGTTCGCGATGTCGCCGTTGGCCTGGTCGAGCACGCCGACCAGCGCCTGCGCCTTCTGCGCGTACTCCTCGGCCTGGCGTGCCGCGGTCTCGTTGCCGTTCGCGACCTGACGCGCGCCGTTCGCGAGCTGACGGGTGCTGTCGGGCAGCGGCGCGGTCTGCGAACGCAGCTGGTGGGTGCCGTCGCGGAGCTGCGCGGCGCCGCTCGCGGCCTGCGTGGCGCCGTCGAGCAGCTGGTGCTGGCCCTTGTCGAGCTCGTTCACGCCGTCACGCAGCTGAGCAGCGCCGTCCGCGAGCTTCGTCGCGCCGTCGGCGGCCTTGGTGGTCTCCTCGCGGATCGTGGAGAAACCGAGCAGGAACTTGTCCGCGGCCTCGGTGGAGACCTTCGCGGTCACGGCGCGCCGGACCTCGGCGACGACCTGGTTCGCGATCGTGCTGCCCAGGTAGTTGTTGGCGTCGTTGGTGGTCAGCGTCAGCACGCCCTGGCGCGGCTTGTTCTGCTCGGCGGACGTGAGCGCCTCGGAGAAGTCCTCCGGCAGCGTCAGGGCGAAGATGTACTTGCCCTTCCGCACGCCCTCGTCGGCCTCGTCGACGGTGTCGACGAGGTGCCAGTTGAACTTGTTGCCCTTCAGCAGCTCGTCCCCGACGTTCTTGCCGGCGTTGAGGTCCTTGGTGCCCTTGTCCTTCACGACCAGCGCGGCCGGGACGTTGTGGAGGTTCGCGTACGGGTCCTTGTTTGCGTACAGGTAAAGCGACGCGTAGAGCAGCGGCACCAGCGAGAGCGCGACGACTGCGAGCTTGGGCAGGGTGCCGGACGTGATCCGGCGAAGTTCGTTGAAGGCCATGCGAAGGGCGCTCATGCGGTGATCTCCATCTTGGTGTCGTCGTTGTCCTCACCAAGGCGCGCGTGCGGGATGTCGAGGATGTGGGCGGAGGTGTTCGAGCAGAGGGCGACCACGGACCGTTCGGGGGTCACGTAGGTCTGCGCCAGGGCGAACCACTCGCGCGGGTCGGGGTGGTAGCGGTCCGGGCAGTCGAGGACGAGCGTGGTGACGCCGGGGCGTTCGGAGGCCAGTTCGAGCATCACCGCGCACCGCGTGTGCGCCGGCACGTGCTCGAAGCGCTTGGTGGCGTGCTCTTCGGCGCCGTGCTCGACCAACCAGTCGTGCACCGCCTTCTTGCCGGAGGGCATGCGGTTCATCGCGAGCTCCTCGCCGACGACGGCGGCCAGCGTCAGCGCCTCCTCCGGCTCGTTCACCTCGGGGGCGTCGACCAGCACGACCTGCTTGCGCAGCGTCTTGGCGTCCGGCGACACCGTGCCGGTCGAGGGCTTCATGCGGCCGGAGAGCAGCAGGCCGAGCGCCGTGTGACCGGTTCCGGGCTCGCCCGCGACCAGCGTCAGCTCGCCCGGCTTCACGACCAGCGAGGTCGGCCGGAGCAGTGGACCATGTGCTCCGTTGACGCCTGCGCGTTCTGCGCGGATCTCCACGGGTTCACCTTCCGTTTAAACTGACCGGTCAGTACAAATTCTGGCGCAGGCTCGGCTCGGTGGCAAGTCGGACATAGTTCACCTGAGGGCGGATGCCGGACGTACTTCCCACACGGTCCACAACGGCCGGTAGCCCTGGCGCGGCCAGAAGACGCTGCTCAACGGGTTCGGCGGGTTGTAGTAGAGGTACGTGCCGACCGCGCCCATCCGGTGCAGCTCATGGTGGGCGTAGGCGACCAGCTGCTGGCCGATGCCCGTGCCGCGGGCGCCGGGCAGCACCGAGAGGCAGTTCACATAGCCCCAGCGGCCGCGCGGCAGCCTCGTCGCGGCCATCGAGCCGGGCTCGGACGACACGATCGCGCACTCGGCCAGCGCGACCGCGATGCCGTCGCGCTCGGCGAGCCAGATGGGGCTCGCGTTGGCCAGGCGCTCGGCCAGCGCGCGTTGCTTGATGGCGCGCGCTTCCGGGCGGACGATCGTGGAGCCGACGAACGACGAGTACTCCAGTTCCGCCAGCGCCAGCTCCAGCACGCTGTCCAGGTCGTGCGGGGTGGCGCGGCGGATCGTCAGCGTGCGCGGGACGCGGGCCGGGGGAGTCCGCAGGCGCACGGCGAGCACGGACAGCGGCACCATGCCGTGGTCGAGGAACGCGCGTGCGGCTCTGGTGTCGCGGCTCGGCCAATGCACCACGCACGCGCTGTCGTCGTCGCCCGTCTCATGCGTGTCGAGGTGCTGGCGGAAGCGCGTGAGCAGCGCGTCCATGCCCTGTGAGGTGCCGATCAGCGGCAGCAGCTCCCACACCTGCGCGGTCGACCACAGCCGGGTCGTCGAGTGCTCGTCGAACGTCTTGTGGCTGATGACCCCGGCCACCCGCGTGCCGTCCGCGAGCGCCGCCGTGATGACGTGCCCGTCCGTCGGCGGCTCGGCGGCGGCCGGGAGCAACGGGTCCAGTGAGGTGAAACGAGCCGACTGGGCCGCCACTAGTCCGCGTGCCGGGGTCATGGGCGTTGAGATTACGACGTCAGGCGTGTGCGGAAGATCGCGGTGCCGGGGAACAGCCTGCCCCGCAGCGGGCTCCACTGGCCCCAGACGCGGGTGTGCCCCTTCGGCCACTCGGGTTCGACGAGGTCTTCCAGCACGAAGCCGGTGTTCGTGAGGGCCTTCACGTAGTCGCCGAGCGTGCGGTGGTGCTCGACGTAGGTGGCGTGGCCCTCGGCGTCGACCTCCACGTAGGGGGTGCGGTCGAAGTACGACTGCGTGACCGTGAGTCCGAGCGGGCCGGGGTCGTCCGGGAAGATCCACCGCATCGGGTGATTCACGGCGAACACCCACCTCGCGCCCGGCTTGAGCACGCGGGCGACCTCGCCGAAGACCTCCTCGACGTCCGCCACGAACGGCACGGCGCCGAACGCCGAGCAGGCGGCGTCGAAGGTGCCGCTCCGGAACGGCAGCTGGTCGGCGCTGGCCTGCACGAGCGGGACCTCGATGCCGGTCCTCGCGTTGTTCTCGCGGGCGTGCCGGAGCATGCCCTCGGAGATGTCGAGCGCGGTGACGTCCGCACCGTTGGCCTTGAGCCAGCGCGCGCACGGCGCACTGCCGCAGCCGACTTCCAGGATGCTCCGACCAGCGACTTCGCCCAGGAAGCCGGTCTCCTCCTCACGCAGGCCCTCCGGACACCAGACGAAGTCGGCCGCGCCGAGGAAGTCGCCGTGCGTCTCGTGATAGTCGTCGGCGTCGGCGTCCCACCAGACGCGGTTCGCCGCGCGTGACTCGGCGGCGTCCGCCCCGCGCTTGACGATGCCGGCGGTGCCGAGCGCTTGCTCCGCGCTCGCGTGCTGGTTGGACACACTGCTCCTTCACATGGGGGCTGGTTTGCTTGCGCGTCTGGCGGCCGCGTACGATATCGCGTGCGTAGTGGGTTAGTGCTGCCCATGATCCAGAACGGTCGGGATTCCAGGTCGCTGCGACGCTGCGCGCGCACCACTACCACTCATTAATGCCAATCCGTACCGGAGCCACCTACCTAATGTCCACCGACACCACCACCGCCCCCGTTGCCGCTGCGCCGAAGCAGGTCGCGATCAACGACATCGGGACGGAGGAGGACTTCCTCGCTGCTATCGACAAGACGATCAAGTACTTCAACGACGGCGACATCGTTGAGGGCACGATCGTCAAGGTCGACCGGGACGAGGTCCTGCTCGACATCGGCTACAAGACCGAGGGCGTCATCCCCTCGCGCGAACTGTCGATCAAGCACGACGTCGATCCCGCCGAGGTTGTCTCCGTCGGTGACGAGGTCGAGGCTCTTGTTCTCCAGAAGGAGGACAAGGAAGGCCGCCTGATCCTCTCCAAGAAGCGCGCCCAGTACGAGCGCGCCTGGGGCACCATCGAGGCCCTCAAGGAGAAGGACGAGCCGGTCCGCGGCACGGTCATCGAGGTCGTCAAGGGTGGTCTCATCCTCGACATCGGCCTCCGCGGCTTCCTCCCCGCCTCGCTCGTCGAGATGCGTCGCGTCCGCGACCTGCAGCCGTACGTCGGCCGCGAGCTCGAGGCGAAGATCATCGAGCTGGACAAGAACCGCAACAACGTGGTCCTGTCCCGCCGCGCGTGGCTGGAGCAGACCCAGTCCGAGGTCCGCAGCGAGTTCCTCAACCAGCTGCAGAAGGGCCAGGTCCGCAAGGGCGTCGTGTCCTCGATCGTCAACTTCGGTGCCTTCGTGGACCTGGGTGGCGTCGACGGTCTCGTCCACGTCTCGGAGCTGTCCTGGAAGCACATCGACCACCCGTCCGAGGTCGTCGAGGTCGGCCAGGAGGTCACGGTCGAGGTCCTCGACGTCGACATGGAGCGCGAGCGCGTCTCCCTGTCGCTGAAGGCGACCCAGGAAGACCCGTGGCGCCAGTTCGCCCGCACCCACGCGATCGGCCAGATCGTGCCGGGCAAGGTCACCAAGCTGGTTCCGTTCGGCGCGTTCGTCCGCGTCGACGAGGGCATCGAGGGCCTGGTCCACATCTCCGAGCTGGCCGAGCGCCACGTCGAGATCCCGGAGCAGGTCGTCCAGGTCGGCGACGACGTCATGGTCAAGGTCATCGACATCGACCTCGACCGTCGCCGCATCTCGCTGTCGCTCAAGCAGGCCAACGAGGGCTTCACGGTCGACACCGAGTTCGACCCGACCCAGTACGGCATGGCCGCCGAGTACGACGACCAGGGCAACTACATCTACCCCGAGGGCTTCGACCCGGAGACCCAGGAGTGGCAGGACGGCTTCGACAAGCAGCGTGAGGAGTGGGAGCGTCAGTACGCCGAGGCCCACACTCGTTACGAGGCCCACATGAAGCAGATCCGCAAGGCCGCCGAGGCCGAGGAGGAGGCGTCCGCCGAGGGTGCGGGCAACTACACCTCGGGTGGCGACGTCTCCGGCACCACCTCGGTGGGTGCGCCGGCTCAGTCCGGTGGCACGCTGGCTTCGGACGAGCAGCTCGCCGCGCTTCGGGAGAAGCTGTCCGGCGGCATGTGAGTCCGCCTGGCCTGATCTGACCAAGGCCCCTGCACCCTTGCGGTGCGGGGGCCTTTGTCGTCGTGCCCGGCCGTTCCGGTCGCGCCTCGTTGTCGATGAAGGGCGCCTTCATCGACGTCAGGTGGATGAAGGCGCCCTTCATCCACCGCGACGCCGAACGCTCGGAGACGCCACCCGTTCACTCTGTGGTGGAGGCCGAACCCCGTTGTGTAGGTTGGCAAACCTATGCGTGGGAACAAGTTCGCTGTGGTGGTGCTTGGCGCGGTTGCGCTGTCGGTCTGCGTGGGCTGCTCGTCTCCGGCGCCGCAGACCCAGGCGCCGCCACCGCAGATCCCGAAGATCACCCCGCCCACCAAGCCGTCGCGGGTGCCGGTGATGGTGGATCGGCCGCTGCCGGACGACTGCGAGCTCGTGGTGCCGGTTGAGGTCATGAACGCGACGGTCGGGCAGGAGTTGCCCGGCGAGCCTCGGATCATCATCGGGATCAAGGAGCCGTCGATCGGGAAGACCGGGAAGATCGACTGCTACTACGGGATTCCCGAGAAGCGCGGGCTTGACGACGCGAAGATCGTGATTGGGCTGTCGACGTACGTGGACGAGTTGACGGCTCGTACTCGGGTCACCGAGAGCGTCGAGGCTGAGCGGCAGGACGGGGCGAAGATCACCGAGGTCGACGTCGGGAAGCAGAAGGGGACGTTGATCGAGGGCAAGGACGAGCAGTTGCTCATCGGGTCGCTCGGGAAGTCGACGTTCGTGGTGCGCAACCGGAACAACTTCCTCCCGCAGGCCCGGCTCATGGCGGTGCTGCCGGTACTCGCTCAGCAGGCCATGACGCCTCCGGTCTAGCCTGTGCGGCATGCTCAGGGTGGGGTTGACCGGGGGAATCGGGTCCGGCAAGTCGACGATCGCGAAGCTGCTCGCCGACAAGGGCGCGGTCGTGATCGATGCGGACAAGCTCGCGCGTGAGGTGCTGGAGCCCGGGACCGAAGGGCTTCGGGAGGTCGTCAAGGCGTTCGGGGACGACGTGCTGAACGGCGACGGCACGTTGAATCGGGCGGCGTTGGCGGCCAAGGCGTTCGTCAGCGAGGAGGCTCGGCAGACGCTCAACTCGATCACGCATCCGCGGATCGGGGCGTTGACCGGGCAGCGGATGGCTGAGGCGCCTGAGGACGCGATCGTCGTCCACGACATCCCGTTGCTGGTGGAGCGGGACATCGCGGCCGTGTACCACCTGGTGATCGTCGTGTACGCGGACGTGGAGACCCGGCTGCGGCGGTTGGTCGGCAGCCGGGGGATGGATCGGCGGGACGCGGAGAACCGGATTGCCGCGCAGGCCACGGATGAGCAGCGGCGGGCTGTTGCGGACGTGTGGCTGGACAACAGCGGTGAGGTTCCGGACGTCACCGGGTTGTGGGATCGGCTGGTCGGGTTCGAGAAGAACGTGCGGACGCAGTCGTACGCGTCCGGACCGCCGATTGTCGTGCCGTACGACGGGCGGTGGCCCGCTCAGGCACGGCGGATCGCCCGGCGGATCAGCGTGGCCGCCGGTGGGCGGCGGGTCGAGCACATCGGGTCCACCGCGGTGCCCGGGCTGGCGGCGAAGGACGTGCTGGACTTCCAGCTCGCCGTGGAGGACATGGCGGCGGCCGACTCGTTGCGGGAGACGTTGGCGCAGGCCGGGTTTCCGTACGTGGGGCCGTATGAGGACACGCCTCGTGGTGACGGCGACTGGAGCAAGCGGCTGCACGCCGGGGCCGATCCCGGACGGCGGGTCAACCTGCACCTGCGGGTGGAAGGGGCGCCCAACTGGCGGTGGGCGATCGATTTTCGCGACTGGCTGCGGCACGACGCGGCGGCGCGGGCGGAGTACGCGGAGCTGAAGCTCGAGCTGTCCCAACGGTTTGCGGCCGACTCCGGGGCTTTCGCCTACGGTGAGGCGAAGGAGCCGTGGATGGAGGCGGCCGTCGCGCGCGTTGCGGCTTACAAGGGCGGCCAGGTGTCGTAGATGCCCTGCCACGTCAGCCAGCTCGT
Organism: Lentzea sp. NPDC004782; assembly: GCF_040609115.1. Lineage (NCBI taxonomy): Bacteria > Bacillati > Actinomycetota > Actinomycetes > Pseudonocardiales > Pseudonocardiaceae > Lentzea > Lentzea sp. NPDC004782. The sequence goes on from NZ_JBEXJN010000004.1 coordinate 146,736, forward strand.
GAGGTTGTGGTTGACGTTGCTGAGCTCTTCGAGGGTGCGGTGGACCGTGCGCAGGGCCTGGTCGGCGTCGCCGGGGCGCAGGACTCGGCCTGCCACGGCGGCGGCGAACTCCTCGCTGCGGACGATGCGGGCGGTGGTGCCGCCGGGAACTGCCAGGCCCAGCAACAGGTCGGTGGTCTGCCAGTGGCGGTGGTCGCGCTCGACGCGCACGGCGGAGAGCACGCTCGGGCCGCTGCGGGCGTGGCGGGAGCGGGCGCGGTAGGTCGTGAGGCGCAGGCCCAGTTCGGGCAGCAGCCAGGTGACCTCGGCGTCGGAGAACGGGTCTTCCGGGGTGGGATGTTGGATCCGCAAACCCCACCGTTCGACGTCGCACGAACTGAGGGTCCGCGTGCCACCGGACGAATAAGTGCGCACGCCCGAAATCGTGTCGATGACGTCGACCAGCTGAGGTGTAGTGACCGCTCCCACGGCGCCGAGGGTAGTCAAATAAGTGCGCCCAGTTACACGCCGGGTCGATTCGTTACGTCACGGTCAGATGACGAACACACTCTGTGTATCAACGCCATGTGGTGGGACAACCCGAAGAGGTGAGCCACCTGACCACATCGTGACCGTGCGCTGAAATTCCCGACACCGCTGAGTAGGTGGTTTCCAGCGCCCATTGCGCGCGTTCCGGTGTGATCAGGTTGTGCTGAACTGCGGCGATCAACTCGTCCGTGTCCAGAACGTTGACGCTGTGACCCGTTCGGACGATCAGATCGAGGTACAGATCGGTTGTTTTCCACACGCTCCCGATCGCGTTGATCTCCACGACGTCGACGTAGAAGTCGAAGTCCAGTTGGTGGCCCGGGTGCCAGGACTGGCGCGTGACGCGGAGGTTGAGCTTGGGCAGGAACCAGCTCTCGAAGTGGCTGATCTTCGGGTGCCCCGCGAGCGGCCGGAACATGTAGAGGCCCGTCGGGGTGAGGCGGTACTCGTCGACGCTCCTCAACTGCCCCTTGGGATCGGTGTTGCTCTTGGCGTCCAGGTCGAAGTACTCGATCTTCGGCGGATGGATGTGTGCCACGTCGCCGATACTGCCATCACCGGCGCGTCCGGCCACTTAGGATGCCGCGCATGTTCGGGATCATCCGCCCCTGCCGCAACAGAATGGGCGCTGAGCTGCGGTCCGCGTGGCTCGCGCACCTGTGTGGCATGTGCCTGGCGTTGCGCGACGAGCACGGTCATCTCTCGCGGCTCGTGACCAACTACGACGGGCTGATGATCTCGGCGATGGTGGAGGCGCAGAGCGGCCTCTCGCGGCGGTCTGCGGGACCGTGCGCGTTGCGGGGGATGAAGTCCGCGGACGTGGCCGTCGGGTCCGGGGCGCGGCTGGCGGCGTCGGTGTCGCTGGTGCTGGCGTCGTTGAAGATCCACGACCACGTGGACGACGGGGACGGGCTCGCCGGCCGGGTCGGCTGGGCCGGGCGCGCGGTGGCGCGGCGCTGGGCTGCCAAGGGTGTCGGGACGGCGTCCGACCTCGGGTTCGACGCCTCGCTGATGATCGACTCGGTGCGGCGGCAGCCTCTCGTCGAGGCGGCCGCGGGGCTGGGGAGCTCGGTGCTGGTGGTGACCGAGCCGACGGAGACCGCGACCGGGTTCGCCGTCGCGCAGACCGCGGTGATCGCCGGGCGGCCCGGCAACGTCGAGCCGTTGCGCGAGGTGGGGCGGCTGTTCGGACGGGTGGCGCACCTGATCGACGCCGCGGAGGACCTGGAGTCCGACCGCGCGTCCGGTGCGTGGAACCCGTTGCTCGCCACCGGGACGTCGGTGGCCGAGGCACATCGGCTGTGCCTGGACGCCGTGACGGGCATCCGGCTGGCGCTCGACGAGGCCGAGTTCACCGACGCGCGGCTCGTGCACAAGCTGCTGGTGCACGAGCTGGCGGAGTCGATCATCCGGGCGTTCGGCGAGGACGAGCAGCCGGACGAGCAGCCGGACGAGCCCCGCTGGTCGGATCCTGGCAGCGGGCTGTGGGCGTATCCGCAGCTGAACTGGCAGCCGCAGCCGCGTGGCTGCTTCACGGGGTGTGGGGCGTTCCTCTACATGTGCGGGACGTGCCAGTTCTGCTGCCGCGACCCGTTCCCCGGCCCGTGGAGCGACAAGCGCCGCGAGAACCTGTTCGACTGCGACGGGTGTGACCCCGGCTGCTGCGACTGTTGTGACTGCGACTGTTGCTGCTGCCCGTGTGATGGGGTCTGATCAGGGACGATCTGAAATTGTCAGACCCCCGGCGTAACGTGCTTCCCGTGGCTTTCGCAACCGAGCTCCCGCCAGAGGAGAGCACCGTCAAGGCGCACTCCGAGCACCGTCCCGTCGGCGACATCGTCCGCACCGGCGGGCAGTTCCGGGTGGTCAGCGAGTACCAGCCGGCCGGTGACCAGCCCGCGGCCATCGCCGAGCTGGAACGCCGCCTGCGCGCGGGCGAGCGCGACGTCGTGCTGCTCGGCGCCACCGGTACCGGCAAGTCGGCGACCACGGCGTGGCTGGTCGAACGGCTGCAGCGCCCCACGCTGGTCATGGCGCCGAACAAGACCCTGGCCGCCCAGCTGGCGAACGAGCTGAAGGAGCTCTTCCCGCACAACGCGGTGGAGTACTTCGTCAGCTACTACGACTACTACCAGCCAGAGGCGTACATCCCGCAGACGGACACGTACATCGAGAAGGACTCCTCGATCAACGAGGACGTCGAGCGGTTGAGGCACTCGGCCACCATGTCGCTGCTGACCCGGCGCGACGTCATCGTGGTCGCCTCGGTGTCGTGCATCTACGGCCTGGGCACGCCCCAGTCGTACCTCGACCGCTCGATCCCGCTCGAGGTGGGCGTGGAGGTCGACCGCGACGCGTTCCTGCGCCTGCTGGTCGACGTCCAGTACACGCGCAACGACATGTCGTTCACCCGCGGCACGTTCCGGGTGCGCGGCGACACGGTCGAGATCATCCCGTCCTACGAGGAGCTCGCCATCCGCGTCGAGTTCTTCGGCGACGAGATCGACAAGCTCTACTACCTGCACCCGCTGACCGGCGACGTCGTCCGCGAGGTCTCCGATCTGCGGATCTTCCCGGCCACCCACTACGTGGCCGGCCCTGAGCGCATGGAACGCGCGATCCGCGACATCGAGGCCGAGCTGGAGACGACGCTCGCCCAGATGGAACGGCAGGGCAAGCTGCTGGAAGCCCAGCGGCTGCGCATGCGCACGTCCTACGACATCGAGATGATGCGCCAGGTCGGCTTCTGCAACGGCATCGAGAACTACTCGCGCCACATCGACGGCCGCGGCCCCGGCACCGCGCCGGCCACGCTGCTCGACTACTTCCCGGACGACTTCCTGCTGGTCATCGACGAGTCGCACGTGACGGTCCCGCAGATCGGCGGTATGTACGAGGGCGACGCGTCCCGCAAGCGCAACCTCGTCGAGCACGGCTTCCGCCTGCCCTCCGCCCTGGACAACCGCCCGCTGACGTGGGAGGAGTTCGCCGACCGCATCGGCCAGGTCGTGTACCTGTCGGCCACCCCCGGCCCGTACGAGCTGGGCCAGTCCGGCGGCGAGTTCGTCGAGCAGGTCATCCGCCCGACCGGCCTGGTCGACCCCGAGATCGTCGTGAAGCCGACCGAGGGCCAGATCGACGACCTGGTCCACTCGATCCGCGAACGAGCCGAGCGCGACGAGCGCGTCCTGGTCACCACCCTGACCAAGAAGATGGCCGAGGACCTCACCGACTACCTGCTGGAACTGGGCATCCGCGTCCGCTACCTGCACTCCGAGGTGGACACCCTCCGCCGCGTCGAGCTGCTCCGCCAGCTGCGCCTCGGCGACTTCGACGTCCTGATCGGCATCAACCTGCTGCGCGAGGGCCTCGACCTCCCCGAGGTCTCCCTGGTGGCGATCCTCGACGCCGACAAGGAGGGCTTCCTCCGCTCCGGCACCTCACTGGTCCAGACGATCGGCCGCGCGGCCCGCAACGTCTCCGGCGAGGTCCACATGTACGCGGACCGCATCACCGACTCGATGCAGCACGCCATCGACGAGACCAACCGCCGCCGCGCCAAGCAGGTCGCCTACAACGAAGAACGCGGCATCGACCCGCAGCCGCTGCGGAAGAAGATCACCGACATCCTGGAAGCCGTGTACTCCGAGGCCGAGGACGAGGTCCCGGTCGGCGGCTCCGGCCGCAACCAGTCACGCGGCAAGCGCGCCACCGGCGAGGGCGGCCGCTCCTCCGGCGTGGTCGCCTCGCACGAGCGGGCCGGGATGGCTCGGTCGGAGCTCGCGGATCTGGTGCAGTCGTTGACCGATCAGATGATGAACGCTGCCCGGGACCTGCAGTTCGAGCTGGCGGCTCGGTTGCGGGACGAGATCCAGGACTTGAAGAAGGAGCTGCGGGGGATGGACGCGGCCGGGGTGAAGTGAGATCCGCGGCTTGGGCGGGTGGTCGCGTTGCGTTTTAGGGCTTCCGGGGCTTCGCCCCGGACCCCGCCGATCTGATCGAGGACCAGCCGGCGCCGTGGGCGGGTTGATGGCACGCGTGTTGCTCACGGCGGCTTGCGGTTGCTTGGTTTCGTTGCGGTGTGGGTTGTTGTGAAAAGACGGGCTCGGCTTCGTCTTCGCGGATGATCTCGGGTTGCCGCCACCCGCGCCCATCTCCGCTTCCGCCTATCGGCCCTACCTCCCTTGCTGCGTCTCGGTGTTCCCGTCTCGGCCTCCTTCCCATCGGTGGCGTGGGCGTAGGCCGGGTGGCGCTTGACGGGAAACCTCTTCCCGGCCACTGTCGATCTCGCGCACTCGCCGCTGCGCTGCCGGGTTCGGTTGCGGGCGGGAGGCTTGCATGCTGCGCGGGGTGGCGGTCGGTGCTGTCGTTGTTGCGGTTGCCGGGGGAGTCTTGGTTCCTTCGGCGGCGGCTGAGCGGCTGCCTTCCAGCGTTCCGTCGGCCGGTGCGGCTCTCAAGGTGGTCACCCTCGTCACTGGTGATCGTGTTGCTGTGCAAGGAGATCGGGTCACGGTCATGCCGGGGGCTGGGCGTGATCGCGTGCTGTTTCACCAGCGGCGTACGGCCAGAGGGCACGTTCTGGTGGTGCCGCAGGACGCTGTGCCGTTGGTGCGCAGCGGCAAGGTCGACAAGCGGTTGTTCGACGTCACCGGGCTCGTTGAGCAGGGGCGGGACGACGGTAGCCGGGACACGTTGCCCCTGATCGTCGATCGGAGGGCGTTGGCGCCTGCCAAGAGTGCGCTCGGGGTTGCCTGGGAGGGCATCAAGAGCGGCTCGGACATCGCGAAGGTGTGGTTGGACGGGCGCGTTCGGTTGTGGGACGCCGAGAGTTTTGCGCAGGTCGGGGCGCCTGCGGCTTGGCAGGCCGGGTTCACCGGGCGCGGGGTCACCGTTGCCGTGCTGGACGGCGGGTACGACCCCGGGCATCCGGACTTGCAGGGGAAGGTGTTGGAGGCCCAGGACTTCACCGGTAGTGGGGTGCGGGACACCTTCGGGCACGGGACGCACGTGGCGTCGACCGTTGCCGGGGACGGGGTGTTCGGGGGTGTCGCCAAGGACGCGCGGTTGCTCGTCGGGAAGGTGTGCGTGGAGGACACCTGTGACGAGTCGGCGGTTCTGGCGGGCATGGAGTGGGCTGCGCCGCGGGCTGAGGTGGTCAACCTCAGTCTTGGCGGTGGGGCGACTGACGGCGCGGATCCCCTGTCCCTTGCCGTCAACCGCCTTTCCGAGCAGCACGGGACCTTGTTCGTGGTCGCCGCCGGGAACGGAGGGGAGGACGGGGTCAGTTCGCCTGCGGCTGCTGATGCCGCGCTCGCGGTGGGGAGTGTCAGCAAGAGTGACCGGTTGAGCCGGTTCTCCGGTCGGGGGCCGCGGGTCGGGGATTTCGCGGTCAAACCCGACGTGGTGGCGCCCGGGGAGGGCATCGGGGCCGCGCGGGCCGCCGGGACGAGCATGGGTGAGCCGATTGACGACCTGCACACGCGGGCCGATGGGACGTCGATGGCAGCGCCGCACGTCGCGGGGGCGGCTGCGTTGGTCAAACAGGCGCATCCCGGCTGGTCCGGGCGGGAGCTGAAGGCCGCGATCACCGGGGCGGCGCGGTCGGTTGGGCGGAGCGTGTACGAGGAGGGGAGCGGGCGGCTCGATGTCGCCGCCGCGGTGGGGAATTCGGTTGTGGCGTCGGTGTCGAGTCTCAGCTTCGGGGTGTTGCGGTTTCCGCATCAGCAGTTGCCGCCGATCACCAGGAAGCTGACGTTTCGGAACTCGTCGGAACGGGCGGTGACGTTGCCGGTTTCGGTCGACCATCCGGCGATCGCGTTGGGCGCCAAGGAGATCGTGGTTCCTGGCGGTGGTGCCGCGGACGTCGAGGTGACGTTGGATCCGGCGAAGGTGGCCGTCGGGCCGGGCGGGGGACGGGTTGTGGTGGGCGGCATCGCGGTCGCGGTGGGGTTCACTGCCGAGGCTGAGATGTACGAGCTGACGGTGACGACGGTCGGGCGGGACGGGAAGCCGTCGGGGGCCGAGGTCAGTGCGCTGGAGCTGGCGAGCGGGGCGAGTGAGGACTTCGCGCAGCCGGTCGGCGGGGTGACGAAGTTGCGGCTGGTGAAGGGTGTCTACTCGGTCGACGCGGTGGTGCACGGGGACGCCGAGCACACGTGGGCCAGCACCGGGAAGATCGTGCTCGACCGGCCCACGGCCATCACGATCGATGCGCGGCAGGGGAAAGAGGTCGGCGCGCGGTTCGATCGGGCGGTGGGGCGGAGGTTCGTCGGGATCGACGCGGTGTACGCGGCCGGGGGCGTGCGGGTGCAGACCGGGGTGTCGTCGCGGACGCAGGACGCGTTCTTCGCGGTGCCGGTGCAGGCCGATGCCGCGTACTTCAACTTCGGGACCTTCCAGATCTGGGGCGGCGGTGGGCACGAGTACTTCGTGGCGACGCCCTTCGCCGGCGGGATTCCGGCTGAGGTGAGGGCGCGGGTGCGGGATCGGGAGCTCTACGAGGAGAAGGTGCGGTATCGGGCGCAAGGGGCGCCGGCCATCGGGTCGCGGTCGTCCTCGCCCTTCTACGTCAAGGGGCAGTCGATCACCTTCGGGACGCCGTTGGACCTGGCGATTCCGCAACGGCGGGTGGAGCACTTCACCGGGCGGCCGGACGTCAAGTGGGTCATGGACTTCTTCCAGCGGCCGGTGTCGCAGCCCAGTCTCGGGTTCGACGGGCACATCAGCGCCGGACGGCCGGTGTTCACCGGTGGGACGAGCGGGGTTCGGTCGTGGAACAGCGCGGTGGCGTCCACGGATCTCAACCTGCGCGGGTTCCACGGGATCGTGCGGTCCGGGAACAACGGGTACGTGCAGCACTGGCCGTTCGCACCGGGGGAGCCGGACGCTTCGGACGAGTTCGTGTTCGGGGCGCCGTACGTGCAGGCGCGCACGCAGTTGTCCACTGTGGACGGAAGGGTGCTCGCGGAGAACGACGGGGTGTTCCTGAACTTCTCCGGGTTGCCGGAGGCGCAGGCGCGGTACGTGGTGGACGTCGAGGCCGCGCGCAGCCCCAAGTGGACGCCGTTCGCGCCGAAGGTGGCGGCGCGGTTCGAGTTCGTGTCGGGCAGGACGGACGGGAACGTGTACCTGCCGGTGCCGACGCTGCGGATCTCCGGTGCGTTCGACGGCCTGAACCGGGCGCCGGCCGGGTGCCGGGTCTTCCCGGTGGACGTCAGCGTGGTGCCGCAGGCCGGGTCGGTCGGAGCGGCCGAGGTCAGGAGCGTCACGGTGCAGGCGTCGGTCGACGACGGCGCCACCTGGCGGAGCGTGCCGGTGGTGGGAGCCAGGGCGCGCTGGAAGGCGCTCGTGCCGCATCCGGACGGGGTGGAGTTCGTGTCGCTCAACGTGAAGGCGGTGGATGCGGCGGGTAACTCCGTTGAGCAGAAGACGATCCGTGCCTACGGCGTAAATCGCCCTCTGGGGTGAGATGTCGGCTGACAGCTTTCGTCAGGACGCAGAACGGACATGATCTCTCGGTGGACGTGGAAAACCACCTCGCCGCGGTGGAGCAGGCGCTGATCGCGATGCGGCGCAGTCAGTCCCGACGAGCACTCGCTGAGCTGGCCGTACCGGCTTTCGACGTGCTCGACGTCGTGGAGGCGGCTGAGCGGACCGGTACGCAGGCGACGGTGTCCAGTGTGGCTTCGGCGTTGCACGTCGACCAGCCGCGGGCCAGCAAGCTCGTCACGAGCGCGGTCGACTCCGGGCTGGTGTCGCGGGTCGCGGACAAGGCGGACGGGCGGCGGGTGCTGCTGGTCCGCACGCCGCGCGGGCGGGCGACGTCGGCTGAGCTGCACCGAGCGCGCCAGGCGGCGTGCGCGGCGGCGATGGCGGACTGGACCGACGGGGAACGGGCGACGTTCGCGGAGCTGCTCACCCGTTTCGTCTCGGTGTTCGGCGCGCGATAATCCCGTTGTGACACTGGACGAGCTGATCGCCTACTGCGCCGGCAAACCGGGCGCGGAGGAGACGTATCCGTGGGGCGACGCCGAACTGGTGTGCAAGGTGGGAGGCAAGGCGTTCGCGTTCATCGGCCTCGACGCGCACACCATCGGGCTGAAGTGCGGGGCCGACGCCGAGGCCGCCGCGCCGTGGCGAGAGCGCTTCCCCGACGACATCACGGTCAGCGGGTACGTCGGGCGCTACGGCTGGAACACCATCGCGCTCAAGGGATCGGTGCCCGACGACGACCTGTTGGAGCTGGTCGACGGCTCCTACGAGGCCGTCGTCGCGCGGTTGCCGAAGCGCAAGAGGCCTGTCTAGCGCTCCTCCGGCTGCAGGATGCCGAAGATGTTGCCCTCGGTGTCCTTGTAGTAGGCGAGCAGGCCGACGCCGGGCACCTTGTTCTTGGGCAGCGCCAGTGTGCCGCCGTTGACCTCGATGGCGGCGATGGTCGCGTCGATGTCGATCACGCTGATCGTCATGACGAAACCGTGCACGGGTGCGTCTGGTGCGGGGTCGGGTCCCTGGCGCGGCAGCAGTCCGCCGTTCACGCCGGGCTGGTCGTCGTCGCCGGTGGAGATCGTCCAGTAGGGGATGTCGCCCCACTGCTCGATCTTCCAGCCGAAGACGGAGGAGTAGAAGTTCCGCGCTCGCTCGGGATCTGCGGCGTGGATCTCGAAGTGCACAGGACGTGGCATGAGACGGCACGCTACCCCGGACACTCGTTGTCCGCATTGGTCTCTACGGTCGCCGCATGGCTACTGAATTCCAGGTCTCCTTCGACGCGAACGACCCGCCGAAGCTCGCCGACTTCTGGGCGCAGGCACTCGGTTACGTGACGCAGCCACCGCCTCCCGGCTTCACCACTTGGGAGGAGTGGGCGACCAAGAACAACATCCCGTTCGACTCGGCCGACGACTACGCCGCGTTGATCGACCCGGACGGCAAGGGGCCGCGGTTGTTGTTCCAACGGGTGCCCGAGGGCAAGACGGCCAAGAACCGCGTGCACCTGGACGTCCGGGCCGGGCTCGACTCGGTGGACCGCCTGGTCGCGCTGGGCGCCACACGCGTGCGGGAGCACAACGACCAGACGGGCCACTGGGTCGTCATGCTCGACCCGGAGGGCAACGAGTTCTGCGTCAGCTAGTTATGTCCTTGGTCTTGAACTGACGTGCCGCGAGCAACGTGAAGATGCCGCCGTAGACGAGCGCGGAGAACGTTCCGCGCGCCATCTCCGACCAGTCCACATCGGTCGAGAGCAGGTCGGCCCACGCCATCGCGTAGTGCGTCGGCAGGTAGTTGCGCAGGTCCTCGAGCGGTTGGATCTGGTCGAGGATCTGCGACACGATCGACACCAGCACCGTGCCGCCGACCGCGCCGAGCGGCGCGTCGGTGGACACGGACAGGAACAGCGCCAGCCCCGCGACCCAGAACAGGTTGATCGCGATGTAGCAGACCGCGAGCCCCATGCCGACCACGCCGTCGGCGAACGGCGCCGCCTCGCCCGTCGGGCTGACCACTTCGCCTGCGCCGTACCAGATGACGCCTACCGCGAGGGCGACTGCCGGCAGGAGCGCGAGGGCGAAGAAGCTGAGGATGCCGGACGCGATCGCTTTCTGGCGCAGCAGGCGGTGCCGCGGGATCGGTGCGGCCAGCAGGTACTTCAGGCTCGACCAGGACGCTTCGGACGCGATCGTGTCGCCGAAGAAGAGCGCCACGATCATCGGCAGCAGGAAGCTGCCGCTCACGAACAGCGTGAGCACCACGAAGTTGATGCCACTTGCCGTCGCGAGGTCGACGAAACCGCCGCTCCGCCGGTTCGGGTCGGACTGACCGATCTCGAAGCTCAGGGCGAGGATGAACGGCAGCAGCACCAGGAAGCCCAGCACGAACTGGGTCCTGCGGCGGCGGATCTGCCGCTGCAGTTCCACGCGGATTCTCAGCGTCCGGCCGGCCTTGTAGCCGACCGCCGAGCCGTCCGGGGCCACCTCGGTGTGCTGGTGGGCGGCGGCGTCGGTGAGCTCGGTGATCGCGCCGGGGTCGGTGTGGACGTCGTGCTCGGTCACCGGTTCACCTCCTGCCGGGGCGGCGCCTTCGTGCGGTTGGGGTTCGCGGTGAGGGTCGCTTTCGCCAGGCGCGAAACGCCGGCGTGAACGGTCCGTTCGCGACGCTCGCCGCCCGGAACTGTCGGTGTCGTCTGGGAGAATGAAACCAGGGGTCCCCCTTGCCGAGCGGGCGGCGTGTGCGCCGATTCGGAGGGGACGCCTGCGGCAGCGTGCTCGGTCATCGCTTCACCTCCGCTCCGAAATTGTCGGTGCCGGCTGGGATAATTGAGTCAAGGGGACCCCCTTCGCCCGCGAGCAACGTCTGCGCGCTCGACGAGGGGACCTCTGCCTCGGCCTGGGCGCCCGCCGTCGCGGACGCCGCTGCCATCAGGAAGTCATTCACCGACCAGCTCCAAGAAAGCGTCTTCCAACCTGCGTCGCGGACCCGCCTGGTCCACCGCCACACCCGCGGCAACCAGTGCCGAAAGCGCTGCGGCGCGCGGAACGCCGTTCATCGACGCGTGCACGGCACCCTCGTCCTCGTGCACGTCGTGCACGCCTTCGAGGCCCCGCAGGACGTCGGCCGCCTTCGAGGGGGAGTCGACGCGGAACGTCGCCTCGCCGCCTCCCGCCGCGATGTCGGCCACCTCGCCCGCGGCGACGAGCCGGCCCTTGTGCATCACGACCACGTGCGAACAGGTCTGCTCCACCTCGGCCAGCAGGTGCGACGACACCAGCACCGTGCGGCCCGCAGCGGCGTAGCGGCGCAGGACCTCGCGCATCTGGTGGATCTGGGGCGGGTCGAGACCGTTGGTCGGCTCGTCCAGGATCAGCAGGTCCGGAAGGCCGAGCATCGCCTGGGCGATCGCGAGCCGTTGCCGCATGCCCTGGCTGTACGTGCGCACGCGGCGGTGCACGGCGTCACCGAGGCCCGCGATCTCCAGCGCTTCCTCGACGTGCGCCTCCTCCAGCGGACGACCAGTTGCTGCCCAGTACAGCTTCAAGTTGGCCGCGCCGGAGAGGTGCGGCAGGAAGCCGGAACCCTCGACGAACGAACCGATGCGCGACAGCACGGGCGCGCCCGGCGTCACCTTGTGGCCGAAGACCCGGATGTTGCCCTCGGTGGGATGGATCAGGCCCATCACCATGCGCAGAGTCGTCGTCTTGCCTGCGCCGTTGGGACCCAGTAGCCCCAGCACCTGACCGTGCTCCACGCGGAACGACAGGTCGCGGACCGCGGTGAGACCACCGGGGTACGACTTGGTCAGACCGGAGATGACGAGCGGCACCGACGACAGCTCGGGATCCGAGTCGTGGGCGAGCCGGCGGCGGAACATCGCGATGACGCCCGCGCCGATCAGCACCAGCAGCGCGATCACGATGCCCCACAGCGCACCCACCGGGAAGCCGGTCGTCACGTTGCGGCCCGGCACGACCGGCACCGCCAGCGAGTCGGACGCCAGCGAGATCCGGTACGCGGCGGGTTGTGCGGCGTTCGCGAACGCCTGGTCCGTCGTCGACACGACCAGCGCGAGCTTGTGGCCGCTCTCCACCGGGCGCACCGCGGGCGGCAGCGTCACGGACACCTCGGCGGCGGAGCCGTCCGGCGGCAGCGCCACGCGGAACGGGGCCACGGCCGAACCCGGCAGGACGCGTGTGCCGTCGGCGGAGACGTCGTAGAGCTTCGCGAACAGGATGGCTTCGCCGGAGGTCTGGTCACCGCGCGCGACGCGCAGAGTGGCCGTGGACGACCCGGTCAGCAGCAGCTGCGAGTCCAGCGCGTCCGACGTGAACACCGCGGCCTGGCCCGGCAGGTCGAGCGACAGCCGCGACGAGATCGCCGACGACCGCGACAACGCCGAGCCGAGGCCCGGCAGGTTGCTGATCGCCGCCGGGTTGCCGCCGGCCGGGTTCACCGCGACCTGCTCGCGTCCGCTGAGCTTCACGGTCTTGCGCTCGACACCACCACCGGTGAGTCCGGGGTAGGAAGGCGCGGCGACCGTGCGCAAGGAGGGAGCGCCGGACGAGCGGAACGCGCCCTGCACCGTGTACTCGAAGCCGGTGCCGGGGTCGTTTCCCTTGCCCTGCAGGTGGAACGCCATCCAGTCGGCGATCTCACCGCGCAGCGAGGCGCCGGGGTTGCCGCCGTCGTGGCCGCCCGCGTACCAGACCGTCTTCACCTTGCCGCCGGCCGCGGTGATCTGGCGCGCGGTCGCGTCGGACTGGTCGAGCCCGAACAACGTGTCCTGCTCGCCCTGCACCAGCATCGTCGGCTGCTTGATCTGGTCGGTCACGGCCACCGGCGACGACCGGCGCAGCAGGTCCAGCGTCTGCTGCGACGCGCGGCCCGTCGTGGCGACCTCCGTGTAGGCGCGGCACACCTCGGGGGTGAAGCGGCCGCACGCCCCCAACGACGGTGTGGGTGGCTGGCCCGCCGCACCCGAGTTGCCGCCCGGCTGCCCGGCCGGCTGCTGGGACTCGGTCTGACCCGTCTCCGGCGCCTCACCCGTGGGCGAGGCGAGGTCGATCGACGTCATGCCCGCCGAGAAGAAGATGCCCGCCCACGAGCGCTTGAAGACGCCGTCCTCGCCGAACGAGGTGGCGGCGGGGGTGGCTTGCGAGTGCGGTGTCGCCGACGAGGAGTTCGGCAGCAGCGCCTGGGCGAGGTCGTTGTAGGTGATGACGGGCACGAGCGTGTCGACGCGCTTGTCGACACCGGCGAGCAGCAACGACAGCGCGCCGCCGTAGGACGCGCCGGTCACGCCGACGCGGGGGTCGCCGGCGCTGTCCTTCTGCACCTCGTCACGGGTGCCGAGGAAGTCGAGGAGCTTCTGGGCGTCGCGAACCTCGCGGTCCAGGGAGTTCAGCGCGATCTGGCCGGTGCTGCGGCCGAAGCCACGAGCGGACCACGTCAGCACGACGAAGCCGCGCCGGGCGAACTCCTCGGCCTGGGTGTGCACGCTGCGCAGGCTGCCGCCGAAACCGTGCGCGAGCATGATCGCGGGCGCGGGTGTGTGCTGAGGGAGGTAAAGACGCGTCTCGATCGTCACCGTCTGAGTGCTGCCGGGGCTCTCAGGTGCGTCGATTTTCGCTTCTTTGAAGGGAACGGCCACGGGGTCGTCCCCGGATCGAGTGAAGTACACGCCACCTGCGACGAGGGCGAGGACCACGATCAATGCGGGGATCGTCCACCTGCCGCGAAGGCGGGAGAGGCGGGACACAGCGATGACGATATGCGAGTTTTGCTGAGAACGGCCTGTCGGGATCCGCTCCCGGTCTCAGCATGAGTCGATCTTCAGCGAGCCTTCAGGTTGCGGCGGTTCAAACCCGAACGACACGCTGCGTATTCCCGTTGCTGCTGCTTGCGTGGGTCTGCTCACCCTGTGTGGCGCTAACAGGTGTCCGTGGCGCACAATGTTCACGCAGCATGGAGGGGAGTACTCCCTAAGCGGCGGTGTCGTCAGTACGGAGCTCGGCGTGGAGCTTCCGGTGCCGTCGGTCGTGCGAGAGGGTCTCAGCGAGATCACCTCGGCGGCGGAGGAGACCTCCGGGTTATTTGGCGTGCGCCCGAGAATCCCGGAGGTTGGGTTGTGAACGTCCCCGCATGGATGTGGATCGCGACGATCGCAGGTCTGCTGGTTCTGCTTGCCGTGGACCTCGTCATCGTCGATCGAAAACCCCATGAGGTGACGATCGGTGAAGCCGCCCGCTGGGTGACCTTCTACGTTGCGATGGCCGGCCTCTTCGGCCTCGGCATCTGGTACTTCTCCGGCGGCCAGTACGCCACCGAGTTCTTCGCCGGGTACATCACCGAGTACTCGCTGAGCGTCGACAACCTGTTCATCTTCCTGATCATCATGACGACGTTCAAGGTGCCCGCGATCCACCAGCACAAGGTGCTGCTGATCGGCATCCTGCTGGCGCTCGTCATGCGCGGCATCTTCATCGCGGCCGGCGCGGCGCTCATCAGCAAGTTCAGCTGGGTGTTCTTCATCTTCGGCGCGTTCCTGATCTACACCGGCTGGCAGCTGGCGCGGGAGAGCCACGACGACGAGGACGAGGAGTTCAAGGAGAACCTGATGCTGCGCATCGTGCGCAAGGTTTTCCCGGTGACGCCCGACTTCCACGACGCCAAGTCGTTCATCAAGATCGACGGCAAGCGCTTCGTCACCCCGATGTTCATCGTGATGGTCGCGATCGGTTCCACCGACCTGCTCTTCGCGCTCGACTCGATCCCCGCGATCTTCGGCCTCACCAAGGAGCCGTTCCTGGTGTTCACGGCCAACGCGTTCGCGCTGATGGGCCTGCGCCAGCTGTACTTCCTGCTCGGCGGCCTGCTGTCGAAGCTCGTCTACCTCTCGATCGGCCTGTCGGTGATCCTCGGCTTCATCGGCGTGAAGCTGATCCTGGAAGCGCTGCACACCAACACCCTGCCGTTCCTCAACGGCGGTGAGCCGTTCCACGTGCCGACGATCGGCATCGAGGTCTCGCTGTCGGTGATCGTCGGCGTGCTGGCGATCACGACGATCGCCAGCCTCCTCAAGGTGAAGCGCGACCCGGATGCCGCGAAGCAAGTGGGCGCGAACCACTAACGGGTGATTTTTCCGCCACGCGGGGCCCTTTCGTACTGCAGGAGCGTACGTAGGGTCCCCGCGTGAAAACTAAAGCTGGACGAGTTGGGTGCCGTTCTGGTAGACGGCGCGGATGGCCTGCTTGAGGGTGCCGGCCTTCACGTGCTGCTCGGCGTCACCTTCGACGAGAACGAGATCGGCGAGCTTGCCCGGGGTGAGCTCGCCGAGCTCGTTTCCGAGGCGCATCAGCTCGGCGGCCGACGTGGTGGTCGCGTAGAGCGCTTCGGCGGGCGACATGCCGTACTCGACCATGAGCGTCAGCTCGGTGAGGTTGTCGCCGTGCGGCCCGACACCGGAGTCGGTGCCCATCGCGATCTTCACGCCGGCCTGGTGGGCCTTCTGGAACGCCTGGAAGTGCTGCGCGACAACGGCTTTCGCCTTGTCCAGGATGACGTCCGAGATCGCCACGCCCGCCGCGGCCTGGTCGAGCACCATGCGCGGCGCCATCAACGTCGGCACCAGCCACGTACCGTTCTTGATCATCTCTTCGACGCCCTCGTCGGTGAGGAACACGCCGTGCTCGATCGACCGCACGCCGTTGCGGACCGCGGTGAGGATGCCGTCGCCGCTCATCGCGTGCGACATGACCGCGATGCCCGCGGCGTTCGCCTCCTGCACGATCATCGCGATCTCCTCGTCGCGGAAGTGCGCGTGGCGGGGGTTGCTGCGCGGTGACATCACGCCGCCGCTCGACGCGATCTTGATGATGTCCGCGCCGTGCCGGACGAGCGTGCGGACGACCTTGCGCAGTTCCTCGGGGCCGTCGGCGACGGTGTTCGGCAGGCCGGGGTGCAGCGGCGGTGAGATGTGCGCGCCGCACTGCATCCAGTCGTCGTTGTGGCCGCCGGTCTGCGACACCATGTTGACCGCGATCTGCATGCGCGGTCCCTGGATCAGGCCGCGCCGGACGGCTTCCGCGACACCGAGGTCCGCGCCGAGCGCGTCGCGGACCGTGGTGATGCCGCACCGCAGGGTGGCTTTCATGTTCCCGATCGCCTCGTAGAACGGCAGCGAGAACGGCGTGTTCAGCGACCGCACCAGGTCGGCGCCGCTGAACATGAAGTGCACGTGGCAGTCGAACAGCCCCGGCAGGACCGTGTGGCCGGTCGCGTCGACCACGGTGTCACCGTCGAGTCCGATGCCCACGTCGACGATCCGGTCGCCTTCGACCACCACGTCGCCGGGCTCGCTCGCCCGGCCGGTGAAGACCCTGCCCCCAGAGAACACGATGCGCGTCATATGCGGAAATCTATGCGGCGAGTCAATTTTTGTGATCGGTCAACAATCGGTGCTGAGCTTTGCTAACAAGCTCTGTTAGCGTCCTGGGCGTGCGCCCCGAAGAACTGTCGCTGCTCACCACGCCCGGCACCCTCGCCGTGTCCGGCGACCTGGTGCTGGTCAGCATCGCCAAGCCTGATCTCGACTCGAACACCTACCGGGGCGGCCTGCACCGGGTGTTCCCCGACGGCACCACAACGCCGTGGACACACGGTGATCGCGACAATGCGCAGCGCATTTCACCGGACGGTCGCTCGGTCGCGTTCCTGCGCGTCAGCGGAAAGTCCAAGCCGCAGCTGTACGTCGCCCCGGTGGACGGCGGCGAGCCCCGGCGCCTGACCGATCTGCCGCTGGGCGCCGGTGCCCCGGTGTGGTCGCCGGACTCGTCGCGTCTCGCGTTCGTGGCGCGCGTGCCCGAGGCCGGTCGTTACGGCACGAACGACGACGGTCCGGAGGCCGAGGCGCCGCGCCGCATCACGCGCCTGGACTACCGCGTCGACGACGTCGGTTTCCTCGCCGACCGCCGCACGCGCCTGCACGTCGTGGACCTGGACGGCACGGTGTCCGAGCTGACCGACGGGACGTTCGACGTCTCCGACCCGGCCTGGATCGACGACTCGACGCTGGTGTTCGTGGCACCGCGCGACCTCGGCGCGGTCGAGACCCTGCACGGCGACCTGTGCACCGTTCCCGCCGCCGGTGGCGAGGTCTCGCTGCTCGTGCGCGGCGCCGGCGAGGTCTCGATGCCGTTCGTCGCCCGATCGTCGCTGTACTGGCTGGGCACCGAGTTCACCGGGATCGACGCGGTGGCCCGCAACCTGGGCCTGTGGCGGTCGGAGCTGGACGGCTCTTCCCCCGTCCGCCTCACCGATGCCGAAACCGTTGACGTGGAACGGCTTTCCGGTCAGCCCGTGGCCGATGCCGCCGGTGTGCTGCTCGTCGTGCGCAACCGTGGTGCGCTGGAGCTGCGGCGGATTCCGTTCGACGGCGGTCCCGGCGAGGTGCTGACCGGTGCGTCGGCCGCGGTGAAGTCCTTCGCCACCGACGGGTCCACTGTGGTCGCCGTCGTGTCCACCCCGGACAGTCCTGGTCAGGTCGAGTTCGTCGGAACCGGTGTGCGCACGGCGTTTCCGTCGGTCGACGCGCGCCGGGTCGTCGAGCTGTCCGGTTCGGCCTCCGACGGCTACCCGGTGCACGGCTGGCTCGTGCTGCCCGACGGCGACGGCCCGCACCCGGTCGTGCTGGCCGTGCACGGCGGTCCGTTCATGTACCACAGCTGGGGTTTCTTCGACGAGGCCCAGGTCTACGCCTCCGCCGGGTACGCCGTCGTGCTGCCGAACCCGCGCGGTTCGGCCGGGTACGGCCAGTCCCACGGGCAGGCGGTGATCGGCAAGTTCGGCACGGTCGACGTCGACGACGTCCTGTCCCTTTTGGACGCCGCACTGGCCCGGCCCGACTGCGACTCCGAACGCGTCGGCGTGATGGGTGGCTCCTACGGCGGTTTCATGACGTCGTGGCTGTCCGCTCACCACGGCGAACGGTTCCGCGCGGCCTGGAGCGAGCGCGCCGTCAACGCCTGGGACTCCTTCTCGGGTTCCTCGGACATCGGCTACTTCTTCGCCGACGCCTACTGCGGCCCCGATCCCGAGGTGCAGCGCGCGATGTCGCCGCTGACCTACGTCGAGAAGATCAACCTGCCGTTCGCGGTCGTCCACTCCGAACAGGACTGGCGCTGTCCGCTGGAACAGGCACAGCGCATGTTCGTCGCACTGAGGCGGCGCGGCGTCGAGGCGGAGATGCTCATCTTCCCGGGCGAGGGCCACGAGCTGACCCGGTCCGGCCAGCCGCGGCACCGCAGGCAGCGCTTCGACGCGGTGCTGGAGTGGTGGGACCGCCACCTCAAGGGCTGACCAGGTCCGCGGTGACGAGGCGGAGCAGCTCCTCGCGCGGCGGCCCGGCCGGCGCGCGGGTGAGCTGCGGCCAGATCCGTTCGATGCGGTCGTGCAGGTCGCCGTCGGTGTCGAAGACCGAGAGCCGGTCGAGCAGCCCGACGCGTCCGACGGTCCGGCGCAGCACGTGGTCGTCGTGCGGTGCCGTGGCCAGCGCGGCGGTGAACGAGAACAGCGGATAGCAGCCGTCGCGGCGGCTGAGGTCGACCGGCGTGCCGCTCCAGGCCGCGTTGCGCGCCGCGTCGAACTCCAGCGAGAAGGCGTGACGTTCGCGGGCTTCCGGGCCGACGTCGGCGAGGTAGGCCTCCGAGACGTCCTCGGGCGTGGTGTGCGCGAGGCTGGCACGACCCAACGCCTGTGCGTGCACCAACGCGAACGACAGCCCGTAGGCGAACATGGGATTGGTGTGGCACAACGCGTCGCCGACGGGCACGAGCCCTGGCACGCCGGAACCTCTCGTGCGGTCGATGTTGGCCAGACCGCCCATCGGCATGACGTCGGTGATGGGCCGCGCGTGATCCGGTGAGGTCATCACGTCCAGCGGCGAGCAGGCTCTGGCAGCGGCCTCCCACGCGCGGTTGTCCTTCAGCAACCTCAGCTCGTGGTCCGCGGTGGGCACGATGAAGATCACCGCGAAGGTCCGGTTGTCGCCGCGGAAGGTGTTGAACCCCATGTACCCGAGGTCGCCGCGCGGGTTGAGCAGCCACGGCCCCGCGAGGTGCTCGGCACCGGGAACGAGCTCGAAGTAGCGGCAGTAGTAGATCGAGCCGCACTCGGTCGGTTCGGCCCGGGCGCGCGGCCAGCCGGGCGGGCACCGGTACCGCCCGAGCGCGTCGACCACGACGTCCGCGCAGACCTCCTCGCCGTCGTCGAGGTGGAACCCGCTCGCGCCGGGCACCAGGTGGGTGACCTGCCTGCCGGAGACCAGCCGCACGCCGGGCTCGGCCGCCGCGGCGCGCCGCAGTGCCCACTCCACCACCGGCCGGCGCACCCAGAGGTAGACCAGGTCCTCGTCACCGGCCTGCCGCGGACCCGACAGCTGCGCGGCCAGGTCCTGCTCCTCCGCGCCCGCGTCGAGCAGTGCGCCGATCACGTCCGGCGCGAGCTCGCGCAACACCTTGCGCCCGCGCGGCAGGAACGTGTGCGGCTGCTGGAAGTGCGGAATGCCCTTGCGCACGACGTCGAACGCGTCTTCCGGCCCGTCCTGCGCCGTCACGTGGTCGCGTTCCACCACGACCGCCCGATGCCCGGCGCGCGCCACCGCCAGACCGGCGGCCAGCCCGGCCACACCACCCCCGGCGATCGCGAACCGCATCCGTTCAGGCTAGGTGTGCGGCCGATCGGCCTACCAGGGCCATGAGTCCCGAATGGACTGGACTCACCCCAGCAGCGTGTAGTTGAGCTCCTCGCACACGCGCGCCAACGGCAGGTCGAGACCAGGATGGTCCAACGGCAGCAACACGTCCGGTGCCGCCGGAAGCCCGGAAGCCCCAGGCGGATCCCACAGGCAGATGGCCGGGTCACCGGAGTCCATCGACGACCGGTACCAAAGCCCGTCCAGCTCGGGATAGGCCGCCCGGATCGCCCGGGACCAGGCCTGGGTCACCAGCTTCGGTCCCGTCGAGATCTCCTGCGACGCACCGACGCGGGTGGGCCACAGTCCGCCCAGGTCGAGCAGCCGCAGCGTGCGCCGGGGACGCAGCACCACGAGGAAAGGGCTGCGGGTGCGGCGGTCCACGATCGAGGTGGCCTGGAAGACCTCGGCGATCGAGGTGCGCACGGACAGCCCGAAGTAGAGGACGCCGTTCTCGTGGTCCTGGACCGGGCTGCCGTCCTCGGCCGGTTGTTGCGCGTCGAAGCGGGCGTGGGGGAGCGGGCCGGTGTAGCGGAACGTGTTCCAGCGCTGCGGGTGGGAGCCCTTGGCCGTGAAGACGCGGACCAGACGGGTGGCGCGGTGGACGGCCACCACGTCCTCGGTGCGGCGCAGGTGCGCTTGCAGCACGGCAGGGGCAGGCGGCTGCGGAAGCCGTGACATTCGGGTCCTGTCGGGTGTTCGGGAGCGCTCAGGCGGGGGTGCCGAGCACGGAGACCAGGTCGGCGACGCGGCGCGGGTCTCCTCCGGCCAGCAGCCAGTCGCGCGGGGTGCCGGGCTCGCCGTCGACGGGCAGGTCCTCCTGGCGGGTGGTCATGAACGCGGCGACGACCAGTGCCGGTTGGTCTGACGGGATCGCCGCCAGCACGGTTTCCAGGCCCGGCAGGACTCCGGTGCCCGCGAACTGCCACGCGGGCAGCCGCCAGCTGCCCCTGTCCTTCCAGCCCACGAGCCTGCCCACGCCGAGGCGGTGCCGGATGCGGCTCGTGTCGACCTGCAGCTGGCGTGCCGCCTCGTTGACGGTCAGGGCCGAGTCGCGCAGCACGGCGTGTGCCACGACGGTCCGGGTGCGCGGCCGGGAGTCGGACTGGTCGGCCGGGGACAGGTCGAGGCCCACGTCGGTGAGTGCCGCCTGCTGGTCCGGCGTGAAGTAGGTGGCCGGTTCGGGGTGCGGTGGAGCGAGCCTGCGCGCCGCGTCGGTCACGAGGGCCAGGAACTCGTCAGGGCTCACCTGCAGGCCGGCCTTGGCCAGCACTGTCTCCAGCGCGGGACTCATGCGCACAGAATATCCCGCGCGTGCGCATTTGTGCGCCTTGTGAGCACATTGACCCTAAACGTTCGACGTTGCGCGGTCACGCAATGACGCTACGTGGGTTTTTCCGGTCCAGAACGGTGACGTGGGCCTCATCTGGCACATCGCTACCATTTCCCGATGCAGCTGGACCGGGGCTCCAAGCGGGTCGTCTTCGCGTGGGCCGCCGTCATGGCCGCCACGCTCGCGTACGTGATGTTCCGCCCGCCGGAGTGGTCGCTCGACCTGCGCGTCTACCGCACCGGCGGTGACGCGCTGCTGCAGGGCCTCCCCCTCTACGTCGACGGCTTCGCGAAGCCGCTCGGTGGTCCCGACCTGCCGTTCACCTACCCGCCGATCGCCGCCGCCCTGTTCAGCCTGCTGGCGCTCGTGCCGCTGGTCGTCGCGATCTTCGTGGTGGCGGCGGCGAACCTGGCGATGCTCACCGCGCTGTGCCTGATCGCCGCGCAGCGCGTGGTCGGCTGGGGGCCGGAGGCCGTGAAGTGGGGGCTGGGCGCGGCGGCCGTGGCGTCGGTCTTCGACCCGCTGCGCGAGACGCTGTGGTTCGGACAGATCAACCTCCTGCTGGGCGTGCTCGTGATGGCCGACTGCCTGCTCGAACGCACCCGGTGGTGGCCGCGCGGCGCGCTGATCGGGCTGGCGGCCGCGATCAAGCTGACGCCGGCGTTCTTCGCGTTGTACTTCGTGGCGCGGCGGCAGTGGAAGCCCGTGCTCGTGTCGATCGCGTCGTTCCTGGTCTTCGGGCTGCTCGGGTTCGTGATCGCGTTCGGCGACGCGAAGGAGTACTGGACGCACGCGCTGCTCGACCCGAGCCGCGTCGGACGGCTCACCTACACGGCGAACCAGTCGGTGCGCGGCACGCTGGCGCGCTTCGGTCTGGACAACGGCGCCCAGGTCGCGGTCTGGCTCGTGGTGTCGTTGCTGGTGGTGGCGACGGTGTGGTGGCTGGCCGCACGGCTGGGCGAGATCGAGGCGTTCTTCGTAGTGGCGGTGGGCGCTCTGCTGATCTCGCCGGTGTCGTGGGGCCACCACTGGATCTGGATCGGGCCCGCGCTCGTGCTGCTGTCGCGCGCCTCGCTGCGCCGCCACTGGGCGCCGTGGGCGATCGTGGCGGTGTTCGTGGTCGGGCCGCACTGGCTGTTCCCGAACGACAACGACGTCGAACGGAACTGGGCCTGGTGGCAGCAGGCGATCGGCAACCTCTACGTGTTCGTCGGGATCGCCGTGCTGGTCACACTCGCGGTGCGGCTTGTGCGAGACCGCCGTCGAGCTGCTTCAACCGCAAGCTGAACAGCACCAGCACCACACCCCACAGGATCGCGAACACGCCGATGGTGATCACGAACGCGAGCGCGCCCGCGGCCGGGTTCACCACCAGGATGATGCCGAGCAGCACCGTGAGCACACCGGTGACGACGTAGAACCACTCGTTCGTCATCACCTTGCGCAGGCGGATGGCGTCGACGATCTGCAGCACGCCCGTGACCAGCGCCCACGCCGCGATCAGCAGCAGCAGCGCGGTCGCGGTGATGCCCGGCCAGAACAACGCGATCAGACCCGTGACCAGGCCCAGCAGGCCGATCAGGCCGAGCGCCCAGCGGGCGGGCCACTCCTTGTGGGTCAGCGTCAGGTACAGCATCATCGCGCCGTCGACGAACGCGTAGGCGCCCCACAGGATGATCAGGACGAGCAGGGTGAGGCCGGGCCAGATCAGGGCCGCCAGGCCGAACAGGACAGCGAACACCCCGCGCACCGTGAAGAGCCACCACCGTTGCATGGCTGGATCGTCTCGGCTCCCGGTGGGCTCGGCAACCCGAGCCCACCGTTCGGCACTGATCCGTTCAGGCCTGGCCGGTGATGATCGACACCGCGCGGTCCTGCGTCTGGTCGCTGACCTCGCCGACCTGGAAACCGCGCGCCACCACGTGCGCGACCAGCTCCGGCTCCGGCGGCAGGCCGTACTTGCGCAGGTAGTGCGGCACGGCGCCGGCCCAGATCCAGGTGCCGTCGGTGCGGAAGTTGAGCGGCACGTCCTGCTCACCGCTCTGCGAGAACTCGTCGAGGTCGTAGCTGCGCGCGGCCAGCACGACCGGCGCCGACTCCAGGTAGGCGAGCAGGCCGTCGACCAGCTGCGGGTCGATCGGCTGGCGGTTGACCACGATCCGGCCGTCGTCGCTCTTGCCGTCGTACACGCGCGCGGTCCGCAGCTCGCCCGTCTGCGGCTGGTCCGGCTGCGGTGCCTGGCTCGGCGGCGGAACCTGGTACTCCTGCTGCGGCTGGGGTTCCGGCTCGGGCGCGGGCAGCGGCGGCAGGCCGACGCGCTGCCGCCACCAGTCCGGGATCAGCCGGTCGGGGCGGGGGAACGTCTGCAGCTCGTCGCGGAAACCGATGGGCGGCGGCACGTTGCGCCAGCGCGGCTCGTCCTCGGCGTTGAAGTCGACCGTGAACGCCGCCGGCGCCTCGATCTCGTACGTCGCGCTCAGCCACGTGCCGCGCTCGGGGTGGTACATGCCACCGCGCAGCTGGCCGAACATCTGCACCACGTCCATCGGCGGGCGCACCGGCCGCAGCTGGCCGTCGGGACCCGAGAACGCGAGGTCGACCTCGATGTGCCTGCCCGCGGCGCGGTACTCGGCCCGGATGCGCTGCCAGCCCTGCGGTACGGCCGGCAGCATGGCACGGCCGATCTGCCGCACCAGCTGCTGCTGGTCCTGCTCGCTCAGCGGTGTCGCCGGCTGGCTCATGTGGTCCTCGCCCCTCTTCCCCGTGCAAACCCCGCTGATCTTATCGGGCGGCCGATGTCCGCGTGGGTGGACCGAGTCCTCAGATGCCCAGTTCGACCAGCTTCGCGCGCAACCAGTCCGGCAGGACGCCGGCAGAACCGGCCCGGCGCAGCTCCTCCCGGTACGCCTCGGGTGGCGGCGCAGTGATCCACCGCGGCTCGGCGGTCCGGCCGGACTTCAGGTTCTCCCCGCCGCTGTACTCGACGTCGAGTCGCGCGGTGCACCAGGTGGTCCGCGGACCCGTCATCGACTGGCGCACCTCGCGGAACCGCTCGGTCACGGTCTGCGGCGGTGCCCACTGGAACATCCGGCCGGTGAGGTCCCGGGCAGCTCGGCCAGGAGCTGATCAGCGCCCGGCGGAGCCGGTTCCGTCACTCGGTCTTGGCCGCTTCGGCGAGTTTCGCGCGCAGCCATTCCGGCGTGTTCTCCTCCGAGCGCGGGAAGTGCTCGAAGTCGAGGGCGTACACGTCGGCCTGCAGCGGCGGCTTGAAGGCCGGCTCGTTGTCGTAGTCGTACTCGACGGAGTAGCTGCCGGGCGGGTTGATCACGATCCTGGCCGTGAACCAGCTCCCCTTGCCCTCTTCGTACATCTCCGTCCGCAGGTCGCCGAGCGGGTCCATGGCGCTCATCGGGGGAGCGAGCTTGACCTCGCTCCCGTCCTCCGCCGTGATCTCGAACCTGGCGCTGTCGATGCCGACCGTCGAGTAGAACTCGAACCGGATCTGCTGCCAGCCGGCGGGAGCTTCCCCCACGAGGGCCGCGCAGACGTTCTGAACCACTTCCTCCTGCTCGGGAGGGGAGAGCGGACCGGGTTCCGACATGACGAGACAGTTCCTTCCCGTTGGCTACATCTTCCGGGGCGGGATGTTCTTGTAGACCAGAGGTGGCTCCGGTACCCCGTCGACCCAGTACTGCACTCGAATCTTGGTGGGGGTCTTCTTACCATCGGGGTACGTCATGTCGATCTGCACGTCCAGCTTCGGCTTCGGCGTCTGGCTGAGCAGGTCGCCCCAGTGCTCTTCGAGCGCGCGGAAGTTGTTGGCCAGTGTGGTGCCGGCCTGACGCTGGTTGAGGTCCTCCAGCATCGGGACCATGTTGACGTACTCGCCGGGACCGTCGAACTCGGTGCCCGCGAGGTGGCCGCCGTTCCAGCCGACGTCCTCGTAGAGAGTGACCTCGTGCGGTTGCGGGTCGCGGCCGTGCTTGTCGCGGAACTCCTGAATGGTCTTCTTGTTGTGCTCGCGGTACTCGTCGCGGCCCTCGTGGCCGACCGGGCCCTGGTCCGGGCTGCGGCGCGCGTCGTCCGAGCCGGTGTGCACCAGCTCTCCCTCCATGCGGTGGGTGCGGCCGTCGGCGTCGGTGTGGAAGTGGTACACGCTGCCGTGCTGGCCGGTGACGTGATACGTGGCGTCCGGGAAGGGCTTCCGGCTGTCGGGCCGCCAGTTGCCCTTCTCCCCGGAGGTCGTGTGGACCTCCTTGATGCGCCCGTCGTCGCCCGTGATGAAGGTGCCGCGCTCGCGGCCCGCCTTGTCCGTCACCTCGTACCGGGTGTTCGGCTGCAGCACGCTGGGCGTGCCGTCGGGTTCACGGCCGAACGGTTTGCTCTTGAGCGGCGCGTCCGGGTGGTTCGCGTCGATCGTGACCTTGGGACGCGGGTCGTTGTCCGGCTGGCTGCCCGACGTGTCGGTGCCGTCGGCCGCGCGGTCCTTGGCGTCGTGCGGGTCGAGGTCCTTGTCCTTGTCGTGAGTGCCGGGAGCGAAGCCGTCGTCACTCGCCTTGGTCTTGGAGCCGTCCGGGTGGTGGGTCTCCCACTCGCCGTTGGGCGGGATCCTCGGCTGGCGGGTGCCGTCGGGCCGGATCTCGGGGTCGCTCGTGAAGACGCGGCCGTGGCTGTCGGTCCAGGCGGGCTTGGTGGGGGCCACGACCGGTGCGTCGAGGTGCTTGGAGAGCTGCTTGGCGAAGTCGTTGCTGCCGGCGTCGCAGCCGATCAGGCGGACGGGCTTGCTGCCGTCGTAGCCGGAGCGGCGGAGCATGTCCGCGTACTCGGCGGGGGTGTAGTCGTGACCGCCGATGCGGGCCCTGCCGTCCGGGGTGATGTGGACGTCCGCGGTGAAGAAGCGGGGGTCGTTGGGCACCTTGTGCGGCAGGTCGCCCATGTCCGGGTCGCCGCCGTGGTGGGACACACCGGCCGGGGTGGTTTCGGCGTGCCGCTGGTGCGCTTCCTCCGGGGACGGGCGGTCGGCGTCCGGGTCGTGGCTGTTCGGGGCGTCGGTGTCGCCGTCGTGCGGCCTGTCCGCGTCTGGGCTGTCGTGCGGCTTGTCCGCGTCTGGGCCGTGGTGCGGCTTGTCGGCGTCGGGACGGTGCGGGGTCGCGGCTTCCGGGCTGGTGGAGTGCGGGGCCTTGGCCGTGTCGGTGCCGCGGGAGCGGGGGTCGGCCGGGTTGTGGGGCCGCGAGCCGTCGGGCCTCGTGCCGTCGGGACGGTCGCCGGGGCGCCCGCGGTCCGGGTGGTGCGGGCTGTCCGGCCGGCGTGGCGCATCCGGACGGTTGGGGGCGTCGGGACGGTTCGGGCCGCCGTGTGGTGCGTTCGGACCGCCGTGCGGCGCGTTGGGGCCGCCGTGGGGAGCGTTCGGGGCGTGGGGAGCGTCGGTTCGCGCCGACGGCATCGTGTTGTTGTGCGGTGCGCCCGGACGTGACGGAGCGTTGGGAGCGTTGGGACGTGACGGGGCCGACGGACCGCCGTGCGGTGCGCCAGGACGTGAGGGGCCGCCGTCCGGTCGGAACGGCGTGTTGGGGCCGTGAGACGGGGCGTTCGGGCTGTGCGGGGCGGACGGGCCACCCTGCGGAGTGTTCGGGCGCGTCGGAGCCGACGGCGCGTGTGGTGCGTTCGGGGCCGACGGCTGTGCGCGCATCGGAGCGCCTGACGACGGGGTGTGCGGCGCTCCTGCCGAGGGCGTGTTCGGAGTGGACGGTGCGTGCGGGGCCGCTGCGGAAGGGGCGGTGGAGCGGCTCGGAGAGGTCGCGCCGGGGCGTCCGGGGGTCGGGGAGCCCGCGTGCGGGGTGCCTGCGGACGGGGCGTGCGGCATACCCGCGGCCGGGGCGCCCGGAGCGGAGGGCATCGACGGCGAGGACGGCGTGGACGGAGCCGCGGGGGTGGACGGCATCGAGGACGGGCGGGAAGGGGCGTCGGCGCGGGAGGCCGACGTCGACATGTCGGGGGAGCGCGGGGCCGGGGTGCCCGAGCCCAGGTCGCCTCGGCTGCCAGGAGTGCCGGTCCAGCCCTGACCGCCTGGCGACGGGCGGGCTGCCGATGGGGTGGACGGGGCGTTGCCGGGCGTGTTCGGGGTTCCGCCGCCGCCCGTGGGGGTGGCTTGGGGAGGGGTGGACGCGGTGTCCGGTGTCCGGGACGGAGCGTGTGGGGCGTCGGGGCGGTGCGGAGCGTCCACCGGGGGCGCCACCGAGGACGAGACGGTCTGACCCGTGTTGCGGAGTGGGGGCGGGGCGTCCGGAGCGGACGAGGGGTGCGGGGCGGGCGGCGTGTGCGGGGCCGCGGGGGTGGACGGGGAGGCGTCCGGGGTTCGCGACGGGGACGGTGCGTCGGGAGACGAGCTGTCCGGCGCGTGGGAAGGGCTCGACGGGCTGTCGGGGGTTCGCGACGGCGACGGGGCGGACGACGGGGATGAGCTGTCCGGCGTGCGCGACGGGGTGTGCGAAGGGCCGCCGGGTGCCGACGGGGACGAGCTGTCCGGGGTTCGCGAGGGACCGTCGGGAGTGGACGAGCTGTCGGGGGTGTGTGAAGGGCTGTCCGGGGTGTGCGACGGTCCGTCCGGAGTGGACGGTGAAGAGTCCGGTGTGGACGAATGGGTGCCGTGACCGCCGGAAGGCGAGAGGTCCGGGGTGCCGGTGCGGTGGAGGAGACCGCCCGGCTTGATGGACTTCGTGGAGATCACGTCGAGACCGGTCGCCTTGCCGGCCAGCTTGCCGACGACCTTCATGATCTTGGTGAAGATCTCGGTCAGACGGCCGAGCAGCGGCGAGACCTTCTTGATGGTCTTGATGAGCTTCTGGATCAGCTCACCGATGCGGGTGGCCCACTTGGAGATGGCGGTGACGGCCTGAGCGACGATCACCGGCGTGCCGAAGCCCAGCGAGAACACGGCTTCCAGGACCCACGTGATGAGCTTGGCCACCAGGTCGGCGATCAGGTCGCGCACCATCTCGCGCACGAACCCGACGACCATGCCCATGACGCCGACGACGGTGCCGACCGAACCCGCGGTGGACGCCGCGCCGGACAACGCGTCCAGCTGCTCGCCCGCGGCCTTGCGGTAGGCGTCACCGGCGGTGCCGGTCCACGACGCGGTGGCGTCGACGGCGGCCTTGTAGTCGGCCGCGACCTTGCCGAGCTCCTGCGAGACGTTGCCCCACGTCGTGGAGTACGACTGGATCACCGGCGGGTCGCCGGCCAGCCAGTCGAGGGCGTCCTTCAACGGCTGCATGTGTTCCATCAGGAACGAGGCAGCGGAGGACATGAGCGTGCCGAACGGGTCGATGGCCATCGACGCGGCGTCGGCGACCAGGCCGACCACGCCGAGGCCGCCCTCGATCCAGCTGCCCTCGGAGATGCCCTTGTAGGCGTCGACCGCGGAGTCGGCGATCGAGAAACCCGTCGCCCAGCCGTTGTCACCGGTGCCGGCGTTGAAGAAACCGGACGGTTCCTTGGGCGCCTGTGCCACCAACGGGTTCGGTGTGGACATCAGAAGCCCTTCAGCGTGGTGGCGATCTGGTCCTCGACGGCCTGGTAGTGCTTGGCGGTCTCGGTGACGCGCTTGGCGGTGGAGTCCATCGCCTCGGCCACGCCCTTCAGCGCGTTCTGGCCCCAGTTCTCGACCGGGTCGAGCAGCATGCGGAACGGCTGGCAGATGATCCCGTACGCGTCCGTGGGCATCGACACGGTGCCGGCCGCGTCCACGGCCGCCTGCAACCGTCCGTGCAGGCCCTCCAGGGCCTTGGCGTGCGCTTCCAGCACGTCCGAGGTGACGTTGAAACCACCGGCGGTCATCGAACCCCCTCAAGTTCGGGCAACGGACAGAAGATCAGCGGAGCACCGAATTCCCGCCGAAGTCGTCGTCGTCATCCGACGGTGGGCGGCGGCGCACGGGAGGAGGTGGCGGCGGTGGGGTGTCGTCCTCCACGCGGAAGTTCATCTCGTTGTTGTCGTACGGCGAACGCGCGGGCGGGTCGTCCGCGGGCGGCGCCGGGAAGTTCTTCTTGGCCTCGTTGAAGAGCACGTTGGCCGTCTCGTCCTGCGTGCCGATGGTCTCGGCCATCGCCTCCTGCAGCAACGCGGGGATCTTCGACTGCGCGCGCTGCAACAGCTTCATGATCTCGCCGCTGATCTCGGCCATGCGCCGGCCGGCGGCCGACTCGTTGATCACGAGGTTCTGCAGGATGCCGTTGGAGCCGATGGTCAGCTGGACGGAACCGTCGGACGACCGCTCGGAGATCGTCATGCCCTGCACGCGCGTCGCCATCTCCTGGTAGCGAGCGGCGCGTTCCTGGATGTTCTGGTTCCAGTTCGCGAGCATCTGCTCCGACCCGGCGATGTCCTCGGGCACCGAAACATTCCCTCCTACGGCGGCAGCGGACTCAAAGGATGACGCAGCCGGTGGTGATCCAGTTCCACCGATGGAGCAAATCGGCCGCGCAGACCAGCGGCGTTCCACTGAACGGACCAGTGGAACGCCGCGAGGCCGGTGCTGTCAGTTCACGCCCAGCAGGTCGACGACGAAGATCAGCGTCTCGTTGGGCTTGATCACGCCACCGGCGCCGCGCGCGCCGTAGCCCAGGTGCGGCGGGATGACCAGCTTGCGGCGGCCGCCGACCTTCATGCCCTGGACGCCCTGGTCCCAGCCGGCGATGACCCGGCCACCGCCGAGCGGGAACTGGAAGGCCTCGCCGCGGTCCCAGGACGCGTCGAACTGCTCGCCCGTCGAGTGGGAGACGCCGACGTAGTGCACGGACACGAACTGGCCTGCCGTGGCCTCCGGGCCGTCGCCGACGGTGATGTCCTCGATCACCAGGTCGGCGGGCGCCGGGCCGTCGTGCGGGTCGACCTCAGGCTTCGTGGGGGCCATCACAACTTCCTCTCGGAACGGGATTGTTCGCACTCGATCCAATCACGCGCGGCCGGGCGCGGCCGAATGGCCTACGCAGAACAGCCCTTGCCGGTCCCGAAACGCCGTGTTGATCTATATGGGCTCCCACCCCTGCACCGGGAGCACACAACAGAAGAAGGAGATGATCATGGCGGCATCCCTGCACCGCCTCCGGTCATGGCTCGGCGCGGCATTGGCAGCAGCGACGCTGTCAATGGCGTGCGTCAGCGTGGCCGAAGCAGCTCCGACGCCCACCACCGACGGCGAGTTCGGCACTCAGGTCGTCGGCGGCACGCGCGCGAGCACGTCCACCTACCCGTGGGTCGTCTACCTGGCGACGAGCAGCGGGTTCCAGTACTGCGGTGGCACGCTCGTGGCTCCCAACAAGGTCGTCACCGCGGCGCACTGCACCGTGGGCGACTCGGCGTCCGCGGTCCGCGTCGTGGCCGGCCGGGACGACAAGAACTCCTCCGCGGGCACCGTCGCCCGCGTCACGAAGATCTGGATCCACCCGAGCTACACCGACGCGACCCGGGGCTACGACGTCTCGGTGCTCACGCTCGACCGCAACCTGTCGCAGACCCCGCTCAAGTTCGCGACGAGCGCGGACAGCGCGTTGTACGCGGCGGGCACCAGCTCGACGATCCTCGGCTGGGGCGACACCTCGTCCGGTGGTTCGGCCTCGCGCTACCTGCTCAAGGCCACCGTGCCGCTGACCAGCAACTCGACCTGCGCCGGCGCGTACGGCAGCCGCTTCATCGCCACGGCCATGGTGTGCGCCGGCTACCCCGAGGGCGGCACCGACACCTGCCAGGGCGACTCCGGTGGCCCGCTCGTGGCCGGTGGAAAGCTGATCGGCATCACCTCGTGGGGTGACGGTTGCGCCGACCCCGGCGTCCCCGGCGTCTACACCCGCGTCGCCACCTACGCGGCGCAGATCCAGGCCCAGCTGTAAGTGGTGGCAGGGCCGGGAAAGGTTGCGCGCAACCCTTCCCGGCCCTGTTTACGTCCTGGTGGCATGAACGGCAGAAAGCTGTTGGCCGGCGCCGCCGTGCTGGCCGTCGCCGGAGCGTGTGTGAGCTCCGCGGTGCGGGACGAAACCCCGGCACCACAACCGATCGTGGACTACGGGCCGGTGCGTCTCGTCGCGTTCGACTCGTGCGACCACGCACTGACCGAGCTGCGCAACGCCATGGCCCCGTACGTCACCGCGTACGGCCTCGGAGGCCGGCCGCGCATCCTCGCCATGGAGGACGCCAACAGCGCGGGCGTCGCACCGAAGGCCATGCCCGACGCGACGAGCGCCGCCACGCCGCCCGCGCAGCAGCAGGACCACTCGACGACGAACGTCCACGAACAGGGCGTCGACGAGCCGGACATCGTGAAGACGGACGGAAAACGCGTCGTCTCCGTCGCGGACGGCAAGCTGCGGGTGATCGACGTCGCGAGCAGGAGCATCACCGGCACGGTCGACCTCGGTCAGCGCTACGCCAACCAGCTGCTGGTCTCCGGTGACCGCGCATTGGTGGTCGCGCAGAACTCCGGGCCGATCACGGAGAAGGTGGTACCCGACCGCCAGTTCGCCCCCGAGTACGGCACCGAGCTGATCCTCGTGGACCTCAAGGCGCTCAAGCAGATCGGCAGCCTCCGCACCGACGGCTCCTACCTCGACGCCCGCCAGGTCGGCGGCACCGCCCGCGTCGTCGTCCGCTCGCAGCCGCGCCTGCCGTGGGTCTACCCGGACATGACGACCAACGAGGCAGGATCGCTGCGCCGCAACAGGGAGATCCTGCAGAGCGAGCCGATCACGTCGTGGCTGCCGCGCTACGAGCTGGACCAGAACGGCGCGAAGAGCAGCGGAAGCCTGGTCGACTGCGCGAACGTCAGCCACCCCGCGGTGCACTCGGCGACGTCGATGCTGACCGTGCTCACGTTCGAGCTGTCCGGTCAGCTCGGCACCGGCCAGGCGGTCTCGATCATGGCCGACGGCGACACCGTCTACGGCACCGACCGCAGTCTCTACATCGCCGACGACCACCACCTGCTGCCCGAACTCCCCGGCAAGCCGACGGTGTCGCGTCCGGTCACGACGGCGATCCACCAGTTCGACATCAGTCAGGCGGGCCCGCCGAAGCACGTCGCGTCCGGTGAGGTCAACGGCTCGCTGCTGAACCAGTACTCACTGTCCGAACACGACGGTGTCCTGCGCGTGGCCACCACGACCGGCACCGCCGCCCCCTGCTGCTGGCGCATGCCGGGCGATGTCGTTCCACAGCAACAGCAACAACAACCGTCGGAAAGCTTCGTCACCACGTTGCGCCGCAACGGAACCGAGCTGACCAAGGAAGGCCAGACCGGTGGTCTCGGCAAGGGTGAGCGCATCTACAGCGTGCGGTTCATCGGCAAGATGGGCTACGTCGTCACGTTCCGGCAGACCGACCCGCTCTACACGCTGGACCTGAGCGATCCCAAGCAACCCAAGGTGACCGGCGAGCTGAAGATCACCGGTTTCTCCGCCTACCTGCACCCCGCGGGCGACGGCAAGCTGATCGGCGTCGGCCAGGAGGCGACGGACCAGGGCCGCGTCACCGGAACGCAGGTGTCGCTGTTCGACGTGAGCAATCCCGCGGCACCGCAACGGCTCGCGCAGTACCACCTGCCGGACTCCAACTCGGAGGCCCAGTTCGACCCGCACGCGTTCCTGTTCTGGCCGCCCGACGGCACGCTCGTCATCCCCGTGGCGCGGTACCGGACGACCTACGAGGTCTCCTCGCTGGTGCTGCGCGTCGACGGCAACCAGATCGAGGAGACCGGCCGGATCGTCGAACCGTCGAGCCAGAACTACGGCGGCGCCAGGCGCACCGTGGTGATCGGCGACCAGCTGTGGTCGATCTCGCAGTCCGGTGTGCAGGTCAACGCCCGCAGCGGCCTGGCCCAGCAGGCCTGGCTGCCCTTCTGAGCCCGCTCGCGTCGTGGATGAAGGGCGCCTTCATCGGCCTCAGGTGGATGAAGGCGCCCTTCATCCACCTGAGGCGGCGGAACGCTCAGCGGTGAGCAGGCGGTGCGCGAGGACCGTGCCGCCTGCCATCGCCGCCGGGATCACGATCAGCGCGGCCAGCGGGATCAGGCACAGCAGGTACGCGGGCACGGCGAACCCGAGCACCATCGACCGCCGTGTCGCGAGCAGCTTCCTGCGCTCCCTGAACGACTTGCCGCGGCGCGTGAACGGGATGCCGGTCAGCTCGATGCCGAGCAGGTACCCGTTGACCAACGCGGCCAGCACCGGCACGACGGTCTGCCCGACGACGGGGATGAACCCGCAGAAGAACAGCGGAACCGCGAACAGCACCGAGACGCCGACCAGCAGGACCGTGCCGCGCAGCCCGACCACGAACCCGCGCCACCAGCCGACCTGCTCGGCCTCGTGGACACCGCCGAGCTCGTCCTCGACCTCCTCGGCGATGTACTCGTAGAACGGACCGCCGATCATCAGCGTGATGGCGGTGAACAGCAGCACGCTCAGGCCGAGCGTCACGGCGATCACCGAGATGCCGACGGCGACCTCGACGACCTTGCGCCCGGTCTCGCTCCAGGAGTCCGCGAACCCGGTGAGCCACTCGGCGACCGAGTCGATGTGGACGAACAGCAGCACCCAGCCGGTGATCATCAGCACGGCGGTGATGACCGCGGGCAGCGCGCCGACGAGCACGCGCTTGGGCGAGCTGAACACCAGCCTGAACCCGCGCAGCAGCAGTGCGACACCGGCCCCGAAGTCCTTGATCACGCGCGCAGGATAGTCGTTTCCGGCGTGACCCATATGAGATACGGGGAGGCAGGAACTCGTTCGGGCGGGCATGATCGGACCGCTAGCCCGGATGGCGGTCGTTGCGCACGTGAACCCGCTGCCACCATGCGAGCTGACTGCGGGAGGCGTTGAGGGTGAGCACACCGGCTGAGAACGCCGTCGTCGTCCCGGACGGGCCGCTGCCCATGTTGCCGCCCGCGATCTGGGAGTCGAAGGAAGTGCGGGACGCGGTGGCCGCGGACTCGCCCGGCGCCGTGGTCGCGATCGCGCGCAAGGCGCACGGCCTGCGGCAGGACGAGCTGGGCACGCTGGCCGGGTTCTCCCAGTCGGCGATCTCGCGCCTGGAGGCCGGCAGCAACATCGCCTACGACATGCGCGTGCTCAGGACGCTGCAGCGGTTGCTCGGCATCCCCGCCCACCTGCTCGGCCTGACGGACCGCACGGTGCCCATGCGCTCGGGCGAGGCACGCCGGCTGGGCGGGGGCGTGCCGGAGTTCGCCGGGCTGGACGGCATGGCGAAAGACCTGGTCGTCGGCATGGAGGGCAAGGCGCTGATGGCGTTGTGCGCCGCGGCGGTCTTCGGCTCGGCGAACGGCAACGGCGTGCTGACCGGTGACGCCGTGAGCCAGCTGCTCGTGCTGCGCCGGATCGTCAACGACGCGCACAACTGGCGCAGCACCGGCGCGCTGATGCCCGCCGTCCGCAACATGTACGACTTCATCGACGTACTGCGCCGCAACGCGCGTGGCGACGTGCGTCGCCGTTTGCTCGGCACGGGCGCGATGTACGCGGAGTTCTACGGCTGGCTGCACGAGGAGATCGGCGACATGCGCGGCGCCGGGCTGTGGACGTCCCGGGCACTGGAGCAGGGGCAGGCCGCGGACGACCGGGACGTGGTCGCGTACTGCTACGTGCGGATGAGCCAGCTGGCCGAGGTCGACGGCGACGACGACCGCGTCATCGGCCTGGCGCGCGCCGCTCAGCGCGAGACCGGTGTCAACCCGATCGTGCGCGCGATGGCGTTGCGGCAGGAAGCCCGTGGTCTCGCGCGGGCAGGCCAGGACGCGTGCATGCCGCGGTTCGACCTCGCGGAGTCGCTGCTGGCGAGCGCGGAACGGCCGCAGTCGGACGAGTACTCCATCGGCTACTGCTTCACCGAGGTGCACGTGCAGATGCAGCGTGCCGCGAGCATGGTCGACCTCGCCGACCACCAGCGGGCCATCAACGCCTACACGGACCTCATGCCCAGATGGGGTGGCATCTGCCAGTGGGAGCAGGGCGTCCACACGGCCAGGCTCGCCTACGCGCACGCTGCCAGCGGTGACGTCGAGCAGGCCGTCGGCCTGGGGTTCGCCGCGCTGGACCTGGCCCGTGCGACCGGCTCGCAGCTGATCGTGAACGAGCTGAACCGGCTCGACCCGTGGCACGAGACACCCGCGATCGCGGAGCTCGCGGCCGAGGTCACCCAGCTGCGCTGAGCACGTATGCGAGTTCCGCATACGCGGCCTGTAAATCGTATGTAACCCTCCCCATTTCGCGCTGCAGCCCGCACGATCTAGGTGTGATCGACCTAGCCGAACGAACGCCGCGATCGGAAGAGGTCAGCGCCGACGGGTTCTGCGCGGCAGTGGCAGAGCGGAACGCGGGCCCCTACCGGCTCAAGTTCTACGCGACCACACACGCAGTGGTGTGTGTGGTCGACGACGCCGAGGTGAAGGCATGAGCATTCGGGAAACGGAAGCGCGCATGCCGGTGTTGCTGGTCCGCAAGCGTGCGGGTGTCGTAGGAGAGACACAACGCACGTGCCACCTCGTACCCGTGCCCGACGACGACGGCCGCACGCCGCTGGCGCTGACCGCCTACTGCGGCGAGCTCATCCACCGCGGTGAGGCGGAGCTGCTCACCCAGCCGTCCGGAATGCCGTGCGTCGGCTGTCTCTTCAGAGTGCCGATGCCGCGCAGCGAGGAACTAGGCGCCCACGACTGGTGAGGCGATGCAGGCCGTGCCGACGCGCCGGAACCCGACCCGCTCGTAAACGCGCGCGACGTCGAGGCTTCCGGCCGACAGGAACACCAGCTCCGCGCCCCTTTCCACGGCGTCTCGCGCGAGCGCCGCGGTGACCGCACCACCGAGGCCACGTCGCCGTGCCGCCGGCAACGTGCCGATGCCCGCGATCTCCACGACGTTGCCCGCCCGTTGCGCTGTACCTACCGCCAGCACGCCCTCGCCTGGCAGGTCGGCCACGGCGTGACGGTGGCGGGTGCTCATCGGGGTCGCATCGGCCAGCGCCGCGTCCCGTTCGGCGACACCCACGTCGCCCGCGGCGGTGCCGGGCGAGGAGAACGCGAGCTGCGCCACCACCGACACCTCGACCGGCCGGGTGTCGAGCACGCGCACGTGCGGGTGCGGTTCGGGCAGCCGGTCCGGGTCGAGGACCATCAGCGGTGCCTGGAGCACCTCCATGCCCGCCGCGACGGCCGCGCCGAGCAGGTCCGGCGTGGTCTCGTGCACCCACTCCAGCGCTTCCGGCACGTCGAGCTCGCGTTGCCGCGCCCGCACCTTCAGCACGTCGGCCACCGCCGGCCGCCCGCCTGGGAACCGCGGCCGCGCGTAGTACGGGTAGCCGTCGCCCGCCTGGAGGAACAGCACCAGCTCGCCGTGCTCCTCGACGCGAGCTCCCGCTCGGGGCACGGAGTCGTAAAACTCTTCAAGAACGTCCCACACGGACGGGCACAGTAGCTACCTTGTGCGGCATGACGCACGGCAATTCCCGGCCCACCGGGTTCGAGCAGTTCGCGAACAAGCTCGTGGGCGGGCTGGTGAAGCTCGGGGTCGGCCCCAGGAACATGCGCACCCTGTTCGTGCGCGGCCGCAAGAGCGGCAAGCTGTACAGCGCGCCGGTGAACCTGCTGGAGCTCGACGGCACCCGTTACCTGCTCGCGCCGCGCGGTGTCACGCAGTGGGTCCGCAACCTGCGCGTGGCCGGCACCGGTGAGCTGCGCCGCGGCCGGTCCGTCGAGACGTTCACCGCCGTCGAGCTGCCGGACGAGGTCAAGCCGGTGATCATCCAAGCCTACCTGCAGCGCTGGCACGGCCAGGTGAAGCAGTTCTTCCCCGGTCTCGACGCCTCGACGCCGCCCGAGAAGCTGCTGGCGCGGGCCGGTGACTACCCCGTTTTCGAACTGTCGTGAGTGTCCTCGCGGCTCTTGGGGAGATCACGCGGCTCGGCTGACGCGTCCCGGTCGCCCTCCGCGAGGCGGCGGCCGCGTTCCAGCTCCGCGTCGAACTCGGCGCCGAGCAGGACGGCGATGTTCGAGATCCACAGCCACACCAGGAAGACGATGACGCCGCCGAGCGAGCCGTAGGTCTTGTTGTAGGAGGCGAAGTTCGCCACGTAGATCGCGAAGCCGACGGTCGCGAGCGCCCACAGCGCGATCGCGAGCAGGCTGCCGGGGGTGACCCAGCGGAAGCCGGGCTGCCGCACGTTCGGCGCCGCCCAGTACAGGACCGCGAACGCGAGGCTCACGAGCAGCAGGATGATCGGCCACTTGGCGATGTCCCAGACGGTGACGACGGTGTCGCCGAGCCCGAGCCAGTTGCCGACGGTGTCCGCGATCCCGCCGGTCAGCACCAGGGCACCGAGCGTGAGCGACACGAGCACCACCGAGCCGAGCGTCAGCAGCAGCCGCAGCGGCACGGTCTTCCAGAACGGCCTGCCCTCCTCGACGTCGTACACGGCGTTGCACGCGCGCATGAACGCGCCGAGGTATCCCGATGCGGTCCAGAACGCCGTCAGCAGGCCGATGATGCCGAGCAGCCCGGCCGCGCCCTGGCCCTTCTGCAGGTCCTCGATCGACGACCTGACCAGGTCACCGGCCTGGCCGGGGGCGACCTGGTCGACGTACTTCAGCAGCTCCTGCGTCGTCGAGTCGCCCAACAGCGCGAGAACGGACGTCAGCACGATGAGGCCGGGGAACAACGACAGCACCGCGTAGTAGGTGAGCGCACCGGCCCAGTCGGTCAGGTTGTCGTCGTTGAACTCCTTGACCGTCCGTTTGAGAACGCCCCACCAGGCCTGCCGGGGCAGCTCGGTGGGGCGATCGACGGCGTTGTCGTCACCTGCGGGCACGGCGCCAGCTCCACGAACGCGTGCTCGAACCGATGCCGGCGAGGTGCAGGGCGACCAGCAGCAGGCCGAGCACCACGAGCGTGTTGGCGGTGATGACGTCACCGAGCGCGGTCTTCGCCAGGTCGAGGATCAGGGCGAGGCCGAACGCCACTGCGGCGATGAGGGCCAGCATTGTCCACCTCCGTAGTCGATGAGCTGCGGATACCCACTTCGTTAGCGGGGAACCGCACCGTTCGGAGCAATGGTCGTGCCATGATCCGCGTCATGGACGTCCAGCGGTGGCAAGCGGCCGCGGTTCCGTGGTGGGTGGCCAAGGTCGGGCTCGTCGGAGGCTGGATCATCGCCTTCTACTTCGCCGCGAGCGCGAACGAGGTGCCGTGCACGGCCGCACAGCCGTGCGAGCCGGACCCGTTGTTCTCGCTCGCCGTCGTGCCGTTGCTGGCCACACCGCTGCTGTTGTTGTTCGGCCGTGTGCTCACCGGCTGCGCGATGGGTGTGTTGTTCGGCGTGCTGGACATCCTGCTCGACGGCTCAGCGACCGCGAACCTCGCGTTCGGGCTGCACGGTGCCGCGTGTGCGATCGTGGCGGCGTGGACCGTGAGGTCACGTGTGGACCAGCACGCGGCGGCGGGCGCCACCATCGTCTCGTTGCCGGACATGCCACCCCCACGCGGCGTGCTGCGCATCATCGCGGTGTTGCTCGTCATCTTCGGTTTCCTGACATTCGTGCAGTACGACCTCACCAACAGCGAGATCGAGCAGCACGTCGCGAAGGCCAGCCGGGTCGAGGCCGAGGTCGTCGACATCAAGAACACCTACGACGTGTGGGTCCAGCTGCCGGACCGGCAGCGCACCTCGTTCCAGCCGCTCGCCCCGGAGACGTACCGGGTCGGCGACAAGGTGCCGGTGCTGGCGGACGGCTCGTGGGTGCAGATGGTCAACGAGCCCGAGGACGTCACGTGGTGGCTCACGCTCGGCGGCGCGGCGGTGTTCCTCGCGATCTTGCTGGCGGTCCGCGAACGCCGCCGGCGCGCGTTGTGGACCGGCCCGGTCAAGGCCATCAGGCTGCAGGCGCACCCGGTCGGGCCACGACGGATCCTGTTGCGGCACCACAAGGAGAACATCGCGACGGTCGCCACGCTCGCCGACCTCGGGCTGGAGGAGCCGCTCTACCACGACACCGAGCAGTTCGGCCGGGTGTGGCGCGGCGAGGAGGACCCGCCGGTGCAGCTCGACCCCGCCGAGATCCTCGTGGCGGGCGAGTGGCACCACGGCGGCCAGGTCGCGCTGCTGGTGGAGGGTGAGGTCGTGGCCACCAGCACGCTGTCCCGGGTGCGCCCGCGGCACACCGTCCACAGTGCACATCTGCCGGGCGAACCGGTCACCGCGGGCACGCCCGTCGAGCTGCCGCACGC
Source organism: Lentzea sp. NPDC004782 (assembly GCF_040609115.1). NCBI lineage: Bacteria > Bacillati > Actinomycetota > Actinomycetes > Pseudonocardiales > Pseudonocardiaceae > Lentzea > Lentzea sp. NPDC004782. The sequence goes on from NZ_JBEXJN010000004.1 coordinate 186,121, forward strand.
GATCTGGCCGGGCGACCGGCGGCGCAGCGAGGGCGTGTTGCTCCTGCTCGGCGCGGCCGGGGCGCTGGTCGCGTTGAAGTACTACCCGGACCTGCTCATCCTCGGCCTGATCGGCGTGCAGTGCGTGCTGTCGGCGGTGACGCGGTTCCAGCCGCTGCTGCGCCTCGACCACCGGTCGGTCGTGCTCTACACCGGCATCTGGACCTACCGCGTGCCGTGGGCGCAGCTGCACGGGGTCCGCCGCGCCGGGCCACAGCTCATGCTCGCGTTCGGCCCGCACGGCGACGTGATCACGACACCGCAGCTGCCGGACCGGCAGGCGGGCGAGAAGCTGATGTGGGCGCGTGCCCGGTCGTTGATCGCCGACCACCCCGGCGAGCACGTCAGCCGCAAGCTCAACGTCAGCGTGTTCGTCGGGCTCGCCTACGTCCTGCTCCTGCTGCTCATCTGAGCTTCGCGACGGCCTTGAGCAGACGGTCCACATCGGACTCGTCGGTGTACGGCCCGATACCCGCGCGCACGGCGCCCTTGTCGCCCAGACCGAGCCACCGCGAGCACTCGATCGCGTAGAAGTGGCCCGCGGGGGCGTTGACGCCTTCGGCGCCGAGCCTGCGGTAGACCTCCGCCGGGTCCAGCCCGTCGACCGAGAACAGCACGGTCGGCGTGCGCAGCGACGCCTTGCTGTAGATCCGCACGCCCAGCTCGCGCAGCCCGTTCTCCAGCCGGTCGCGCAGGCCCAGTTCGTGCTCCTCCAGCCCCTCCAGGCCGCGCATGAACTCCACCGCCGCGGTCGTCCCGGCCAGCAGCTCGTACGGCAGCGTGCCCAGCTCGAACCGTTCCGGCACGGCGTTCGTCGACGGCAGCAGCTTGTCCGGCCGCAACGTCTCCAGCAGCTCCGGCGCGGCCGCCAGCACGCCGAGGTGCGGGCCGAGGAACTTGTACGGCGAGCACACGAAGAAGTCCGCGTCCAACGCTTCGACGTCGACCGGTGCGTGCGGTGTGTAGTGCACGCCGTCGACGTACACGAATGCCGCCATCTCGTGCGCCGCGGCCGCGATCGTCGCCACGTCCGGACGCGTGCCCAGCAGGTTCGACGCCGCCGTGATCGCGACGACCCGCGTGCGGTCGGACAGCAGGTTCGTGATGGATTCCACGGGCAGTTCGCCGGTCGTGCGGTCGAACGGCGCCCATCGCACCGTGGCCCGTGCCGCTTCGGCCGCCTGCACCCACGGCCTGATGTTCGCGTCGTGGTCGAGGCGGGTCACGACGATCTCGTCGCCCGGCCGCCAGTTCTTCGCCAGCGTGCGGGAGAAGTCGTAGGTCAGCTGGGTCATGCTGCGGCCGAACACGATGCTGCCGGCGTTGAGGAACTCGCCCATCGTGCGGCGCGCGGTCCGGACGATCTCCTCGGCCCGCCGTTCCGAGGCCGTCACGCTGCCGCGGTTCGAGATCGCCGAGGTCAGGGCCTCGCGAACGGCCTCGCCGACGACGTCCGGGGTCTGCGAGCCGCCCGGTCCGTCGAAGTGCGCGGCACCCTCGCGCAACGCGGGGAAGTGGGCGCGGACCGCTGCGACGTCGTAAGCCATGCCCTCATGGTGCTTGAGCACCGGCGAAACGGGAAAGGATCAACCGTCCGGTTTGTTGACAGGAAACGCTGTGGAGGACTAGACATCCGATGAATCGGCCGCCGCCTCCGATGTCGAGGGATGGAGTCGTCGTGCTGTTCTCCCGTCGCACCCTCTTGTCAGCCACCGCCGCAACTGCGATGAACGGCGCTTTTGTCCACCTCAGGTCGACAAAAGCGCCGTTCATCGCTTTGGAGGATCGGGTCGACTGGCCGTCGTATCTCGGCGGGCTCGACCCGGTGTGGGCGTCCGTGCCGACGACCTTCTACGAGGGTCCGTTCCTCGGCAACGGAGGTCTGGGCGCCGCCGTGTACCGGATCGGCAAGCGGCTGGCGTTCAAGATCGGCGACACCCGCGTGCGCGACCACCAGGGCACCGGCGGCACGAACTTCGGCAACGCGCGGCTGCCGATCGGCCACTTCCTCTTCGACACCGCCGGCGACATCACCGGTGTTGACCTGCGTCTTTCGTTGTGGAACGCGGAGCTCACCGGCACCGTGACGACCTCCGCCGGCGTGCTGGACGTCCGGGCGTTCGTGCACGCCACGCGGGACGTCCTGCTGGTCTCGGCATCGGTCCGCTCGGGTGCGGAACGGGTGCGGTGGACGTTCGTGCCGGCGAAGGCGCGCAGTCCGCGGCTCGACTTCAAGCCCGCGCCGTCCGGGCTGAAGACCAACCCGGATCCGCAGGTCGACGGTACCGCCTGCACCCAGGACCTGGCGGCGGGCGGGCAGACCGCGACGCGGTGGCAGAGCCGGTCCGGCACCTTGCTGGTCACGGTCGCGCACAGCTTCCCGGCGCGCAACGCCGACTCGATGGCGTCCGCGACGCTCACCAACGCTTCAGCGCTGACTGACGACCAGCTCCGCGCGGAACACCGTGCGTGGTGGAACTCCTTCTACCCCAAGAGCTTCGTGTCGGTCGCCGACACCCGCCTGGAGAGCTTCTACTGGATCCAGCTCTACAAACTGGCCTGCGCGACCCGCCGCGACCGTCCGGTGCTCGGCACGTGCGGCCCGTGGCTGGAGCCGACGCCGTGGCCGGGCACGTGGTGGAACCTCAACGTGCAGCTGGAGTACTGGATCCTCAACGCCACGAGCCACTGGGAGCTGGACTCGCTGACGGCGTCGCTGGACCGCAGCCAGGACGCGCTGGTGCAGAACGCGCCGTCGCAGTACCGGTCGGACTCGGCCGGCATCGCCCGCACGACGCAGGAAGACCTCCGAGGCGGTGTCGCCCAGCCCGGCGCCGACGGCGATCCGGAGTGCGGGAACCTGTTGTGGGCCCTGCACAACGCGTTCCTGGCCTACCGCCATCAGATGGACGACGCCGTGCTGCGCGACCTGGTGTTTCCCCTGTTGCGCCGGGCCGTCAACTACCACCTGCACTTCCTCACCAAGGACGCGAAGGGCGTCTACCACCTGCCGAAGACGTTCTCGCCGGAGTACGGGTCCACAAAGGACTGCAACTACGACCTCGCGCTGCTGCACTGGGGCTGCCGCACGTTGATCTGGGCTCAGGCACGGCTGGGGCTCGACGATCCGCTGCTCGCCAAGTGGCGTGACGTGCTGGACAACCTGGTCAAGCCGCCGCAGGACGCCACGCAGGGCTTCTGGATCGGCGCCGACCTGAAGCTGACCAAGTCGCACCGGCACTACTCGCACCTGCTGTGGTTCTACCCGCTGTACAACCTGGATCCGGCCGTGCCGGCGAACCGGGACGCGTTGCAGAAGTCGTTGCAGCACTGGCTGAGCTTCACGGGAGCGTTGCAGGGCTACACCTTCACGGGCTCCGGCTCGATGTACGCGCTGCTCGGCGACGGCGACAAGGCGCGCGGGCAGCTCGTGACGTTGCTGGACAAGTACGTGCAGCCCAACACGATGTACAAGGAGTCCGGACCGGTCATCGAGACACCGTTGTCCGGCGCGCAGACCGTGCACGACATGCTGGTGCAGAGCTGGGGTGGGGTCGTGCGGGTCTTCCCCGCCGTGCCGGCGGCGTGGGCGAGCGTGACCGTGCACAACGTCCGCACCGAGGGCGCGTTCCTGGTCAGCGCGGTGCGCAAGGCCGGTCGCGGGCAGTTCGTGCGGGTGAAGTCGCTGGCGGGGGAGCCGTTGCGGCTGCATCCCGGCAACCTGCCCGGGCCGTTCGACGTGCGCCGGTTCGACGGCACCGCGGTTCCGTTCCAGGCCAACGCCGACGGGACGTTGACGATCACGTTGGCGCGCAACGACGACGTGGTGATCACGACGCGTGGCACGTCACCGGAGCTGGTGATCGGGCCGTCCGGGGCGAACACGAAACGGTTCTGGGGCTTGCCCTAAGGCAGGTAGAACGTCAACAGGTCGCTGGTCACCGGCGGGAACAACGCGTTCATCAGGTCGAAGTCCGGGCCTGGGAAGACGTCGGTGTGCAGGCGGCGCAGCCCGTCGATGCCGTGCGGGCCGAACAGCAGCGGTGCGAGGAGGTCCGGGGCGATGCCCGCTCCGCCCTCCCCGGCCGGGTTCATCGTGCCGCCCCACCGGTACGGTCCGATCTCCGCGCCGTCCCAGCGGAAGCGGACGTGGGTGCGGAAGAAGCCGAGCAGCACGTCGGCGGGTTCCTGGCCCTGCAGGCGTCGGGTGAAGACCGGACGCAGGTGCTCGAACAGCTTCGGCACGTCCGGGATCCGCACCAGGTACTGCCCCAGGCCGGGCCGCCGTGCCTCCAGGTACTCCTCCAGCACCGGCAGGCGTTCGACGACGTGGTCCGGGTTCACCAGGTGCACCAGCGCTGTGACGGCGTCGTCGTCGCCCGCGACCTCACCCAGCACGACCTCGCCTTCTTCCGGCGGCGTGCTGCGGCCGGTGGCGACCGGGACGCCGTCGCGTTCGACGACCCACGTGGTGGAGCCGGTGCGGTTGACCAACCACCGCCAGCACGGCGTGCTGTGGCCCATGCGCAGGTCGGCGCCCTGCTGGGCGTCGTCCTGGAGGCGGGCGAGCGCTGGGATGTCGGCCTCGGTCGCGCGCCGGATCGTGTGCCCCGCAACGCGTTCCGGTTTCACGACCAGCGACCGGGCCTGCTTGAGCGGGATCGAGTAGGTGTAGCCGAACTGCCGGTAGAAGTACGGGATGCCGATCATCACCTGGACCAGGTGACCGCGTTCGGCGGACCGGTCGTGCGCCCAGCCCATCAGCTGCCGCACCAGGCCGCGGCCCTCGTACTCGACGTCGGTGGCGACCTGCTCGACCTGCCCGGCGGGGAGGTCGAGTCCGGCGAGCGTCAAGGTCTCGTCCATCAGCGTGGCCGTGGAGACGATCCGGTCGCCGTCGACGGCCACCGCGACCCACTCGCAGCCCGCGTCCGGGTCGGTCATCAGCAGACGCGCGTCGACGCCGTCGCTGGGGTCCATGCGCGAGACGACGAGCTTCTCGATCCGGTCGAGGTCCTCCGGCCGCGAGGTGCGAATCTCCACCGGTCGAGTGTTTCCAGGGCAGTGGTTGTCCGCAAAGGGTTTTACCGTCGTCGGCATGGACTGGAACAAGCAGTTGACCGACCAGCTCGACTTCCACTGGAACGCCCAGTTGCGGCCGCGGCTGGAGGGACTGACCGACGACGAGTACTTCTGGGAGCCCGTGCCCGGCGCCTGGAACGTGCACCGGGACGGCTCGATCGACTGGGAGTACCCGCAGCCGACCCCGGCCCCGGTCACCACGATCGCGTGGCGGATGGCGCACATCATCGTGGGAGTGCTGAGCATGCGGGTGGCCTCGCACTTCGGTGGACCGCCGGCCGACTACACGACGTGGCAGTACGCGGTGGGCGCGGACGAGGCGTTGAAACAGCTGGATGACGCCTATGCGGCGTGGACGGAAGGTGTGCGCAAGGCTGACCTCTCTCTTGCGGTCGGTCCTGCCGAGGGTCTGTTCGCAGAGGAACCGATGGCGACCCTCGTGCTGCACATCAACCGCGAGGTCATTCACCACGGTGCGGAGATCTCACTGCTGCGTGATCTGTATCTGAGGGAGAGCTAGTTACCTGAAAGTGCCTACTTTCTATGAGTTGGCGCTAACTGCAAGATGGTGTCCATCGAGAACATCGAAGGGGATCACCATCATGCGAGTCATCACGCAGAAGACCGTCGGGGCCGCGTCCGTGCTGGAGGTCGCGGAGGTCGCGAAGCCGGTGCCCGGACCGGGCCAGGTGCTGGTCAAGGTGGGTGCGGCCGGCGTGAACCCGGTCGACACCTACATCCGCGCCGGTGGCTTCCCCGCGCTCGGCGAGCCGCCGTTCACGCTGGGCTGGGACGTCGCGGGCACCGTCGAGCAGGCCGGTGAGGGCGCGGAGTTCGCGGTGGGCGACGAGGTGTACGGGCTGCTCCCGTTCCCCGGCACGGGCGGTGCCTACGCCGAGTACGTCGTGGCGAACGCCTCCGACCTGGCCGCGCGGCCGGAGCACCTGACCGTCGAGGAGGCGGGCGCGGTGCCGATGGTGGCGCTGACGGCGTGGCAGGCGCTCGTCGGACGGGGCGGTGTCGCCGCTGGTCAGCGCGTGCTGATCCACGCGGCGGCGGGCGGTGTCGGGCACGTGGCGGTGCAGATCGCCAAGGCGCGCGGTGCGTACGTGATCGGCACGGCGTCGGCGGCCAAGCACGACTTCCTGCGCTCGCTCGGCGCGGACGAGGTGATCGACTACCGGCACCAGGACTTCACCGAGATCGACCCGGTCGACGTCGTGTTCGACCTGATCGGCGGCGAGTACGCCGAGCGTTCCGCCAAGGTGCTGAAGCCCGGTGGCGTGCTTGTGTCGATCATCCCGAGCAATCCGGGTTTTGACGTTGACCGAGCTGTGGACCTCGGCGTCCGGTTCGAGCTCTTCGGCAGTGTGGCCGCGTCCGGGACCGACCTCACGGCATTGCCGCAGCTCAGGGTGCAGCTCGATCACATCGTGCCGCTCGCGGACGCCGCGAAGGCGCACGAGCTCGTCGAGTCGAGGAGGACCACGGGCAAGGTCGTCCTGGTGCCGTAACCGCGCGTTGACCATGTACACCGATCGTGTGCGCAACTTTCATGCGATCGGGGAGAGCGCGTGGCGCGGTGGAGTCCACTGGCGTTAGTCGTCGGTTTGTTCGCGGCGGTCGGCCTGTACGGGTCGACCGCCGCTGTTGCCGCAGGTCCGCTCACCGTGGCGGAGTGGGTCGCCGCTATCTGGCCGTGAGTCGTTCGAGGAAGGGGCGTTGCGCGGAGACGATCTTCGCGCTCGCCTCTTCCACGCTGAACCACTGCACGCGGTCGACCTCGGGGAACGTCTTCTTCTGCCCGGACTTCGGCGGCCACTCCAGCTCGAACGTGCCGGGCACGACCGTTTCCGGGTCGAGATCACCTTCGAGCGCCCAGACCGTGATGACCTTGCCGGAGCCCTTGGCCTCGCCGAGCGGGATCAGCTCGCCGTCGGGCACCGGCAGCCCGAGCTCCTCGGTGAACTCGCGCCGCGCGGCCACCTCGGGCGTCTCGTCGTCGGCGTACTCGCCCTTCGGCACGGACCACGCACCGGCGTCCTTGCGGGCCCAGAACGGGCCGCCCATGTGCCCCAGCAGCACTTCGAGCTGGGTGGTTCGTCTGAACAGCAGAATTCCGGCGCTGCGTTTCATACTGTCCAGCATGGCGGACTGGGTCCTGCACGTGGACCTCGACCAGTTCATCGCGGCCGTGGAGGTCCTCCGCGACCCGTCGTTGCGTGGCAAGGCCGTGGTGGTGGGCGGCAACGGCGACCCGACCGAGCGCGCGGTCGTGGCCACGGCGTCCTACGAGGCACGCGAGCACGGCGTGCGCTCCGGGATGCCGTTGCGGACCGCGTTCAAGAAGCTGCCGGACGCGGTGTTCCTGCCCGCTGACCACGCGTTGTACGAGGCGGCGTCAACAGAGGTGATGGCCGTGCTGAGGTCGTTCCCGGTCGTCGTCGAGGTGATGGGGTGGGACGAGGCGTTCGTAGGGGCGTCCGTCGACGATCCTCTGGCTCTCGCCCGGTCGTTGCAGGCGGCGGTGCTGGCGCAGACCGGTCTGCACTGCTCGGTGGGCATCGGCGACAACAAGCTGCGCGCCAAGATCGCGACCGAGTTCGGCAAGCCCGCCGGGACGTTCCAGCTCACCCGCGAGAACTGGGTCGAGGTGATGGGACACCGGCCGACGTCCGCGCTGTGGGGCATCGGCGCGAAGACCGAGCGCAAGCTGGCCGAGCTCGGCATCTCGACCGTGACGGACCTGGCGTCGGCGTCCGCGGGCGTGCTCGCCGCCCGGTTCGGCCCGCGGATGGGGCCGTACTACCGGACCGTCGCGCAGGGTGCGGGCGACACGGTCGTGAGCGCGACGCCGTGGGTCGTGAAGTCCCGGTCGCACGAGAAGACGTTCCAGCAGGACCTGGTGTCGCTGGAGGACCTCCGGCGCGAGGTCGTGGCGCTGGCCCACCAGGTCGCGGAGGACGTCGTCGCCGAGGGACGCCCGGTCGTGCGCGTGGGCGTGAAGGTGCGGTTCGTGCCGTTCTTCACGAAGGTGCGGCTGATGAAGCTGCCTGCGCCGACGTCGTCCGCCGACGACCTGGCCGAGGCCGCGCTGACCGTGCTGGACCGGTTCGAACACGGGCGCGCCGTACGTCTTTTGGGGGTACGCGCAGAATTCTCTGCCGATGATGTCGAACCGAAGCCTTCTCCTTCGACGTATCAGTAAGTACAAGCTTCACCGCTAGGAGAAGAAGATGACCGCCTCATCGCTCACCCACCGCGACCGCGCGGTTCTCAAAGCCGTCGCCGACGGCCGTTGCGAGATCACCGGAAGCACCCTGCTCGTCGACGGGCTGTGCTGCGCCGACCAGTTCGCCGGCCTGCGCCTGAGGACTGCGGGCCTGATCAGCACCCGTCCGGGCCCCGCTGCCCTCACCACGGCCGGCTACGCGCTGCTCGCCGCTGCCTGATTCACATTCTGGGGATCTCGTTCTTGCGGAACGGTTCGGCCGCGGCCCTGATCTTCTCCGCGATACTTTCTTCACCTCGCTCTTGATGAGCCGTTGGTAACCGCGTGTGCTCAAGAAGGCGCGCGGCATCGTGTCCTCATCGGGGTGGTGCTGCGAATGTCGATCGAGAGTTTCTCGGGCGGCTCGGGTGGTCCGGGTGCCAATCGCACACGATCTCGTGGTCCCGGCTTGCCCTGACCGCCTCGGCCATGCGCTCCAACCAGGGGATCCACCGGCGCGCTCACGGAAAACCGCTGGCCGGTACTCGGATCATGATGGGCATGGGTGTGTTGGCGAGGGTGCTGCGGGCGGTGGGCGGCGAGGACGTGCTGGACCGGCTCGCGCAGTTGTCCGGCAGTGACCTCACGACTCTGCTGCTCGCGTTGACGCGGCGGCGTGCGGGCGCGGTGACCGGACCGGACGTGTTGCGGCAGTACAAGGTTGACCGGTTCGTGGGCCCGGCGCAGGTGCCGTTCGGGGTGCTGCGGGCCGTGGAGGACCGGCTGCTCGGCGCGTTGCCCCCGGCGTTCGACGTGGTGGGGCTGGCGCCGGTGGTGCCGCTGGGGACGTGTTCCGCGGTGGCCGAGCTGGACCAGAACAACGTGCTGTCCACGATTCGCGGCACCGAGGTCGCGGCGGACGTGACCAACTCCCTCGCTCTGGAAGCAGCGGTGCGCAGGCAGGCAACTGCTGAGGACGTGCGGCTCGCCGCGGTGCAGCGCGTGGTGCGGTCTCAGCTCTTCGAGGGCGCCGGCCGTTTCGCGCACTTCACGTTGTTCGCCGCTGTGTCGGCCGGACGCGATCGTGGCTCGCTCGCCTTTGAACGGCAACACTTCGCCGAGCACGTGGCGTTCCTGCGCGAGGCGTGCGGGGACGTCGAGGTGCGCGTGACGGTCCTGGATCCGCGGTTCGAGGTGGTGCGCGGCGAGCTCCCCTCGGACCCGTCGCGGCGGACCGGGTACTACCAAGGCTTGTGCTACAAGGTTTACCTGCACGGCGAGGAGATCGGCGACGGCGGGTTCACCGACTGGACGCAACGGCTGACGGGCAACCGCAAGGAGCGGTTGCTGATCAGCGGCGTGGGCGTTGACCGGCTCGCGACGCTCTGAGGTCAGCGTTCGGCGTAGCGCTTCGTCAGTTCCTCCTCTCGGTCTTTCGGCCAGGGGCAACGGATCTCGCCCTGGGTGGCGGCGAAGAACAGTTCCATGTGCACATGCCACGCGGCGAGTGCCTCGGGGCCGTGAGCGTTCTCCTGGAACAACGTGACCGTGGTGCCTTGCAACGGCACGTGGTCGAACTCCCAGCGCACGACACCCTTCGGTGCGCCGTCCTGGAGCCACTCGTACTCCAGCAGGTGTGGTGCCTCGACCTTCGTGAGCTTGCCGGGAGTGAGGCCGGGGTGGGCGGCGCGGACGGGGACCGCGTCCTCGGTGCCTTCGGTGAGCAGCTGCCAGACCTCGTCGAGCGGCTTCCAGACGAGGTCGCGGACGAACTTGACGCCTTCGGGTTCGTCGGTGCCCTCGTCGAGTCCGAACTCGGCGACGTAGTGCTCGATGCGCGACAACCACTCCGTCGGCGGCTCGAACTTCGTGCCGTCGGCGCGGGCGACCAGGGCGTCGAGGCAGGTGGCCCAGCCGGGTGCGTCGCGGCCGACGGAGAGCCGGTTCGTGACCACGGCGGTGAAGACCAGCAGGCAGCCGTCCTCGCGCGGCAGGATCTCGAAGCGCAGGACGTCGTTGATCCAGCGGAACGCGAAGACCCTCGGCGGGTCGGACTCGAGCAGCTCGCCCTCGCCGCCGTCGGTGTCGACCGGTGCGGTGTCCGGGAAGGTGAAGCGCATGCGGCGGCCGTCGATCGTCACCTCGGCCGGGAACCAGTGCTTCATCTCGGAGGGTTCCGTGACCACTCGCCAGACCTTCTCCGGCGAGTGCCGCAGCCTGCGTTCGAAGCGCAGGACGGGCTTGCCTTCGATCATCCGCAGTTCGGCGTCCACGGGTCAGTCTCCTTCGATCTCGTCGAGTCGTCGTTCGAGCGCGTCCAGGCTCTTCTCCCACATGCCGCGGTAGGGCGCGAGCCAGGCGTCGATCTCCGCCAGCGGACCGGGGGACAGCCGGTACCAGCGCCGTTGGGCGTCGGTGCGCACCTCGACCAGGCCGGCCTCGCGCAGCACCTTGAGGTGCTTCGAGACGGTCGGCTGGGTGAGCGTCAGCCGGTCGACGAGGTCACCGACCGGCCGCTCGCCTTCACGCAGCAGGTCGAGGATCTCCCGGCGACTCCGGTCCGCCAGCACGGCGAAGGTAGATGCCATACCAGCAATATAGCCCACTCGGCATATAGGGTCGACCTCAGTCGGCGAGCCTGATGGCCACCTCCGTCGTCCGCCTGGAGGGGGCCGGCTCGACCGACGGGTCGGTGAAGTACGTCTCCAGCCGCGCACCCCACCGGTCGCCGGCGCGGTCGAACGCCAGGCTCTCGTCGCCCGTGACGCGCGGATACCGGAAGAACGGCGCGCCCGAGAAATCCGCGTCCGGCTGGAACGCCTGCCGGTTAACGTGAAGTTCATGCACCGCACCCTCTCCGTGGCCAGCTCCCCGGTGCGCGACCTGCTCGCGCTGACCTCGCGTCCCGAGGTGATCTCCTTCGCGGGTGGGCTTCCCGCCCCCGAACTGTTCGACCAGGACGGTCTGCGCGCCGCCTACGACCTCGCCCTGCGGGACCGCTCGGTGCTGCAATACGCCCCCACGGAAGGGAATCCGGCGCTGCGGTCGTTGATCTGCGACCGGCTGACCGGTCGCGGACTGCCCACTTCGGACGTCCTGGTCACCACGGGCTCGCAGCAGGCGCTGACCCTGGTGGCCACCGCCCTGCTGGAGCCGGGAGCCGTCGTGGCCGTGGAGGAACCGACCTATTTGGCCGCACTGCAGTGCTTCCAGATGGCGGGAGCCCGGATCGTGCCCGTCGCGAGCGACGCCGACGGCCTGGACGTCGAGTCGTTGCGGTCCGTCGTGGCCGCCTCGCGCCCGACGATGCTGTACCTCGTGCCGACGTTCGCCAACCCGACCGGGCGGACTCTCTCGGCCTCACGCCGCGCCGAGATCGCCGCGCTGGCCGCCGAACACGAGTTCTGGGTCGTCGAGGACGACCCCTACGGCGAGCTCCGCTACCGGGGTGCGGCGCTCGCGCCGCTCGCATCGATCAGCGACAGAACCCTTTACCTGGGCAGCTTCTCGAAGATCGGCGCTCCCGGCATGCGGCTCGGCTGGCTGCGGGCGCCCGCGGACCTGCTGCGCACCCTGGTGATCGTGAAACAGGCCGCCGACCTGCACACGTCCACTGTGGACCAGGCGGCCGCCGCGGCCTACCTGGCGCACAACGACCTCGACGCGCACGTCGCCCGCCTGTGCGTCGAGTACGGGGCGCGCCGTGACGCGATGATCGCGGCGCTGCCCGGCACCGTGCCCGACGGCACCACGTGGACCGATCCGGACGGCGGCATGTTCGTGTGGCTGCGCCTGCCAGGTGACGTGGACACCGCCGAGCTGCTGAAGTCGGCGTTGGCCCACTACGTCGCGTTCGTCCCCGGTGCACCGTTCTTCGCGACGACGCCGGACCGGGCGACGTTCCGGATGTCCTTCACCACCAACACGCCCGCGGAGATCGTGGAAGGCATGGCACGCCTGGCGAAGGTCCTGCGGTGAACCTGCTCGACGACGAGTCGCTGTGGCGCTCGTCGGTCGTCGCGAACTGCGACATGAACCGCGAACGAGGCCTGGCGAGCTACCGCCGCGAGCTGGGCCTCGATCTCGTCCTGCGCCCCGGCACGCGGTGGGTGGACCTCTGCTGCGGCGCGGGCAGGGCGCTGGCCGAGGCGGCGCGGGAGGACGTGACGATCGTCGGGGTGGACCTCGTCGACCACCACGTCGCCGCCCCGCCCGGCCTGAGCTTCGTCAACGCGCCGGTGGAGGAGTGGGAACCGGACGCGCCCGTCGATCTGGTGACCTGTGTGCACGGTCTGCACTACGTGGGCGACAAGCTCGGACTGCTGGTACGTGCCGCGTCGTGGCTCGCACCGGGCGGGCGGTTCGTGGCGAGCTTCGACGTCGCGAGCGTGCGCCGCGCCGACGGCACCCCGTTCGGCCGCACGCTGACCAAAGCCCTGCGCGAGGCGGGTTTCACCTACGACAACCGCAAGCGCCGCATCGGTCACGCCGGTACGGGACGGCCGCGGCTGCCGTTCACGTATCTGGGCGCGGACGACCGGGTCGGCCCCAACTACACGGGCCAGCCCGCCGTCCACTCCTGCTACTCGGACTAGGAGGCCCAGGGGCCGACGCCGGTCACGCGGTCGACCTTGATGCGGGTGACGAACCCGGGCGGCGGGTTGTCCATGGGCGGGAACTTCACGTCCGGGCCGAGGTAGGTGTGCGCGAGGCGCTGGAGCAGCTCCGGCGCCCCGCCCTCGGTGATGCGCGCGGTGCCGTGCACGACCAGGTACTCCTGCAGGCCGTGCTCGTTGACGTTCGGCGTTTCCAGGGACAGCACCACGCGGCCGTCGTTGCGGATGTTGCGGACCTTCTTGTGCTCTGCGAGGTGACCGGAGACGATCTCGTCGCCGTCGAGGCCCACCCAGACGATGGTCACCTGGGGCGCACCGTCGCTGCCGAGCGTCACGAGGTGGGCCAGCGCGTTCGACTCCAGCACTGCCCTGGCGGATTCAGGAAGCATGGCCGTGACGCTACGCCGGTTCGCGGGGTTCAGCCTGGTCTTGGCAGACCCAGGAAACAGCGGGTCTGGTTCACCTGCGGCGGGCACCGCAGGCTTTGGGCCATGAAGACGTTTCTGATCACGGGTGGCGGTAGCGGTATCGGGCTGGCGACGGCGCGGGTGCTGGTCGAAGAGGGTGCGCGGGTCGTGGTGACCGGGCGCAACGAGGAGCGGTTGGCGTTGGCGCGCAAGGAGCTCGGCGTCGAGACGGTGGTGGCGGACGTGTCGAAGCTCGCCGACGTCGAGGCCTTGATGGAACAGGTCGGCGAGGTCGACGGGATCTTCGCGAACGCGGGCGTCGGGGTGTTCACCGAGTTCGGGACGGTGACCGAGGAGGACGTGGACCGGGTGCTGGCCACGAACTTCAAGGGCGTCTACTTCACCGTGCAGCGGGCGCGGTTGAAGCCCGGCGCGTCAGTGGTGATCAACGCGTCGTGGACGGTCCACCGCGGGTTCCCCGGCGCCTCGCTCTACACGGCGAGCAAGGCAGCCGTGCACAGCCTGGCGCGCACACTCGCCGCGGAGCTGAGCGACGGTGTTCGCGTCAACACCGTGAGCCCCGGCTACATCGCGACGGACATGTTCCGGTCGAACGTCGACGACGCCGAGCCGTTCCGTCGGCAGGTGCCGATGGGGCGGCTGGGCGAGCCGGAGGACGTCGCGCACGTGGTGGCGTTCCTGCTGTCCGACCGCGCGGGGTACGTGACGGGGCAGGACTTCGTGGTCGACGGCGGCCTGGTCGGGGCGATCCCGGCATGATGGGAGCCGTGAACGAATTGGGGGAGTTCCTGCGCGCCCGCCGCGCGGCACTGGATCCGCCGGAACGGGCGTCCCGGCGGCGCGTTCCCGGCCTGCGCCGCGAGGAGCTGGCGCAGCTGGCCGGAATCAGCGTCGACTACTACACGCGCATGGAACAGGGGCGCGCCGCCAACGCGTCCGACTCGATCCTCGACGCGCTGGCACAGGCCCTGGACCTCGACGGCGCCGAGCGCACGCACCTCTACCGGCTGGCCCGGCCCGCGCGGGTCGCGGCTTCGTCGGAGGAGGTGCGCCCGGCACTGCGGTGGCTGCTCGACGCCCTGCACGGCGTGCCCGCCATGGTGCTCGGCCGGCGGCTCGACGTGCTGGCGTGGAACCCGCTGGCCGCCGCGCTCGTCACGGACTTCCGCGAGCAGTCGAACATGGTGCGGTACATGTTCACCGACCCGGCCGCGCAGGAGCTGTTCGTCGGCTGGATGGACTGCGCGCGCGAGAACGTCGGCTACCTGCGCGCGGACTACGGCGTGCACCCGGACGACCCGGCGCTGCTCGCGCTGGTCGACGAGCTGTCCGCGGCGTCACCGCTGTTCCGCACGCTCTGGGCCGAGCATCCGGTGCGCGAGCGGGAACCCAGGTTCAAGCGAATGAACCACCCGCAGCTCGGGCCGCTGGAACTGGCCGCGGAACCGCTGAGGTCGGACGCGGGGCAGGTGCTGGTGACCTACGTGGCCGCGCCCGGCAGCCCGTCGGAGGAAGCCCTGCGACTGCTGGCTTCGCTCGCCGTCACGTAGCCGGGTTGCGGCTGCAGGTCCCGCTGTCCCCGCGTGGCCGGGTGAGGTCGCCGAGAGGCGTTGCGACCCCGCCCGTCAGGTGAACAGCTCCAGCGAGTCCTGGTGGTACTCGCACCGGCCGCCGCCGGTCGCGATCGTGCAGGGCGTGCCCTTCTTCGTGAGGGCACCGCACTGCAACGCCGGGTCGTGCACGTGACACAGTCCGCTCGGCCCGGCGGTGATCGGGCACGGCGTGCCCTTCTTCGTGGGCGCGCCGCACGGTTCGCCGGTCAGCTCACGCGGTTGCTTCGGCTTGGCCTTCTTCGGTTTTGCCCGGGGCTGCGTGATCTCCCGCCCCGTCACCTCCTCGACTCCGCGCACGGCCAGCCGGTCGGCGCGCTCGTTCTCCGGGTGGCCCGCATGGCCCTTGACCCAGTGCCACTCCACCTCGTGCCTGGTGGCCGCTTCTTCCAGGCGGCGCCACAGGTCGGCGTTCTTGACCGGCTCACGGGTCTTCGTGAGCCAGCCGTTCGCCTTCCACCCGTGGACCCACGAGGTGATGCCGTTGCGGACGTAGGTGCTGTCCGTGTAGAGCTTCACGGTGGACGGTCGCGTGAGGCTCTCCAACGCCACGATGGGCGCCATCAGTTCCATGCGGTTGTTCGTCGTCGGGCCGATGTCACCGCCGTACATGTCCTTCTCATGCTCGCCGTAGCGCAGCACCGCGCCCCAGCCGCCCGGACCGGGATTGGGGCTGCAGGCGCCGTCGGTGTAGATCTCGACCTCCATGCGACATGAGGCTACCGACGGGGTCCGACACTCTTCCGCAGGCGGTTGTCGGCGATGATGTGGCGGAACAACTCGACCAACGCCGGCGCGTCGATGGGCTGGTCGCGGTACACGGAGATCATCCGCGCGGTCTTGTTGCCGTGGCCGCTGGTGATGATGTTCTGCGGGTCCGGCACGATCGCCCTGTCGTAGAGCATCACGTTCACGTGGTCCTTGGTGCCGAGCAACGCGCAGATGTTGCCGTCCAGCACGAAGTACGGCCGGTTCGTGCGCTTGATCGTCTCCTCGACGTCCGGGTCGGCCTCGTGCACGAGCCTGCGGACCTCGCGGCAGATGTCCTGCTGCCACTCGGGCAGCCCGGCGATGTAGTCGTCAACGCGCGTGTCGGTGTGCATAGCCCTATGTCGCAGCCCCTTGCCGTTTCTCGACATCGTGCCCGTGCAGAAAGCCGCGGACACCCGCTGCGTGAGCACCATCAGGTGAATCGCCGCGAGCCGCGGGTTCTGGAAGCCGAGCTTCTCGAGCTCCGCTGCGAGGGCCTGCCGCACCCGCCGTGGCCCTGTTTCCTGCCACACCTCGATCGCGTCCGCGGGGATGTGGGTGAGCTCGGCGTGCCCCTGCTGGGCGGCCATGGCCCTGCCGAACGCCGTCAGGTCCTCCGGCAGGAGCAGCAGGAACAGGAGCTCAACGCCATGCTCGACGAGCTGGTGGCGGCGTAGCTCCGAGAACCGCGCGGGCGGCGGCGATCAGGTCCGCCTCCCTGCCGTGCCGCGCCACGGCCTGCAGGCCGACCGGCAGGCCTTCGGAGTCGAAACCGGCCGGGATGCTGATCGCCGGATGCCCGCTCAGGTTGAACGCCCAGGTCAGCGACGTGTTGATGCGCGAGCCCGGTCCGTCGTGCCCGTGCGGCGGCCCAGGCGTTGTCGGGGTGAGCAGCAGGTCCGTCGTCTCGAACAGTTCGTCCAGCACCGGGTTCGGCCCGCAGCGGCCCGCGAACCAGTCCTCCGCCGGATCCGGCAGCACCAGCGAGACGTCGCGCGGGTGCAACGCTGACGCCGCTCGCCGGGTGATCTCGGCCTGTTCGGCGTCGACCGCCGCGAAGCCCAGGTCCGCGGACCAGAGCGCGGTGGGAGAACTGACCTCCGACGTGCCGAGGTAGCTCGCGAGCAGCGCGGGGTCACGGGTGAAGACGCCGACCGCGGCGCGCTCGGACGAAGTGGTCTTGAGGCCGAGCACCCCGCACCACGCGGCCGGGATGCGGATCGAGCCCGCGCCGTCGACGCCCGTGGCCAGCGGCACGATCCCCGCGGCCACCGCGACCGCGGAGCCCGCGGACGAGCCGCCGGGTGTCCGGTCGAGGTTCCACGGGTTCCGTGTGACGCCCCGAGCGTTGCGGCCCCACGTCTGCCAGGGGGTGGTGCCGTCGGGTGTGGTGGTCAACCCGATCGGTATGCAGCCCAGGGCCGTCAGGGCGGCGCGGTGGCTGCGGCGTTCACCTCGCTTCACCGCGATGGGCATGCCTGCGAGAGGCAGGGCGGGATCGACCTCGGGGAACGTCGAGAAGACCTCGTGGAAGGCGCAGAGCACGGGTTCCACCTGGTGCAGCCGGGCCAGCGCCTCGGTCAGCTGCGACATGTCGTCCTCCCCCGTCACGTGAGCATCGGATCAGGCATGATCCACCCGTGAAATGGACTCGCGCGGTGCACCACCTGGCTGAGCTCGCGGAGAAGTGCGGCGACCTGCCGGCTTCGTTCTTCCGGTTCCAGGTGGTCGAGCTCTGGGCGTTCGGCGAGCTGCTGGACGTGCCGCGCGACGTCGAGGTCATCGAGGTCGCGCTGGTCACGGACCTGCCGGTGGACGAGGTGCCGTGGCTGAGCGAACCGGCCGGCGCTGAGCACTGGGCGAACTCCACGCGGCTGTCGCGCAACCCGATCTCGGCGGTGTGGCGGTCCAGCGAGGCACCGGTCTGGAATCACCGGATCGAGCGACCTGCGTTGATCTGGAGCGCGGCGGACGGGATCCACGAGGAAGCACTGGTCGCGGTCAGCGACGGCACGGGTGAGCTGGTCAGAACCGCCGCGCCGACGCCGGAGGAGCTGCGGAGGCGGCTCGAGGACGAGCTCGCGGTGAGCCTGCGGGCGTTGCGGCGGGCCAACCAGGACTACACCGACCGCCGCTGGAGTCCCGGCAAGCTCACCCCGTACTCGGACGCCCTGTGGCGCACGACCACGGGCTACCTGGACCTGCTGGACGCGCTCGGCTGACGACCGTATGCGGCCATGAACATGTCCAGCAACGCGTCGACGGTCTTCTCATCGGCGACACGCGTCGACAGCAGGTAGCGGTAGTACAACGTGCCGCACAGGACTTCGGCCGGGAACGTCAGGTCGACGTCGGCCACGAGCTCTCCGGCCCGTTGGGCCTGGACGATCCGGGCGAGCGTGCGTTCCTCGACGGTGCGGAGGAACCGGTCGTGCAGCGTGGCCCGCAGGGTTTCGTCGGCCTGGGCTTCCGCGATCAGCGCGCGGTAGACGGGCCCGATCGGCGGCTCGGCGAGCGCGGGGACCGACCGCAGGAACTGCTCGCGCAGGTCGGCGCGGACGTCGCCGGTGTCGTGGTAGTCGAGGTCGGTGGTCCACACGCGGCTGAGCGCGTCCAGCAGCAGCGCCGCCATCGACGGCCAGCGCCGGTAGATCGTGTGCTTCCCGACGCCCGCCCGGCGCGCGACGGTCTCGATGTTCAGCCCGGTGTAGCCGCGCTCGGTGGCGAGCTCCAGCGTCGTCCGGAGGAGCTCGTCGGTGCGGGCGGCGCCTCGCCGCCGCGGTTCCTCGGCCATGCCCCGACCTTATCGACACGCACCGTGCCATTGACACTCCACCGGCCGCCGATCATGATGGCCGCCTAACGGCACGCACCGTGCCGAAAAGTGCGAGGAGGATCCACATGAGCACCTTCACGGCCGAAGAGCGCGCCGCGATGAAGGAGCACGCCAAGGAGCTGAAGACCGCCGCCAGGCGCGCCTCCCAGGCCGACAAGGCGGCCCAGGCGGAGCGGGACGTTCTCGCGAAGATCGCCGAGATGGCCCCGGCGGACCGGGTGCTGGCCGAGCGCGTCCACGCGGTCGTCACGGCTCACGCGCCGGCTCTGGAGCCGAAGCTGTGGTACGGCATGCCGTCCTACGCGCTCGACGGCAAGGTCGTCTGCTTCTTCCAGAGCGCGGAGAAGTTCAAGTCGCGCTACGCGACCCTGGGCTTCAGCGACCAGGCCGCCCTGGACGACGGCCCGATGTGGCCGACCGGCTTCGCGCTGACCGACGTGACACCTGCCGTGGAGAAGAAGATCGCCGCGCTGGTGGAGCGAGCGGTGCGCTGAACGGCTGTCGGCTCGTGCACCGAGTGTGTGTGGCCCTGTGGCATTCCTCGCGATGACGCGACGGCGGCGATCATCAGGTCCGTCCGCCGGGGCCTCTGATCTCGATTCGCCGCCATCGCGACGACGTCGCGGCAAGCGTCGGAGTTGGGGCTCGACGACATGGCCACGGTCATCGAAGTCTGATCGCGGGAGCCCGCTGTGACCGGGCTCCCGCGGTCGGCCGGGCTCACCAGCCGCGGGCGCGCCACTCCGCGAGGGACGGGCGCTCCTTGCCCAGGGTCGAGTCGTCGCCGTGGCCGGGGTAGAACCACGTGTCGTCGGGCAGGACGGCGAACAGGCGGTCCTCCACGTCGTTGATCAGGGATGCGAAGTTGTCGGTCGACGTGGTCTTTCCCACACCCCCCGGAAAGAGTAAATCACACTAGCGGTGAACATCGGTAGGGTCTTCTCATGACCGAGGTCGTGGGGATCTACGCGCGCATCAGTGAGGACCCCTTGCAGCTGGAGAAGGGCGTCACCCGCCAGCTTGAGGACGGCCGCGCACTCGCGCAGTCCCGTGGGTGGACCGTTCTCGACGAGTGGGTCGACAACGACCTCAGCGCACTGCGCGGGGGACCGCGACCTGCTTACGAGGCGCTCATGAAAGCGGCTTCGCGTGGCGAGATCACCCGCATCGTCGCCTACGGCATGGCGAGGCTGTGGCGCAATCGCAAGGAACGCGTAGACGCGATCGAGCGGTTGGCAGCCGCCCGCGTATCCATCTCGCTGGTGAAGGGCTCCGACATCGACCTCACGAGCGCAGCCGGCCGCATGGTCGCGGGCATCCTCGGCGAAGCCGACACGTTGGAGTCGGAGCTCAAGGGCGAACGCGTTGCCCGTGCCGCCCTGCAGCGCGCCGAGGAGGGCCGTGCCAACGGTGCGGTGGCATATGGGTGGCGGCGGATCTACGAGCAGGACAAAAACGGTCGTGTCTTGGGCTTCACCGACGAGGTGGACGAGGCCGAAGCGGCCATCGTGCGCGAGATCGTCGATCGCCTGCTCGCACGCGAGTCCTTGAACGTCATCACCGCGGATCTGAACGCCCGCCAGGTACCCACGCCGTACGGCGGCGACCGATCGTGGGGCACAAGCTCAGTCCGGAAGTTGGCGCTTCGGCTGTCCAACATCGCTCGCCGGAAGCGTGGAGGAGAGGACTTCGGGCCAGCAGCGTGGCCGCCGATCGTGGATCAGGACAAGCACGATCAGGTCGTCGCTCTTCTCACCGATCCTTCGCGAGTGCAGACGCGTGGCGGTGCCCGACAGCACCTCCTGACGTTCGGAATCGGCTGTTGTGGCAAGTGCGGTTCAGCTCTTCGAGTCTCCAACAGGTGGGTGAACCAGCGCCGCAAGGAGCTCGGCAAGACACCGCTCTACGTCTGTGATGCGGCGTCCTCGTGCGTCGGGCGGCGTCAGGAGTGGGTGGACGATTTGGTGGAGCGCGTGGTCGTGCGGCGGCTCCAGGAACCAGATGCCCGCGACCTGCTTACTCGGGACGACGTCGCCGCGCAGGCCGCGCGAGAGCATGCCGCTGGCATCCGTGCCCGGCTCCAGGCCGCAGCCGACGACTACGCGGATGACCTCCTTGACCGCGATCAGTTCCACAGGATCAACGCGAAGCTTCGGCCGGCCCTGGAGGAGGCTGACCGAGAAGCCATGCGGCTGGTTGTGGGTGTTCCCAGCGACATGGTCACCGAGATGGTTGGGCCTCAAGCGCAGGAGCGTTGGAAGCAACTGACCGTTCTTCAGCGCCGGGCACTCCTCACGGCGATGGGCGTCACGGTCACGATCATGCCGTCCCGAGGTGGCCCAGGCTTCAAGCCCGAGTCGGTCAAAATCCAATTCGAACGGGACGACGATCGAGCCACGCCCGAAGCGGTTCGCAATCTGCCCGCAAATCTCTTGGAAGCCCGTTCCTGAGCTGTCTACTGTGGTCACATGAGTACTCGGGGGAGCTCAGAGGCACAGCGGGACGCAGTGGTGCGTCAGGTAACCGCGCCCGCAGCTCGTGCCGAGTGCTACTCCGCTCGTGAGATCCATCGACGAGTGCACCTCGTTCGCGAGTTGCGTAAGTCCCTCCCTCCTGAAGAGATGCAGGGCATCGAGACAGCGTTGCCGCGCGGTCTGCTCGCGGGCTTCGAGGCCTTCGCCGACCGCATCGACGCGGCGAACACGAGGGTTGCCGCGAGTCATCCGAAGCGACTCAGGTTGCTCGCGAAGGCGATGGATCTACCGTTCACGGTCCACCAAGAGCTGATGATCCTCAGCGAACATGACCCGTTCAAGCGGTCCGTCAGCCGCGACTTCGGCCGTGCGTATGGCCTCGGCGTGAAGCCTGCGGATCGACCGGCGATCGCGCTTGAGGTCGACGCGGCGGTGCGACTCATCCGGCTCTTGGTGTTGCTGTCCAGGGCTGCCGAGCAGAAGTTTCCTGTGTCGGTCCTGCTGTGGCTGCTTGACCTCCTCGCCGGTGAGTTCGTCGCGCCGCCGGCTACCGAGCCGTTGCAGAACGCGCCACCCACGCGTCGAGCGCGTCCACCAGGTCGACTTGTCGTCGCCGGGCCGCGCGTTGCCCGTGCTCCAGGACGCCGCGTCCCTCGCAGCTCGTTGCAGCGAGGGCCGGGATGGGCTGTGCGCGTTCGGGGGAACGCTGTAGCCGCATAGCGCGTCGCTGGCCTTCCTGTTCAGGAAGGGCCACACCGTGGCAGACAAGACTCCACCTGCTTACCTCCCTGTGTCAGAGGCGGCCGCACATCTGTCCGTCTCCGAGGTCACGATCCGCCGGGCGATCAGGGCCGGCAAGCTCCCGCACATCCGTCTTGGACGGCTCGTGCGAGTCGCCGTCGACGACCTCGACGCGTTCGCTGCGGCCCATCGGGTAGCGGGGGTGACCCGTGACCCGCAGTAGAAGGACACGTGGAAAACCCGCCCGCCACATCGACGACTACGTCGAAGAGATCGTGCGTAGCGCGCCGCCGTTCAGCGCGCGGCAGCGGCTGAGGATTGCCGCGATCTTGTCGACCGGCGACGACTCAAGTCCGCGCGGCGGATGTCGTTGACCGGCTTGATTTTCGGGGTGCCGGTGCGCGTTGTGACACCGGCACCCCGCCGCTCCCAGCAGGAGTGGCGACAGGAGCAAGGTAGACAAAAAGCAGCCTTTGGCCTTGCTGGCCGGCGGCCGCCAAGCTTGGCTCATCCGGGGGGATGGCATGGCGCGTAACGGAAGTACCGGGGGATACCGACCGCACGCTATGCAGAGACGTGACATCGCGAAGACAGCACGCTTCAACGAGCCCGAGATGAGTGCAGTCGTTTCGGCCGCAGCGCGAGCACAGCTCCGAGTCGGTGCGTGGATCGCAAAGGCAGCCGTTGAAGCGGCACTCGCTGACAACAACCCGCGGCGAGTAGCCGCGAAGGAGATCGGGCAGCAGCTGATGCAGGTGCAGACGGAGCTTCAGCAGCTGCGTCGCGCGAGCGTCCTGCACGGCAACAACCTGAACCAGTTGGCGGCTGCGGCGAACACGACCGGCGAAGTCGGCATCGCTTCGTCTCGCGTCATCGCGAACATCGATCGAGTCGTGGCTCAACTGGATGAGCGCCTTTCCGCAGTCGACGCACTCCTCGCGCGCATCGTCGATCGCTTCGAGTCGACATGATCGGAAAGGTGACGCGCGGCTGGAACGTCTATGGCCTGATCCGCTACCTGATGGGACCAGGAAGCACCGAGCAGTCGGCGCACACGGATCAGCACGTCTTCGCGACGTGGGACGGTCGTCCCGAGGCGCACCAGCCCGAGCAACTCGGAACCGACCGGTTCGACGTCGGTGCCTTGGTCGCAGCTCTTCGGGCACCTGCAGCGCTCGCCGGGATGCCCAAGCGCCGTCCGCGTGAGGATGACTGGTCAGGCACTGTGAGCCGGATCCCGAAAGGCCCCGTGTGGCAGTGCTCGTTGCGCAACCATCCTGACGACCCGCTGCTGACGGACGAGCAGTGGGCAGACGTGGTGGGGGACGTACTGCACCGCACTGGGATCGCCGAGCGCGATGATCCTGGCGGCTGCCGATGGGTCGCGATCCGTCACGCGCCTGACCACGTGCACATCGCCGCAGTGCTGGTTCGACAAGACACCGGCGAACTCGTGCACCCTCACCGCAATTACGACTTCCGGCGTGTGAAGGAGGTGTGCAACGCGGCCGAGGACCAGTACGGCCTCACAAGCACCGGTGCCGCGGATCGGACGGCGACGCCTCGTCCGACTCGCGCTGAGAACGAGAAGGCTTCCAGGCTTTACGCCGATGGCCAGAGACAGACGGACGTCGCGGTTCGCAACAAGCTGCGTCGCCAGGTCTCCAGCGCCGCTGCTGCCGCGCGGAACTGGGACGAGTTCGTGGAGTACCTGGCGTTGGCCAATGCGACGGTACGCGTCCGTCAAGGTCACCACGGCCAGATTCTCGGCTACTCGGTCACGGACGCCTCCGACCCGGCGTGCCGCACCGCCTCGGGTGATCCGCTGTACTTCGCCGGAGGAAAGCTCGGTCCGGATCTCACCTACTCGAAGCTCATGAGCCGGTGGGAATCGGTGGAGACGACCGTGCCCGCCTCGGTGCAGGGGATCGTCGATGAGGTTGTTCTGCCTGCATGTGAGCGGATGCGGCACCGCGGACCATTGAACAAGACCGAGTTCGGACAGCAGGCGATGCAGGGCATCGCTCATGCGACAGGCGACATGTTGTTGGCTCTTGTCGTTGTCGCGGATGCGGATCGAGTGGCACTGCTGATCGACGCATGGGAGACATACGCGCGGGCCGGCCGTGTGCCCGAGCAGGTCTTGCCACGTCGATGGGCGAAGGTTTCGCGCGATCTGCGCTCAGCTGCCAACCAGCTGATCAGAGCGTCTGTCCGTGGTCCAGCACGCCAACGGGCCACACCCGACCAGTTCATCGTGCTCTTGATAGCGGTGGCGACGCTTGTCGCCGAGATCGCGGCGTGGCATGAGGCACATCAGCGCCACGTCGCGGCTCGGCATGCGCGGGCGACCCGCGGTGTGCTGGATCAGATGGTGGCAGGGCAAGTAAACCGCGTGCCACCGCAAGGTCTCACGCCGCCAGTGGCTGCGCCCTCGAGATTACGTCGAGAACTCGCCACGAGACCCTTGCTCGGATCGCTCCCAAACCGTCAATCGGCTTCTGTGAGGAGCGATCGCACGCACAGACGAACTTAAGATCAAGTTCGTCGTCTGCAAACCGGACCGTTGAAACCTTCGCCCGCTCGCATGTTTCTTGCTCGGATATGGATCAGCAGGCTTCTGATGTTTGTTGATCATGGCCGCGGCGTGGCTCCGTGCATCGTCTGGCGGTGGTATTTAGGCGTTGCCATGGCTGGATTCGTGCCGGACAAAGTTTCAGCGGCGCCGCCCGCCTCTGTAACTCAGTCACTCAACGACTCCGCACCCGCTGTGCCCTTACAGTCGAGGTCGGCTGTCCAAGCAGTCAAAATGGTGGTTCGTCTGCGAACCTACCGCTTGCCGCTGAGGGTGCGTGCCCCCCGACGTGGTCGATCCACAAGGTCACTCAGTACCGCGAAACGCGGACCCCTTCTCGGAACGGGACATCACGCGCTCCACGATGCGGTCGGCAACACGTGAGGTGTCCTTCCACTTCATAGCGAGCTTGTCTGCATCCATTCCGTGCTCGGCGATGATATCGCGGAGTTGTTCCAGATCTAGTTTCAGGAGGCGTTCACGTAGTCCATCGGCACCTACCTCGTTGAAA
Organism: Lentzea sp. NPDC004782; assembly: GCF_040609115.1. NCBI lineage: Bacteria > Bacillati > Actinomycetota > Actinomycetes > Pseudonocardiales > Pseudonocardiaceae > Lentzea > Lentzea sp. NPDC004782. The sequence continues at coordinate 210,994 of NZ_JBEXJN010000004.1, forward strand.
ACGGCGAACGGATCCCACGGGCCAGGATTACGGCGATTCGATCTTGTCCGCCTGGTGTGTGTACGTGACGGCTTATCGGTGGTCCGTGACCTCGCAGCGTGCGGGGTGTCTGTGATGTCGCTTGCGGTATCGAGTGCATTAGTCAGGGAATGGGCTAGACGATTATTTTCGGCAGCCTCGCTGGCGATGACGCCCACCAAGCGCGCTAGTCGCGTTGCAAGGGAGGCGTCACGGTGGGCAAGGTCGAGCAGGGCTGTTGCCGCGGACTCCACGGCGAAAGTTACGGTCCCGTCGTCGTTGTTCATTGGAGTGCGTCCTGTCGCGTCGATTCGGCTCGCCGTCTCTTCGGCGGTCACAACGACGCCTCGGCGCGCTTGATGAACTCCTCGGTCAGATTCCGTAGCAACGGGAACATACCCGCATACCCGTACTTCTGCCGCAGGGTGGACACGGCCACATGCTCAGCCGCCGATGCCACCTGATTCGCTTCGGGGATCATTTCATCAAAGAGTTCTGGCAAGTTTTCATCAGTTTTCATCCGTGCAAGCGTGTTTTCGTGCACTGTCGTGCCCGTCCGGTATTTCGTCACCACGATCCCGAGTTCGACGATATCTTCGCCGATGTCCCGAGCGAAATCTGCGACCCGCGATTGAATTTGGGGGATGCCGTACGTCGACAGCACGTCTGGGATCGTGGGGATGATATAACCGCTAGAGATGCGCAAGCCATTCAAGGTGACGATGCCGAGATTCGGGGGGCAGTCGATTAGGACGTAGTCGTAGTTCGGGAGGAGTGGGCGCACCGCCTTGTGCAGCAGGTCTACCGGCCTTGACGCATAGAACCGGCCTGATGGCATAGTCGCGAGTCGATCCTGGACATCGATAAGATCAAGAGACGACGGCAGAAGATCTACCGTGCCGACCGCGCTGACCGGGGAAACGCCTTTCTGTAGCGTGGCCTTCAGATCGAACTTCTCAGGCTCGTTATCCGGACGTAGCGCGTCCTGAAAAAGCGTCGCCAGAGTGTGGCCCTTCTCGTTCAGCTTAGACCAACGTTTCTCACTGATAAGGATCGTGGTGGCATTCGTCTGCGGATCCAAGTCCACGACTAAGACTTTCTGGCCGAACTCGCCGGAAAGAAACTCCGCCAAAGCGACGGTTGTGGTGGTCTTGCCGACCCCTCCCTTGAGGTTGATCGTTGAGACGACGTACGTCATGCTTTTTCTCCTTCGTGCCAAGTAGCGTTCGATCTGATCAAGGCGGAACACAGGACCGGAGCGCAAATCCGCTACCGGGCGTGGGAACTTCAGGTCTCGGACCCGCCAGTTGGCGACCACGGTCCGCCCAACGCCTGCCATCTCGGCGATCTCGGCCAGGCCGACAAGCTGCCCTTCGGGGAGGTCCAAGCCATCTCCTCTTGCTGTGGATAACGTTCACGAAGTTTATGTGTTGATGTGAACGATGTCCACACTCTGGCTCCTCTCAGTGTGCATGTAGCATGAAACGCGCAGTTCAGGGGCTTGTGTTCGGCGAGTTGACTCACTAGTCATTGTTCGATCGGTCGCCAGGCCGTGCTGTGGCCATCGGGGTCGTCGGCATGACGTGGAGAAGGTCGAGCACGTGGAGCGGCCCCGACTCTTGCGGGACAGTGTCCAGCAGAAGGCGGGGCCGTATCGATGCGTCCGAAGGGTGATCAGCGTGACATGACGAGCCGGATGAACTGCTTGTCGATGACCTGGCCGGCGGTAAGCGCGTCGTCCGGTGTTCCCGCGCGATAGGCGGCGATAGTCGGCTGAGCGGCGCGATCCTCGCCCCAGGCACGGATCACGGTGCACAGCCGTTCGGCGAGCTGCTCTCCAGCAGGGCCGTGGCCGATCGCTCCGAGTTCCCAGCGCTTGTCCTGCGCGTCAGGCTCGGGGTTCTTCAACGTCATGTACGCCAACGATTCGCCCTCGACGAGGGCTACGCTGCTGTACCGGAAGGCGGGCTTGGCCAGTCCGGCCTCCACAGCGTCGTTACCGGCGCAGAAGCGCACCGTCCCCGGCTCAACGGCGGTGACCAGCGGCCAGATGAGGTCGGTGGACTCCATGGCCACGATCGACGTGCCGGACCACACGGTGCTCGCAGGCTTTGCCAGAACCCCCTGCAGGACATCGAGATCGACGGGCTGGTCAGGGTCCCAGTACAGCAGAACGTCGTCGGCGATCTTGCCCTTCTGTTCGCTGTTCTGGCCGTCGCCGATCATCGGGATGAAGCCGCACAGCTGGCTGTCGGTGGCGCGCAGTACGCCGTTGTCGTTGACGAACGCGACGCTGCGGGTCTGGCCACGCCAGGTCAACGGGACGACGAGCCGACCACCGGCAGCGAGCTGGTCGAACCAGGCCGGGGGCAGGTCCCAGGGACCGACGGTGACGATGATCCGGTCAAACGGGCCGTTCTCGGGGTCGCCGAGCACGCCATCTCCGGTGATGACGTGTACGCGGTCGTAGCCGGTGGCGGCGAGCGCTCGCTGGGCGTGCTCGGTGACGTCTGGATGGATGTCGATGGTGCTGACGTGGCCGGTCTCGCCAACGAGTTCGGCGAGCAGGGCGGCGTTCCAGCCGGTGCCGGCGCCGATCTCCAGGACGCGCTGGCCGGGGCGGGCGTCGAGCTGGTTGAGCATCATCGCGACGACGGTGGGTACGGAGATACAGCTGGCGGGCCTGCCGCCGGGAGGGCCGGGCTTGATGGTGATGGCCCGGTTGGCGTAGGCGTCCTCGATACTCGCGTCCGGCACGAACGGGTGGCGGGGAACCTTGCGCAGGACCCGTTCGACCTCGGCCGACAGCGCTTGGCTGTTCTCCACGATGTGGTCGACCATCCGGTTGCGCAGGTCTTCGGGCTGGGTTTCCGTGGTGGTCATCCCGTTCCTCTCAAGTTCGGTACTGCGGTCAGGTGTGGCGAGGAGCAGGCACGCATCCCAGTGGAACGCGGGTTCGGTCGCCGAGTACAGGGCCAGCGCGACTCCGGTCGCGCCCTCCAGCAGGCCGTCCCCGGCCGGTGGCCGGTGATCGCGCAGGTGCTGTTGGAAGTCTTTGTGCAGCCGCGGCAGGAGCGTGGCGAGTTCGCTTCCGGGTCCGGCGTCGTCCGCGGCGCGGCGGACAGTCTGGACCAGTCCGGCCCAGCCGTGGCACAGCGACGCGCCGTCGAGCTGATCGAGCTGCTGTGGGTCGGTGATGCACGACGCGAGCGCGTTCTCGGCGGCGCGCTGCCGCTGTTGGTCGCCGAGGGCGATTCCCGCAAGCTGCTGTGCGCGGGTGATGCCGGGCGTGCCGTAGCACCACGACGGCCTCTGCGGACCAACCTGGCTGGTGGTGCCCGTGCGCCACTCGTGCAGGTTGATGGTGCCAGGCCACCACGGTGTGGTGCGGGTGCCGAGTTGCCAGCGGTCGAGCACCCCGCAGATGTTCTCGATCGCCTCGGCGTGTGCTGGTACGGAGATGCCGTTGATCTTGGCAGTCGCCAGCAAGGCCAGCGGCCCGGTGACACCATGAGCGATCGAAAGGTTCGCGTGTCCGCCAGGCCACTGCGGGCAAGGACTGTCGGCAGGTTCGTTGCCGGTCCACCAGGCGGGCAGCTGCTCATCGTCGAACGTGATCGGCTCGCACACCAGCCGCACGAGGTAGGACAGCACGTCGTGCAGCAGCGCGTCGTGGCCGGTGTGCAGCAGGTAGGTCCCGATCCCGGTCAGTCCGTTGATCAGGTCGAACTCGCGTAGACGTGAAGGGAGTCCGTCGTCGATGCGCTGGTGTGCTGCGTCGAGGCGACGCCGCGTCAGGCGTGAGATGTGTGCGTCGAGAGTGTGCAGCGGGCGGGCATAGGCAGGGTTTCCCGTGGTGCGCAGCACGAATGCGACCGCGGGCGCGCCGTTGAACAGGCACGCGTCGGGGTGGGCGGCGAGCGGGCTGCGGGTCATCGTCGTGATCCACTGGCGTGCCGCTGGCCAGCCGATTAGGCCGGCGCGGGCCTGGCCGACGCGCAACAGTGCGGTCCCGGCCGCGCCGTAGGACAGTGACTGTCCCCAGGCGGGAGTGGGGTCGTGCTGTGGCGGCGCGGTGGGTGAGGTTATTGGCGTCATTGGGAATCGCCGCCTTGGTGCAGTGCCCGCCAGGCCAACGCGGCGTGCCTGGTGAGGCGCTTGCACAGGCGCTCGTGGTCGGGGTTGATGCCGATGGCCCGGTTGTGGTGCATGTGCAGCAACGACTCCAGCGCGGAGTTGATGTCGATGCCGGTGCCGGGGCGCAGGTGCCCTCGGTAGGCGGCCAGGGCCTCGGCGCGGGCCTGCCAGGCCTGCTCGACCGGTTCCGTCCAGCCCGGCAGCTGCCGTAGGGCGGTCAGGTCGACCGAGAGCCGCATCGCATCGTCGAGGATGTGCCGAGCGATGGTGACCGCGGGCGCAGTGCGGTTGATCAACCAGTTGGCTGCGGCGCCAGGCGTGCCGAGAAATCCGCGGACGATGCCGACCATGTTCGCAGTGGCCAGCGCAGTGGGGTTGACCAACTTGGCGGGCAGGGTACGGAGCATGGCGGCGACCAACCGCGAGTCGGCGACGAAGACTTCCTCGGCCGCTTCCAGCGCTGCGCCGGGCCCATAGCGGCCGATTTCGGGTTGGTAAGAAGCGAACCGCACGTCCGTGATCAAGCCTGCCTGCCGTATCCGCTGCGTCCATTCCCCGACCGTGATCGTGCACGCAGAGTAGTGCTCGGGCGTGGGGCGTAGGCGCAGCCGGAGGTGATCGGGCTCGTGGTGGCTGTGGTATCGCACGAACCACCATGCGGTGCCTTCGGGAAGGGTGTTGACCAGCTGCGGAAGGCGGGTAGCGAGGATGCTGTCCAGACGCTCTGGGTGGGTGTGGATCTTCGCGGTGAGCCAGGTGGTACCGGGGTAACAGGGGAGTTGCCCGTGCTGGTTGGTCACCTCGGGTAGCGGACCGCACAACGGGGCGGGAGCAGCTGGACGGGTGGTGACCAGTGGCAGCGCGATCTCGTGGGCGTGGCCATCGATCCAGCCGTAATCGGCCACGTCGGTGGCTTCGTAGAGGATGGCCTGGCCGTGCTTTACGAGGTGGGTGTGCAGGAGCGTGGCATGGACAGGCTCGTCGAGACTCAGCCGCAGTGTGCGGTCGGCGTCGCGCAGTTCCACCACGTCCGGGCAGTTCCAGCGTGTCCGCCAAGCGGCGAGCAGCGCGCGCCAGCCCCGCGGGCCGGTGCCTTCTGGCGGCAAGTCGGTAGTGGACAGACGCCACTGCGCCGGGGACAGCACTGTGCGGCCGTAGCGCACCCGAGGCAGAACCGGCAGCGTCACATGCGGACCCCAATCGAACTGGTACCAGGAGGCGCTGAACGCGCGCGGCAGTTCGGCCAGGAACCGCGCCAGCGGATGCGGCTGCTTGTCCAGGGCGAGAGCGTGGAATACCTGCGGCTCAACCACCCGGCGCCGCGATCGGCTGACCAGGTAGAGCCGGTCACGGGTCGCGCAGACGGCCAGGTCCTCCAGTGGAATCAAAGTCGAGGGGTCATCGTGGCCGCGGTGCTCACCCAGCGGAATCACGTGATCGAGGTAGGCGGGTACCCGGCAGACGTTCTCGGCGGGCACGAACTTCGGGCCGAAGCTCAGCTGCGCACGAAGCGCGCCCTCAGTCGAGGCTGGAAGCGCCCGGTAGGCCTCGGCGAGACCGGACCCGGTGGCCATCGGGGTGAACCGGCTGGTGAGGGTTCCGGCTGAGCGGGCGGGAGCGACGGTGAGCGTGAACTCGCCCCGGTTCAGCGCGTCCACACTGGAACAGTGCACGCGCGCTGCCAGTTCGACGTGCGGCGGGATGAAACGCTCGTCGAGCTCCGGGTCGGTGAGCGCAGCGACGTCGTTGTGGGACAAGACAATTTCGCGGCTGCCGTCGGCTATCGACAGCCACGCCATTGCCAGCAGCCGTTCGTCGCGTTGTCCGAGCGCGACGGCGGGAGCGGAGCGCAGACTGCCATGGAAGCGTGCGGGAAACCCGAGGCCGGCATCGGGCGACACGACCTCAAGTAGCGGTACCAGCGTCCCAACGCCGTAGCGATCGGTGAACTCGGCCTGATACTCGTGCCAGGCCGGGTCACCGGCAGGGTGGCGGGTGGTGCGCAGTAGTACGCTCGCGGCGGCGGCCATCTCCTGTGCGATCTTGCTCGGCAGCTCGATTGTGTTGTCCAGCAACAGATCCGCGGCGATGGGCGTTCGCCCTGCCGGAGACAGCGTGCGCATGTGGCTGATCAGTGCCGTGCGGGTCTCGTGCTGTTCGATGGCCGAAGTCGTGGGGGCGTTGTGGTGGCGCAACTCGGCGTGTATCGCGTCAAGATCGTGCAGCAAGTCTGCGATCTCGGGCAGTTCGGCGGCGTCCGCGTCGTTCAAGACGTTCAACACGTGGGTGAACGGGTCGGTGATGGTGAACGGCGCGCGCAGGCTGGTCAGCAGGAACCCCGGCCGCACAAGTAGCGCGGTGATGTTGTCGCGGACCTTGAGGCGGTCGGTGGTGAAGTCGTTGGCCAGCTTGTCGATGAGGTCGCCGAAGCGCATCGGTGTTGCAGCGGCCTGCCACGCGGCGAGGATCGCGGAGGTGCACAGCACCCTTGCCCGGTCCGTTCCCTGCGGGAGCTCCAGCCGGTCACCCCGGCGCACTGTGAGGTCGTTGACCGTGACGTGCAGGCGCTCCAGCAACTGCGGGCAGGATTCGGCCCGCGTGATGATGTCGGCCAGCCACTGTGCGTCGGTCCTTGCCGCGGCCCGGTGCCCCGCTCGCAACTCGACATGCCCGGCCTCTGCCAGCGTCACGGGAGCGACGCCGGCGAACAGCCCGAAGGGCGTGGGCCGTCCGATGCTGCGCAGCACGTAGCGCACGGCGGACACGGTGGCGCTGCGCACCTGTTTGTCGGACACGGCGTGCCCGGCGCAGATGTCGTCGACGCGGTCGGCCAGCGACGGGCTGGCCTGCCGCACAGCCGCGGCCAAGCCATCGCGTGCCCACATCCGGTCCAGCCATGCCCGGCAGGAAGCGATGTCGGTCAGGTCGGGCCACTGGTCGGGAGCGCTGCTCAGCGGTGTAGCCGAGGCTCGCAGCAGCGCGACTCCGGTGTGCCGATACAGCGGCTTGTGGTCAGCGTGACGCATCCGTTCCTCCAGACGTGACAACGAGAATGAGTGCCTTGGGGACCAGGGCCGCCTGGTCCCCAAGGCACATCGGGAACTTCTGGTGTCACACCCCTCCGGTGACACACGCTGACGCGCAGGTCGGGTCGCAGCCGTCGTCGGTTCCGTTGGTGCAGGGGTTCATCGCGGCGTCAGCCGGGATATCGGTGATGAACTCCAAGTGCTCCAAGGCGAACAGATCGTCTGCGGCGACGGGCCCGTCGAGCATGATCAATGACATGGCATCCCCTGTTTGTTCGTCGGTTCAACATCAACCTGACTAGAAGGCGTTGTGGTGCAACGGCATTCGAGTCAGGGCTTGCCGGATGAACTCATGGGTGAGCACCCGGAAGTCATCGCGGCCCCGCTGGGCCGGTAAACCACCAGCTCTGGTCGACCTGCAGTACGGCGGTGGCGGTGGCCAGTTCCTCGGTGTCACCGTCCGTGTCGGGCGCCGGTTCTGGCGTTGTGGCCGCGAGCATTTCGGGGGTGATGACGGGCATCTCGATGGTGTCGAAGTTGTTGCCCGGCCAGTCCCACGTGGTGCCGTCCTCGCTCCACTCCAGATGCAGCGGTCGTCCTTCGGCGACGGCGTCCTCCAGCAGTTCGGGAACCGTCATGCCCCATTGGTTGCCCTCGCGGTAGGCGTGCTGAGCTGCCACGGCACTCACCGCCAGCGGCTGCTGTCGTCCACCTTCGTCCCGACTTTCTGCAGGCAGTCGTCGCAGAAGCTGCCGCTCGGCGACTTGGCCGCCTTTTCGATGTCGAGCACCCGGCCGCACTCGGTGTCCACCGTGCCGTCGCCAGGACCGGTGCTGTCCCCGATCGCGTGGGTCAGGTTGTCCAGCGGCGAGGTCCACCAGACGTGGCCGCTCACCGGTTCTCCTGGCGCGCAGCAACGCGAAGGCGAGCCTGCCCGCCGTAGGTCGGCAGGCTGGTTGCGCGGATCGACGCGGCGAGCCGGTCACGGGCGGCCAGCCAGCTCGGATCGGTGGCGAGCGATTCGAGTGCCCCGCCGCCACCGGGCGATCGAGCGGGATCGGCGTTGGGCAAGGACATGGTCGGCGTCTCCGTTCACGTACGGCGCGCCCCGCATACCCGAGAAAGAGGGATGCGGGTCGCTGCTCGTAGGGCTCTGCGCCGGAATGGCCGACCAGATCAGCACGGTGTCGGCATTGAGAAGGGCGCAGGATGCGGTGGACGCGGCGTCACGGCCGGAGCGTCGGGGAGCAACCGGTCGTGACACCGCAGCATGCGAACGGAAGGTGAGGACCTGCGCGACCTGATGCCGCAACCTCGTCAACAGCGAAGATCCCACCTGGTGTCACCTCCCGTATCTGGAAAGTGACGCTAGGTGGGACCCTGGATCGCTATTTCACAACTTGTGAACGGGCGGCGTGGATCACCCGGATGGGGCTACACCGACCCTGTAGGCCAGGCCGCGAAGGTCACGGCCGCCGGCCTCTCGCCTGGCCTGAGCGAGCAGACCAGTCACGGACTCGCGGACGAAGACGTTGTTGCGAACCTTCTGCGGAGCCAGCTTCTCCGCCTCCAGAATTGCGGCGAGGCCCTGATCGCGATGCTTGCGCTCGGTCAGCAGACCGCGGCCCACGTCGATCCAGAATTGGGCCTGACGCGACTTGGACACACCGGCTGGTCGCACGGTGGAGGCGATCTCGCGGACCTTCGCGCCCGCGCCGAGCTCTAGGCCGATGGAGACCTTCCAGATGCCGACGTTGGTGCGGCCGAAGTTGGTCTGCATCCACGGGCTGACGTCCGGCTCGATCCGATCCGCGAGCGCCGTGGCCTCGGTCAGGTGGGTCTGGGCGGCGTCGGCGTCTCCCCGCGACGCGCACGCCAGGGCTGCGGTGAGGTGCGCGAGGCCGTGCACCTCTACCCGCGCACCAGGAAGCTGCGCGGTCTGCACGGCGAGGTCGTACTGGCGAGATCGGTTGGTGCCACTGATCAGCTGTGCGCGCTGGTAGGCGGCATAACTCAACCAGACCGGGTCGTCGAGCTCCTCGGCAGCCTCACGCATGCGTTCCACCGCCAGCACAGGTAGCCCCGCCACGCCGAGGTCGTGGGCGAAGTAGGCCACCGCCTTATAGGTCGCGATGAGTCCCACCAGGGCAGCCATGCGCCGCTTCGGGTCGTTCGCTGCGACGAGCAGGTCCCGGATCAGCGAGGGCAGCAACGCGCCTTGGGCGGCGTAGTCAGCGTTGGGCCGCAGGGTGAGGTTGAGCAGGTCCAGTTCAGCGCTCACCTGCTGCCACGGCCGAGCCGGCGCGTCGGGTACCTCGCCGATCCGCCAAGCGGTCATGGCGTCTTCGACCTCGAAGATGTGGCTGTGAGCCTCTTCAGAGGCCGCATCGGTCGGTGCGTAGGGCTTGCCGGTCAGCTCGGCTGGCGACACGCGCAGCGCGTTGGCCAGCGCTTCCAGCGTGGCCCGCTGGTTCACCGGCCGGAGCCCTCGCTCGATCATGCTCAGGTAGCTCGGCGCCATGCCCGCGAGCTGCGCTGTCGCGGTCAGACTCATTCCCCGGAACGAACGGATCTCACGTACCCGCCGACCGACGTGCGTCTCGTCCACTGCCACCTGCCTCTCGTCGGAGAGCTCTTGTCAGCTGAGGTACCCCTGGCTGATGGCCCTGAACAGCACCTCTCGCCGCGTCAGGCTAGCTGGCGTGGCCGTCTGTGTCGGCCACGGTGCTTATCGGTGTCTTGGATAAGGGGCGAGAGCATCTATCGCTTAGCAGGTTCGGGTTGCCGGCCACAAGCCATAGGCGAATGGTTTGTTGCATGTCCTTTGTGGACTTTGTGGGCCTGTGAAGGGGTGCGCAGGTCCGGCTAAGGCACGCTAAGCCACAGGTGGTGGCACTATTGACCACTCTGTCGGGTGGCTGGCCGATGCCCGTCTCGTTATTCCGCGGCGAACTGGTGCGTTCGAGTTGTAACATCGTCGCCGCGTTGCGCGATGATCTTTAGCTGAGCCAGGCGCGGCAGGAGCGCGGAGTCAGGCAGGGGGCGTTATGGGTGTGGACCAGCAGGTTCATGAGCTGGCTCAACGGTCAGCGAACTTCGGTCACTTGTTGACTCATGAGCCTGTGTTGGTTGTGCACGGCGCGGCTGCTGAGGCCGCAGTCTTCGCCGATCCGAATACAGCGATGTTCAAATGTCGACTGTTCGGCGAAGCGCTGGCGGCGCGAGCATTCATTCAGTTCGGCATACCCAATATGCCGGACAAGCAGTTCAAACGCCTCAAGATGCTCAGTGACCAAGGATTCATCAACCAACGCGTTCATGGTTGGTTTGAACAAGTTCGCACCATCGGCAACCAGGCAGTACATGAGGGGTATGCCGCTCAGCGCGATGCCCTGGTTCTGGTCAGGGCGTGCTACGAACTTGGCGCTTGGTTCGGTCGTACGGTCAGCGGGAGCCGCGATGCAGCGCCGCCGTTCGTGCCGCCGCAACCTCCCGTCACCCCGGAGCCAGTGGTTGCCGAGGAGTCGGAAGCGCTGGCGGAGTTGCGTCAGCTACTGAGCCAATACCACGCCGAGCTGGTCGAGATGAAGACGACCATCGACGACCGGACGGCTCGGGCCGCCGCCGAAGCGGCCGCTCAGTCCGCTGCGAGCCAGGAGATTCTGCGTACGGTGCAGGCACAGGCCGGGTTGCAGGATCTGGTCCGGCAGCTTTCCACCAAGGTGGACGAGCTGCAGCGCCAGCTCAACGAGAGGGCTTCCGACGCGGCGCCCATCGACTCCGCCCTCCGGGATGAGTACGTCGAGCGTGCGGCGATTGCGAGTCGTCCACTGCTCAGCGAGGCCCAGGTTCGACGGATTATCGACCGGATGCTCGCCGCCGCCGGGTGGGTGGTGCAGGACCACGCCGAGATGAACGTACACGCAACGTTGGGTGTTGCCGTCAGGGAGATGGCGACGGCTACAGGCCGAGCGGACTACCTGCTGTACGTCGGGGCCAAGCTGGTCGGTGTTATCGAGGCGAAGCGGGAAGGCGTGAGCCTGGGCGCAGTAAACTGGCAGACTGAGCGCTACGCGTCCGGACTAGATGCCGGCCAGCAACTCGCGGCTTGGCGCACACCACTGCCGTTCCGCTACGAGTCGACTGCGGTGGAGACCAGGTTCACCAACACCCTCGACCCGGTCGCCCGACCGCGACGGGTCTTCTCCTTCCATCAGCCGACCACCATCGCGCGATGGATCAGGGAGGCCGAGGCCAACGCGGAGGCTCCGACCTATCGGCACAGGCTCCGTCGTATGCCGGAACTGATCGCGGAGGATCTGCGAAACGCGCAATCAGAAGCGATCACCGGTCTGGAGGCGTCCCTCGCAGACGACAAGCCGCGGGCATTGATCCAAATGGCCACCGGAGCGGGCAAGACGTTCACGATGGTCACTGAGACCTACCGGCTGCTCCGCCACGCCGGGGCGAAGCGCGTGTTGTTCTTGGTGGATCGGAACAACCTCGGTCGCCAAGCGCAGGGCGAGTTCGAGAACTTCAGGACGCCAGAGGACGGGACGCCGTTCGGTGAGCTGTACAACGTGCAGCGGCTGCGCAGCGGTGTTGTGCTCGACTCGACCCACGTCGTGATCAGCACCGTCCAACGGCTGTACTCGATGCTCCGTGGCGAGGAAGTGCCGGAAGACGAGCGTGACGACGACTACCAGGTCGACGACGCTGTCGAGGTCGAGTACAACGCCGCGCTGCCGCCAGAGACGTTCGACTTGGTGATCGTGGACGAGTGCCACCGGTCGATCTACGGCAAGTGGCGTGCGGTGTTGGAGTATTTCGACGCGCACATGGTCGGTCTCACCGCCACGCCGGTGGCCCAGACGTTCGGCTTCTTCCACGAGAACCTGGTCAGCCAGTACACCTACCGGCAGGCAGTCACCGATCAGGTGAACGTCGACTTCGACATCATGCGGATCACGACAGTGGTCGGCGAGCAGGGAGGCAGCATTCCGGCGAACGTCCCGGTGCGCATCGTCGATCTGCACACCCGACGCGAGCGGTACGAGCAGCTCGACACCAACCTGGACTACAGCGCGGACGCCATCGGCCGGACTGTGATGAACCCGAGCCAGATCCGCACAGTGATCCAGCGGTTCCACGATGACTGGCCTCAGTACTTCCCTAACCGCCGGCTCGTGCCCAAGACGCTGATCTTCGCCAAGACGGACCAGCACGCCGACGAGATTGTCGACATCGTTCGTGAGATTTTCGGTGGAGGTACCAAGTTCTGTTCGAAGATCACCTATCGGGCGGAGAACCCGGAGCAGCTGATCGCGGATTTCCGCAACGATGCAGCGTTCCGGATCGCAGTCACCGTCGACATGATCGCGACGGGGACCGATGTGAAGCCGCTGGAGTGTGTTCTGTTCCTCCGAGGGGTGTCGAGCGCAACCTACTTCGAGCAGATGAAGGGCCGGGGTGCGCGCACGATCGACTCCGACGAGTTCCAGCGGGTCACCCCCGACGCGCGTGCCAAGGAGAAGTTTCTGCTGGTCGACCCGATCGGCGTGACTGACTCGCCCCTGGTCGACGCCAAGCCATTGCAGCCTGCCACCCAACGGCAAGTCAGTCTGGAGAAGTTGCTCAACCGCGCCGCCAGCCAGGGCATTTCCGTCGATGAGGCAGCCGCGCTTGCCTCACGGCTGAGCGCGCTCGACCGGCAGATCACACCGGACGAACGGGATGAACTGACCGAGCTTGCCAGTGGGGAGACGATTAAGGAGATTGCCCAGGGCTTGGAGCGTGCCACCGATGAGGAGGCCCAGGAGATTGCGTTGCAAGCAGGCGGCCCCGAGGCTCAGCAACGACTCGTACTCGACGCTGTGCGCACTCTCGCCGAGCGACCCGAGCTGCGGGCGCGCATCCTGACCATTCGTCGCAAGTACGATTTGCCCTACGACGAACACACTCTCGACCAGGTGGTGTCTGTCGAAGCGAGGCTGGTGGGCGAAAACGCGCCACAGCAGGTAGTCGAGGACTGGCGGCAGTACCTGCAAGACAATGCCGACGAGATCGCAGCACTGAGGGTGGCCTTCAGTGAGCCTCGACGCGACCCCGTCGATGTCTACAGGTCTCTGAAGCGGCTGGCCGCGAAGATCGAGTCGCCGCCCTACCGCTGGACGCCGGAAGTCCTCTGGAGGGCCTACCAGAACCTCGGCATCGCCAAGGGCAATGGTGGCCGCAAGGGCGTCCCCGAGTTGATGACCATCTTGCGCTACGAGCTCGGCCTCGACTCCGAGTTGCGCACCTACCGCAGTCGAATCGAAGACACGCTCGCTAACTGGCTCGCTCGCCAGGAGCAGAGCGGCGTGCGCTTCACCGTCGACCAGCGGTGGTGGATCGACAAGATCGCAGTTACCTTGGCCTACCGACTCCACGTGACCGCTGACGATCTCGATGGCGTACCGTTCACCGAACGCGGCGGCGTCGACGGCTTCATCCGCGACTTCGGCGACGATCACGCGGAACTACTGCTGGATGAGCTGAATAGGACCCTCCCCGCATGAGCGATCTTCCCCCAGGCTGGGAATGGGCCAAGCTAGGTGAAATCGGTACCTGGTTCGGTGGCGGCACACCGTCGAAGAGCAAGCCTGAGTACTGGCTTGACGCAACCATTCCGTGGCTTTCGCCAAAGGATATGGGATCCAATGTGCTCGCTGGAACTCAGGATAAAATTTCTCAGCTTGCCCTTGCGAACTCAGCCGTCCGCCTCGTTCCGTCTAATTCTGTCGCCATTGTGGTCAGATCGGGCATTCTGGAACGGAGGCTGCCCGTAGCAGTTGTTCCGTTTGGTACGACACTAAACCAAGATATGCGCGCAGTCGTGCCTTTCGCTGGTGTTTCGCCAAGGTGGGTCGCGTATTTTCTGCGAAGTATTGAATCTCAGATCCTAAAGAAGTGCGCCAAGCGTGGTACAACTGTGGCATCAATTGATGTGCCGAGCTTGATGGATATTCCTGTTCCAATTGCTCCAGGCGGGGAGCAAGAGCGCATCCTAGCTGTGCTGGAAGGGCATCTATCGCGAGTCGATGCAGCGGAGAAGTCCCTGCGCGCTGTATTCGGGGGCTTGAACCGGTTTGAGCAAGCACTTCTTGATAGCGTCGCACTCGGGCGTGATCAGAGGCTGGAGGGGAGCGAAAGCTTTGTTGAGCTATTGCATCGAACCCCGAAGAAAATCGACTATGGATCGCTTCCTTCGCTGCCGTCATCCTGGAGATGGCGTGTGGCGTCAGATGTATGCTCTTCCATTGAATGTGGCAGCACACCGAAGTCACACCTTATGTACCCCGGCGAAGGTGAAATCCCCTTCCTTAAAGTCTACAATCTGACCCGTTGGGGTGTTGTTGACTTCTCGGTACGTCCCACTTTTGTGGATCGCGCAACGCATGACTCGCTGTTGAAGCGCTCTCGTGTGTATCCCGGAGATGTTCTAACCAACATTGTCGGCCCACCTCTCGGTAAGACCGCGGTTGTTCCAGATTCGTGGCCGGAATGGAACATCAACCAAGCTATCGTGGCGTTCCGTGCAGGTTCCGAGGTGAACCCTGGGTGGTTGGAAGTTGTTCTTCGATCGCCGTTCGTGCTCGGTCTCCTACGGCGCACAGCGCGTGCGACCGCGGGACAGTTTAATATTTCGCTGTCAACCTGTCGCGAACTGCCTATTCCTGTGCCTCCGTTGGTTGAGCAGCTTGCCCTTGTCGAGTCGACTAGAGAGCGGATTCGAGGGCTGCGTCGATTGGAGAAGGATGTTGGTCTACTGGATCGACGCAACTCTGCACTTCGGCGGTCGCTACTAGTCGAGGCTTTTGCCGGCGGGCTGGTTCCTCAGGATGCGCATGAGGAACCAGCTTCGGCGTTGCTGGAGCGCCTTCGGCTGGAACGTGTGACTCAACTAAGGAACAAGCGCGTTCGTCGAGCTGTGAATCAACATCAGGAGACCACGCTGTGACGGTGCCGAAGACTGCAACTGAGGCTAAGCAACTTGTAGATAAGCTGTGGAGTTACTGCCATGTGCTTCGTCACGACGGTGTATCCACGATCGACTATGTCGATCAGTTGACCTTGTTGCTTTTTTTGAAGATGGCGCAAGAGCGAGCGGATCGGAAGTCATTCGGCGCTAAGGAGGTTGTGCCTAGCCATCTTAGCTGGCAGACTTTGGTGGACGCGAGCGCTGACGACCTTAAGTTCGCCTATGAGAATGTGCTTGACCAGCTTGGAAAAAAGCCAGAAACGGCGCTTGGGCTAATTTACCATAGTGCAGAGAATAAGATTCGCAATGCCTCCACGTTGAAAAGATTGATCGTTGACCTAATCGATAAGGTCAACTGGTCTGGCACTGGCGTGGACATCAAAGGCGACGCCTATGAGTCGCTCCTTGAAAAAGGGGCCGAGGATATTAAGTCCGGTGCTGGTCAATATTTCACGCCGCGACCCCTTATTGATGCAATGGTCCGATGTGTACGGCCTCGGCCGGATGACACTATTGTGGACCCCGCATGCGGCACTGGCGGGTTCCTGCTCGCCGCGCACGAGTACATCCAGGAGAACTACGGCGAGGAGTTGACGACGGAGGATGCAAAGCACCTCCGTAATGGCGGCATTTCTGGGATCGAACTCGTGCACGGTACAGCGCGCTTGGCGCAGATGAACCTCCTATTGCACGGCATCGGTGAGCCGGGTGGAAGGGCGCTCATCGGCGTTCGTGACGCCTTGTCGAGGCCTCCCGCGCTGAACGAGCGTGCAACGCTTGTGCTCGCTAATCCGCCGTTCGGTCGTAAGTCTGGATTCGCCTCGGTGGACGAGTTCGGCAAGGTTACTCGTGAAGACGTAAGCTACGACCGTGCCGATTTTTGGGTGACTACGAGCAACAAGCAGCTCAATTTCGTCCAGCACATCGCGAATATGTTGAAGATCGATGGCAGGGCAGCGGTCGTCGTTCCGGACAACGTGTTGTTTGAAGGCGGCGCGGGTGAAACCATTCGCCGACGTCTGCTCAGTGAGTGCGACGTGCACACTCTGCTCCGTCTGCCCACTGGCATCTTCTATGCAGGTGGAGTTAAAGCGAACGTACTGTTTTTCGATCGCAAGCGCGCCCGTCCGGAAGTGCCCTGGACGTCGAAGCTGTGGGTGTACGACTTCCGTACTGGTCAGCACTTCACGCTGCGGCAGAACAAGCTTCAGGCGCATCATTTGGACGATTTTGTCGAGGCGTACAACGTTGGCGATCGACACGCCCGTGGCGAGTCTGAGCGGTTCAAGAGCTTTACATACGACGAACTACTTGCCCGCGATAAGGTCAATCTCGATATTACCTGGATGCGGGATCCTGACCTAAATGACAGCGAAAACCTGCAATCTCCGGAGGTTATCGCGCAGGAGATTGTCGAGGATCTGCAAGCGGCGCTGGATGAGTTTGCCTCAGTTGCGGACGCCCTGCAACTGGCCAAGGCTGAACGGGATGACAGTGCGACCGACGAGTAGTGAGCCTCTCCCATCCTCATGATCGGGTCTGTTGTTCGAGGATGAGGATGGCTCGGGCGTAGTGAGTGACCTGTTCAGAGCTGGCGCGGACTCAGGCGAGGGCGCGCCAGCTCTCGAGGGGCCCATCGGCGGTCCGTGGGTACTCGGCGTCGGCGATTAGCTTGCTGTCTATCTAGCACTTCCGGCTATCCGAAGGGACCGTTCGGAGAGAGCTTGCTGATGATCAACTCGTCGCCGGCGTAGCGGTCGGTCGTCCGTAGCCCGGTCACGCGGTTCACTCCGCGCGCAGAGCGTCACGGACTTCACGTGCCGTGTCCGTACCGCATCCCAGGGCCTCGCGCAGCCGGGTAGCCGATGGCGCAGCCGGCAATTGTTTACCGGCGATCAGTTGGCGTGCTCGCTCTACCAGTAGGGCGGTACGAACCGCGGTAGCCTGCTCGGGCTTGGTCTCCCGATCAAGGGTGTTTTGCCTGTACTCCGGGGTAGTAGCGCCTACCGGTAGGCCGTGGTCGAGGTCAGCGAAAGCGGTCCAGATGGCGGGCATGATAGTGACCGTGCCGACGGCGACCAAAGGACCGATCGCGTGGGCGAGCAGCAGCATCGGGTCGAATCGGTCGGCCTGCCACGGGGTGTACGGCCAGATGTTGAGTGTGAGCGTCAAGGCGAGCGCGCCGAACTCTACGACGCTCAGATGCCTGTGTGTCAGTGTCCGGCCGCGCGTCGCGAGGTAAGCCTTGGCCCCGACCACAACGAGTAGCACCGCCGAGATGACCGGCTCAACTGCCCATGCGCCCCACCACGCCGCATCCCTGTTGGTCATGCTCCGGGTCAGCGTGTGGTGCACGCCTGTCGTGGACCAGGCCAATGCGCCGACGAGCGCCGCCAGCGCGACCGCGGTCAGGGTGAGCCGCACCCGTGTGGCCTGCCATGCCCGCGCCGCGGGGTTCTGTGCGAGGGCGTGCAGCTGCGCAGCCTCAGCGGCCCGTTTACGAGTGCGACGTACCCGGCCGGTATCCACCAGCAATGGCGCGGTGTCGGCCTGCAATGCCAGCAGGGCGTGTGCCTCGGCGACCTCGGCGCGGAGGTCGCGAACCCGCCTAGACTCCATCGGCTCGACGGTCGATGCATGACTGGCCAGGTAGTTGTCCAGCTCGGCCAAGGCGTGCTGCAGGTCGTCGTCGCTCGGCTCGGGCATCGGGGGTGCTGTGCTCATCGACCTACCCCGCAGTCGTCACTTGGGCAGTCGGTGATATGCCAGGTGCGGCGCCGAGCGGCGTCCGGGCCGGACAGGAAGTTGGTCGCGTCGCGCAATTTCTCCGCCGCAGCGCGGGACTCGTAGCAGCGCGCCGGAGAAGTCCAACCGCGCGGATGGATCGGTGAGACCGGCTCGGAGTAGGACAGGTGGACGCGGGCCATCACGACAGCACCGCTGGGTGGCAGCGCGGGCACAGGGACGACCGGGTTCGGTCGTCGTCGAGCCAGACGACGCGAGCTGACACCGGATCGGAGTCACGAGCGTCGCACTGGCCGCAGACCGCCGGGCGCCCACCGGGCGCGCTCGGCGTGGGACGGTTCCTCGGACGGTTAAGGGAAGGATCGGGTGCAGTGCTCGCACCCCGTCGCGTCGTTGATTGCACCTCGTGGCGCGTGGACTGCACCCCGTCCTGCTCAGCGAGGTGCGATACGTGCACCTCGTCACACATGGCGAGGTCCCAGCCCTGAGGACGGCGGTCGGCGCGCTTGATGTGCGCGGCCAGGATGTCCGGGTCTGACGGCTTGATCAGGCGCAACGCGTGGAGACGATCAAGAGTCGTGCGCACGGTTCGCTCGGACAGGCGGGTGTAGCGGGTCAGCGTCGCGACCGACGGGAACGAATTTCGCCCGAACGGGTCAGCGTGGTTGGCGAGGCCGATGAGGACTACTGCGAGTGAGCTTGAGTCCTTGCGGTTGGTCGGGATCGGGGCGCTGTTGAGGGCCCATGCGATTGCTTCGATGCTCACGGCGTCACCGCCGTGATGAGGGTCATGCGGCACGATGTGCGCACGGTCGGACCTCCACGTCCGATCGAGGCCCCGTCCCGCTGCTGGAACAGCGAACGGGGCCGCCTACGTCGTCGGTAGGCGGCCCCGTTCGGCCAAGATCACCAGCCTCGCTCGCGCCATTCGGCGAGCTTCGGACGCTCGACGCCTAGGGTCGAGTCGTCGCCGTGACCTGGATAGAACCACGTGTCGTCCGGCAGTTTGCCGAAGATCCGCTCTTCCAGGTCGGCCATCAGGCTGGCGAAGTTGTCTGGACTTGTTGTCCGCCCAGGACCACCCGGAAAGAGTGAATCTCCGGTGAACAGGTGCGGGTGACCCGTCGGGTCGTCGTAGAGGACCGCGATCGAACCCGGCGTGTGGCCGCGCAGGTGGATGATCGACAACGGGACTTCGCCCACGTTGATGGTGTCGCCGTGGTCCACCAGCACGTCCGGCGGGACGGGGAGGACGGCGGCGTCGAGCTCGTGCGCGACGGTGTTCGAGCCGTGGGCGCCGGCCAGGGCTCCCAGCGCCTGCCAGTGATCGGCGTGCTGGTGCGTCGTCACGATCGTGCGCAGGCGCGGGCGGTTCGGGATGTGGCCGAGCAGGTCGGACAGGCGCTCGTAGTCGTTGGCCGCGTCGATGAGCAACGCCTCGTTCGTGGACCGGCAAACGAGCAGGTAGGCGTTGTTGTCCATCGGTCCGACGGAGATCTTCGTGATGGTCAGCGCGTCCAGCGTGCGGCGGGCCGCGGGGCCACCTGGATCGACGTGACCGGTGTAGTTCTCGAGTACGTCCACGGTGGCAGACGGTAGTCGCTCGAACCGGTGCAACGCACACCTTCAGGTTGCATACAGGTTGCGCTCATAGGGTAAGTAAAGGTCAACATTCCGTCGCCGAGTACGCCGAAAGCATCAACGAACGGGTCCCCACCTCTCGTGATTCCAGCGCAACGACAAAAGCCCCGGACGGCCCGCAGGGTCAGCTGGGATGTACTTCGCGTCGTCGCCATCGGGTGCGTGTTGCTCCACCACGCCACGCTCACGAGCGTCAGCAGTCACCCCGATCTGGGGCCGCTGCCGTTCACGTTCCCGATGTCGATGGGTGCCAGCACGTTGATGGTCGTCTCGGCCTTCTTCGCCTGCGCCTCGCTCAACAGCGGCAAGCCCGGGCAGTTCCTGTGGAGAAGACTCGCGCGCCTGCTGCCGGCGTACATGGCGGCCGTGCTGCTCACATATGCCGTGCAGCGGTGGATCGCACCCGAGGGGTGGAGTCAGCTCGACGGCCGGGACGTCGTCTACAACCTGCTGCTGATCAACCAGTGGTTCCCGGACGTCAACATCGTCGACTTCGCCTACTGGACCGTGCCGGTGCAGATCGCGGCGTTCATCGCCGGTGCCGTCCTCGTGAAGTGCCTGCGAGGCCGGAAGCTCCGGTTCTTCCTGTGGGTGCTCATCATCACGCCGCTGCTGCTGCGGCCGTTGCTGGACCACTCGCACACGCTCTTCATGGTCTACAACGGTTTCGCGCTGCACCGGGCGCAGCTGTTCGCCGCCGGCATCGCGATCTGGTTGTGGCACAAGCACCGGATGAGCACCCCGCACTTGGTCGCGCTCCTCGTGGCCACTTTGGTGGCGCAGGCGATTCACACGACCGAGTACGGTTCGACGCTCGGGTTCGCTGTTCTGCTACTCCTGGTGTGCACTGCGGCGGCTGGACCCGACTGGGTGTTCTTCAAGCCGATCGCCAGGCCGGTCACCTGGCTCGCCGGCATCTCGTACGGGGTGTACCTGGTGCACGAGCAGATCGGCACCGTGGTGATGGACCGCATGCACGACGTCGGGCTGCGGTCCGGGTGGCTGCTCGCCGGGTTCCTCACCTCGGCGCTGGTGCTCGGCTGGCTGATGACGAAGTTCGTCGAACGGCCCGCGTACCGGTTGCTGACTCAGATCCAGTCGGGCAGGTCCGGCAGCTCGCCGCGCAGGCCCGCGCCGCCGGTCCTGCCGGTCAACCAGCCCAGCACGGTGCTGGCCGATCCGCTCACGGAGCTGCGGCTCGCCGGACCGTTGACCGTCCAGATGCGCTGAGTGCCGCCGGGCAGGGCGACCTCGAT
Source organism: Lentzea sp. NPDC004782 (assembly GCF_040609115.1). Classification (NCBI taxonomy): domain Bacteria; kingdom Bacillati; phylum Actinomycetota; class Actinomycetes; order Pseudonocardiales; family Pseudonocardiaceae; genus Lentzea; species Lentzea sp. NPDC004782. The sequence continues at coordinate 231,837 of NZ_JBEXJN010000004.1, forward strand.
GCGGAACGGGTCGACCCTGCCCTCGAACTGCTTCACGGCGTCGTCGAGGAACTCCTCCACGAAGTCGGCGGGCAGGTCCTCGAACCCGATGCCGCAGTTCAGGTCGATGAGGTGGATCCACACCTCGCGCAGCCGGAACAACGGCACCTGGGACGCCGGGATCGTGGCGCCCTTGGGTGCCGTGACCTCCGAACGCCACGAGTGCGCCGGCATGTCGCGGCAGGCGTGCTCGAACCGGACGCACGCGGAGTCCAGGTCGGCCTTGATCACCTGCAGGATGCGGCGGGAGCCCTCCTCGATGTCGGCGTCGCGATCGGCTCGCGACGCGTAGGCCTCGTGCTCGACCCCGGTGCGCGCCCAGGTGAGCAGGTTCACCAGCGCGTCCGCGTTGCGCGCGAGGTGGGTGATGACGTGTCCGCGGGTCCATCCGGGGAGCAGGCTCGGACCGCGCACGGCGGTCTGGTCCAGCTCCTCGACGACCTCGTACAGCACGTCCGTCGCCTGGCGCACCGCGGTGATGTGCCGGTCGGGCACTCCGCGCGGTGCCGGTACGGAGGTGTGCTGCGTGGACGGCGTGTAGGTCATGTGCTGCCTCTCCCCGACGTTGAGGCTTGAGATCGAAGTGACCAGCCTATGAGTAAAGCCTGTTCAGGGGAATGCGACAGCCGCCGGAACCGTTTTTGTCAGGGGTGCCGCCTAGCATGGTCGGCGGGTCGGTCACAGCCTCCGAACCGATGCTAGTACGCTTCGAACGCTTGTTCGGAAGAGTGTGGCGTGAGTGACCCGCCGATCGCAGCCGAAGGGACCCCAGTGGCAGACCGTCTTGTCGTTCGCGGCGCCCGCGAGCACAACCTGCGCAGCGTGGATCTCGACCTGCCGCGGGACAGTCTCATCGTCTTCACGGGGCTGTCCGGCTCCGGCAAGTCGAGCCTCGCGTTCGACACGATCTTCGCCGAAGGCCAGCGCCGGTACGTCGAGTCGTTGTCGGCGTACGCGCGCCAGTTCCTCGGGCAGATGGACAAACCGGACGTCGACTTCATCGAGGGCCTCTCGCCCGCGGTGTCGATCGACCAGAAGTCGACCAGCCGCAACCCGCGGTCGACCGTCGGCACCATCACCGAGGTCTACGACTACCTGCGCCTGCTCTACGCGCGCGCCGGCAAGCCGCACTGCCCGCAGTGCGGTGAGGCGATCGGCAAGCAGACGCCGCAGGAGATCGTCGACCAGGTGCTCGCGATGGAGCAGGGCACCAAGTTCCAGGTGCTCGCGCCGGTCATCCGCGGGCGCAAGGGCGAGTACCTCGACCTCTTCCAGAACCTGCAGACGCAGGGCTACTCGCGCGCGAAGGTCGACGGTGTCGTCTACGCGCTCGCCGAGGTGCCCAAGCTCAAGAAGCAGGAGAAGCACCACATCGCGGTCGTCATCGACCGGCTGAGCGTCAAGGCGTCGTCGAAGCAGCGGCTCACCGACTCGGTCGAGACGGCGCTGCGGCTCGCGGACGGGCTGGTCGAGCTGGAGTTCGTCGACCTGCCGGAGACCGACCCGAAGCGGGTCAGGGGCTTCTCCGAGAACCTGGCCTGCCCCAACGGCCACCCGCTCGCGATCGAGGACCTGGAGCCGCGGTCGTTCTCCTTCAACTCGCCGTACGGCGCGTGCACGGTCTGCACGGGCATCGGTGTGCGCAAGGAGGTCGACCCGGAGCTCGTGGTCCCGGACGACGAGCTGACCCTCGAAGAGGGCGCCATCGCGCCGTGGGCCGGTGGGCAGACCGCCGAGTACTTCACGCGGCTGCTGCAGTCGCTCGGCGAGACCATCGGCTTCCGCATGGACCAGCAGTGGCGGCTGCTGCCCGCCAGGGCGCAGAAGGCGATCCTGCACGGCATCGACGAGCAGGTGCACGTCCGCTACCGCAACCGCTACGGCCGCGAGCGCTCCTACTACGCCAACTACGAGGGCGTCATCCCGTTCCTCGAACGGCGGCAGGAGCAGACCGAGTCCGAGTACATGCGGGAGAAGTACGAGGGCTACATGCGCGAGGTCCCGTGCCCCGCGTGTGCCGGCACCAGGCTCAAGCCCGAGATCCTCGCGGTCACGCTGCACCACGCCCGCAAGGGCGACAAGTCCATCGCCGAGGTCTGCGCGATGAGCGTCGCGGAGTGCTCGGACTTCCTCGACGGCCTCAAGCTCGGCAAGCGCGAGTCGATGATCGCGGGCGCGGTGCTCAAGGAGATCCAGGCCCGCCTGCACTTCCTGCTCGACGTCGGTCTCGACTACCTGTCGCTCGACCGCGCGTCCGGCACGCTGTCCGGCGGTGAGGCGCAGCGCATCCGGCTCGCCACCCAGATCGGTTCGGGTCTGGTCGGCGTGCTGTACGTGCTGGACGAGCCGTCGATCGGCCTGCACCAGCGCGACAACCACCGGTTGATCGAGACGCTGACCAGGCTGCGCGACCTCGGTAACACGCTGATCGTCGTCGAGCACGACGAGGACACCATCCGCACGTCGGACTGGGTCGTCGACATCGGCCCCGGCGCCGGTGAGCACGGCGGCAAGGTCGTGCACAGCGGCCCGTACAAGAAGCTGCTGACGAACAAGGACTCGATCACCGGCGCGTACCTGTCCGGCCGCAAGCAGATCCCGATGCCGGCGACGCGCCGCAAGGTCGACAAGAAGCGTCAGCTGACGGTCGTCGGCGCGCGTGAGCACAACCTGCGCGGCATCGACGTGTCGTTCCCGCTCGGCACGCTCACCTCGGTCACGGGCGTGTCCGGCTCGGGCAAGTCGACGCTGGTGAACGACATCCTCGCCACGGTGCTCGCGAACAAGCTCAACGGCGCGCGCCAGGTCCCCGGCCGGCACACCCGGATCAAGGGCCTGGACCAGGTCGACAAGCTGGTGCAGGTCGACCAGTCGCCGATCGGCCGCACCCCGCGGTCGAACCCGGCCACCTACACGGGCGTGTTCGACCACATCCGCAAGCTCTTCGCGGCCACCACCGAGGCGAAGGTCCGCGGCTACCAGCCGGGCCGCTTCTCGTTCAACGTCAAGGGCGGCCGCTGCGAGGCGTGCGCCGGCGACGGCACGATCAAGATCGAGATGAACTTCCTTCCGGACGTGTACGTCCCCTGCGAGGTGTGCAAGGGCGCGCGGTACAACCGCGAGACGCTCGAAGTGCACTACAAGGGCAAGACGATCTCCGAGGTCCTCGACATGCCGATCGAGGAGGCGGCCACGTTCTTCGAGCCGATCAACGCGATCCACCGCCACCTGCGCACGCTGGTCGACGTGGGTCTGGGCTACGTGCGGCTGGGTCAGCCGGCGCCGACGCTGTCCGGTGGTGAGGCGCAGCGCGTGAAGCTCGCGTCGGAGCTGCAGAAGCGGTCGACCGGCAAGACGGTCTACATCCTCGACGAGCCCACGACCGGCCTGCACTTCGAGGACATCCGCAAGCTCCTCGGCGTGATCAACGGTTTGGTGGACAAGGGGAACACCGTCATCGTCATCGAGCACAACCTGGACGTCATCAAGACTTCCGACTGGATCGTCGACATGGGTCCCGAAGGTGGCTCCGGCGGCGGTATGGTCGTAGCAGAGGGCACGCCCGAGCAGGTCGCTGAGGTCGAGCAGAGCTACACGGGGCAGTTCCTGCTGCAGGTGCTCGAGAACGAGGAGGTGTCAGCCGCAGGGTGATGATTCCACTCGATGCCCTGGCCCACCGCGAACGCGCCCTTCAGGCGTCGCGTGGCGAGCCCGTGGCCCATCCCGTCAACCTCGTGGAGGTGCTCGACGCGTCGGAGCAGGCACTCCGCCGCGTCGCGGCTGTCGGTTGGTTGCGCACTCTCGAACGGCTTCCTCGGCTGATCGACCGGTAGCGACAGTCCACCCGACGGGCCTAGTGAGACGCTTGAGTCGCACTAAAGCCTGATGACACGCGGTGAGGAATTCTCGGCAGTGTGAGTTTTGTCGAGAACCTGTCACCTGAACGAGCTATCCGGGATGATGGCGCCCGTGTCACTCAACCACTACCGGTTCCGCAGCGTGTGGCACGTCTGCGCGTCTCCGGCAGCCGTGTACGACGTGCTGTCGGACATCGAGAACTACCCGAAGTGGTGGCCAGAGGTCCGGTCGACGACCAAGATCGACGAGGAGTCCGGCATCCTCCGATGCCGGTCGTTCCTGCCGTTCGACCTCGTCGTGCAGGTGCGGCACAGCATCGCGAACCAGCAGGCCGGGCTGCTGCGCGCGCAGCTGTCCGGTGATCTCGAAGGCTTCGCGAGCTGGGAGATCATCGGCCGGGACGGTGGTACGGACCTCGTGTTCGACCAGGAGGTCGTGGTCAACAAGCCGCTGTTGCGCCGGCTGGTGCTGCTCGGCAGGCCGTTCTTCCGGGGCAACCACGACGTGATGATGCGCGGCGGCCTCAGGGGGTTGAAGCAGATCCTCGCCGAGCGCGCGGCCAGCGAGTCCTGACCGTCACCGGTAGTCGCCCAGCTGCACGACCATCTTGTCCGTGTTCACGCACTTCTGCGGTACCTGGGAGTGCGCGTACCCGTCCTCGTAGGGCCACGAGCAGGACCACTCGCCGGACTCCCAGAACAGGCCCTGACCCTGCGCCTGCCCGCCGTCGATCGCCGCCTTGTAGCGGTCCGCGATGTCAAGAGCCGCAGGACACCCGACGCCGTTCAGGTCGATGACCTTGTTGCCCTGCGTGTCGCGGCAGACGACCGGTTCGACGAGGCAGGGGAAGTCCCAGGCCTTCCAGACCTCTTTCGGAATCGTGCCGCACGGCAGTTCCGTCCCCGAGTCGAGGTTCTGCCACTTCCCGTCCTTCAGCTCGAAGTCGAGCAACAGCGTGTCGGTGTACTGCGGATCGGTCTGCGCCTTCGCGAACACGTACCGGTCCTGCTGACACTTGATGTCGAAGTAGTAGGACTTCCTCTGCGCGCTGCTTCCCAGCGGGTGCGCGGCCATGAGCACGTCAGGTGTCACCGAGTCGCACGGAGACACCTTGACCTCCTTGACCGCCAGCTCCGTCGGGACCGAGACCTCCTTCATCGTGGTGACGAGCTCGTCGGAGGTCTTGGTGAGGCGTGGTTTCTGCGCGTCGGTCGCAGCCGCGATCTCGTTGAGGACCTTGATCTGCTCGGGAGTCAGCCGATGCCCGACGAACCGGAAGTCGATCTTCACACCGGCCTGGGTGGTGTGCTGGTCGATGATCGCCCGGACCTCGTCGGCGCTCTTGCCGCACGCGTCGGCGCCGCCCCGCGCGACCACCACGACCCGGTTGGTCTTGGAGCCGCGGAACGGGTAGACGTGCGCGAAGTCGTCGATCGCCGCGAGGATGCCGTCGAGCAGCGTCGCCTTGCCGCTCGGGGTGATCGACCGGGCCGCCTCGCCGATCTTCGCGGCCTGGCCGGTGCCGGGCGGCACCAGTTCGGCGGTGTCCGGCGTGTCGCACGTGCCACCGAACCGGCGCAGCGCCAGCGAGTCGTCGCTCGACATGTTCGACGCGGCCGAACCGACGGCATCCGCGACCTCGCGGAAATCTGCCGACTCGGAGGCGTCGACGAGGAACGTGGTGCGGTGGTCCGGTGGCAGGAACACCCACAGGCCACCGGCGACCAGCCCCAGCACCACGACCACGGCGCCCGCCACCAGCCACCGGCGTTTCATCCCGTTCCCCCTGGACCTTTCGCGCGCAACGAGGTCAGCACGTCCGTCATCTCCCGCGCCTCGGCGTTGTACGCCTCGGCGGCCTTGGTGTAGACGGCGAGCGGCTCCGTCAGGTTCCGCCCCGAACGAGCCTGGTCGAGCAACGCGTCGGCGGCCTTGATCACCGCCGCCTGCAGGGTCCGCAGCCGCACCGCCATGTCGCGCAACCGCACCGCGTCCGCGGAACCGGTGCGGCCGTCGAGGTCCTTGATCTCGATGTCGACGACGGCGTCGCGCGCCTCGCTCAACGCACTCTCGGCCAGGTCGAACCGGCCGTCCTTCAGCGCCGCGGTCGCCGAGTTGAGCTTCTCGACGGTCGGGTTGAGCACGTTGACGACCGACTGCGACGACCGCAGCACCGGCTCGATGGTGGTGAACCAGGCGAGCGCGTCCTTCAGCTTTTCCGGCGTGTCCGTGAACGTCGGTGCCTGCGTCTTGAGCTGCGTGGTCAGGTCCCTCAACCGCTGCTCGTCGCGGACCTGGTAGCCGATGAACCGGAACTCGACGGTGAGCCCGGCAGCCGCGACCCGCTCCCGGATCTGGGCCTGGACGAACTCGTCGTCCGGGTCGCACGCGTCCGTGCCGTGCCTGGTGACCACGATGATCCGGTTGACCTGCTTGGCTTTCAGCGACAACGGCGGGGTGAAGTCGTTGACCGCCTCGACGATTCCGCGCTGCAGCGTGGCTTTCGCGCCCTGCCGCACCGTCCGGGCGGCCTGGGCGATCTCCTGCCGGTTGCCGGTGCCGAACCCGACGAGCTGCGTGGTGTTGTCGTCGGTGCCGCACTCGCCGCCGAAGCTGCGCAGCGACTGCGAGTCGTGCTCACCGGAGTTGCCGACGACCGTCGTCAACGCGTTCGTGACGCTGGCCAGGTCGCCCTCGGCCGCGTCGATCAGGAACGTCGTCTTGTAGATGGGCGCGAACATCGGGATGACCCAGCGGACGGCCACGAACCCGGTCCCGGCCACCAGCACGCCGACGAGCAGGACGATCAGCAGCCGGCGCACGCTCTTCGGCAGCTCGATCCAGAACGTGTTCCACTGGCGCGCGTTGTCCCCGATGATCACGCCCTGGGCGCCACGCAGGTCCACGCGTCAGCCGAAGTTGTTGGTCTGCTGCGCGTTGTCGCCGATGATGACGCCCTGCGCGCCGGACAGGTTGTGCGTGACCGGCTTCTCGTCGAGCTTCTCCTGCGCCTTCCTGATCGCCGCGGACGTCGACGGCGACAGCTCGTCTCCCGCGGTCGACGCGGAAAGCCTGATCTCGTCCATGAACCGCAGGGTAGCGAGTTCGGGTGCGAAAGAAGTCAGGTTCGGCCGGACAGGTGGCGCACCAGCAACGACAGCTGTTCCGCGTACTTCTGCGCGAACTCCGGCGTCGCGGGGTCCTCACCGGTGATCTGGCTCGCGGTGTGTCGCAGGGTCAACGGCGCGGAGGCGGCCGCCATCAGTGCCAGCAGCAGCAGGCCGGGGTCGAGGTCCGCGGGCAGCTCGCCGGCGGCCTGGCGGGCGCGCAGCTGGTCGACCTGGGTGCGCAGGAACGCCTCGTCGGTGGGCGGAGTGTCGCCTGCCAGGTTCGACCACGCCCACAGCCGGCCCTGGTCGGTGAGCGTGGTCGCCACGAAGCTCGCCAGGACCACGTCCAGCGGCTGCGCTTCGTGAGCCATCTCGGCCGCCGTGGTGTGCCAGCTGGTCGCGAGCTCCTTGTACAGGCCTTCCTTGCCGCCGAAGTAGTACGAGATCAGCTGCTTGTTCACGCCCGCGCGTGCCGCGATGTCGGTCGTGCGGGTGGCCGCGTAGCCCTTGGCGCCGAACTCCGCCGCGGCCGCCTCCAGAATGCGGGCCCGCGTGCGTTCCGGGTCGCGCTTGCGTTCCGAAGCGGTGGGTGAGCGGCGTTGATCCACGGCCACACGGTAGCTGACGGGTTGTTTTCAACCAACGGGTTGACTTAATCAACCGTGCGGTTGAAACTGGGTGGCATGAGAATCGCGGTGGTTGGCGGAGGGATCGGCGGGCTGTGCCTGGCGCACGGGTTGCGCAAGGCCGGCGTGGACGTGGCGGTGTACGAGCGCGATCTCTCGCGCACGGACCGCCTGCAGGGGTATCGGGTGCACATCAACCCGCACGGTGCAGCCGCGCTGCGGGAGTGCCTGCCCGCGGCGAACTGGGAACGATTCGAGCAGAGCGCTGGAAGTGGCGGCAATGGTTTTGGCTTTCTGACCGAACAGCTCAAGCCGTTGCTGGTGCTCGACCCCGACGACGAGCAGCACTACTCGGCGAGCCGGATCACGCTCAGGCAGGTCCTGCTGGACGGCCTGGACGTCGAGTTCGGCAAGCGGTTCGTGCGGTACGAGCAGGGTGAGGACATCACGCTGCACTTCGAGGACGGGACGACGGCGCGGTGCGACGTGCTGGTCGGCGCGGACGGCATCCGGTCGCTGGTGCGTCAGCAGTACCTGCCGCACGCGGGCACCGAGGACGTCGGCGTCACGGCGATCGCCGGCAAGCTGATGCTGGACGAGCACGACTGGGTGCCGCGGGACCTGGTGGTGCGGGCCAACTCGATCATCCCGACCAGCCGGGCGGGGATGTTCCTGGTAGCGCACGACGGGCTGGGCGTGACCGACAACCCGGACGACCCGTTGTTCGACAACGTGCGTCCCTACCTGATGTGGGCCTACGCGGCCGCGGACCTGACCGTCCACGACGGACAGGACCTGCAACGGGAGGTGCTGGGCCGGATCTCGCGGTGGAGTCCCGAGCTGAGCCGGATCGTGGCGGCCTCCCCGGCTGAGACGATCAACCAGTGGCGCATCCGTTCGTCCAAGCCCGTCGAGCGGTGGCAGCCCACGAACGTCACGTTGCTCGGCGACGCCATCCACGCGATGACACCGATGCGGGGCATTGGCGCGAACACCGCACTGCGGGACGCGCAGTTGCTCGCGCGGTGCATCGCCGAAGGTGGTGACTCGATCGCCCGGTACGAGAAGGAGATGTACGACTACGGGTTCGGGGCGGTCCGGGACTCGCTGCGGGCCGCGAAGCAGTTCGCGGACGGCAGCCCGGTGGCGCGGACGATCTTCAAGACCGTGTTGCGGACCGCGAGCGCCGTGCCTGCGCTCAAGCGCGCGATGTTCTGAGAAATTCGGTTGAACCGAACTGGCTTGCTGTACGTGTGTGGGACGTGACCAGGAAGAAGAAGATGATCCGCAGCGGTGTTGCGGTCGTCGCGCTGGGGTTGGTCCCGCTGACCGCCTGCACCACCACGCCGCAGAGCAGGCCGGTCGCGCAGCAGCGGGACAGCGCGGTGGCGCTGAACGTCACCGAGATCGACGACCTCGGGCCGGTGGTCACCGACGTCAGGGGTTTCACGCTCTACCGGTTCGACGGCGACAAGCCGAACGAGTCCACTTGCGACGGTGAGTGCGCCGCGACCTGGCCGCCCGCCACGGTCGCCGACGAGAACTTCGCGGTGACCGGCGTCGACCGGGCGCTGGTCGGCAGCTTCGTCCGCAAGGACGGCAGCCGCCAGCTCACCGTCGGCGGGATGCCGCAGTACCGGTTCTCCAAGGACGCCAAGCCCGGTGAGACCAAGGGGCAGGGTCTGCAGGGCAAGTGGTTCGTCACCGGCAAGAGCGGTGAACGCACCCAGCTGACGGCGCGAACGGGTGTCATCGCGGGACTCGGCGCGGTGCTGACCAACAACGCGGGGCTCACGCTCTACCGGTTCGACGGTGACAAACCCGGTGAGTCCACTTGCGACGGTGGTTGTGCCGGGACGTGGCCGCCGGTGACCGTGGAGGGCGAGAAGCCGCGGGTGAAGGGCGTCGACCCGAAGCTGCTCGGCACGATCACCCGCAAGGACGGCAAGAAGCAGCTCACGGTCGCGAACTGGCCGCAGTACACGTTCTCGGGCGACACCAAGCCCGGTGAGGCCAAGGGCGTGACGGTGCCGAAGTGGTTCGCCACCGCCACCGACGGCAAGAAAGCCCAGCAGAACAAGGCGATCGCGCTCACCAGCGCGACCGTGAAGGACCTCGGCGTCGTCGCCACCGACTCCGGCGGCATGACGCTCTACCGGTTCGACGACGACTCCGCGACGCCGCCGACGAGCAACTGCTCAGGCGCGTGCGCGGAGAAGTGGCCGCCCGCTTACGTCAACGAGGGTTTCCAGGTGCAGGGCGTGGATTCCTCGCTCGTGGGGACGATCGAGCGGGACGGGAGAAAACAGCTCACCATCGCAGGATGGCCGCAGTACCTCTTCTCAGGTGACAAGGTCTGCGGCGATGCCAACGGACAGGGCGTTGGCGGCAAGTGGTGGGCGACGAAGGCCGACGGAAGTCGCGCCGGCCGATAAGGAAAACGATGAACGGCGCATTTGTTCACGTCAGGTGGACAAATGCGCCGTTCATCACGTGTCAGCGCAGGCGCAGCAGGATCGCCTGCTCCGGTTCGAGCACCGGGAGCTGGATGCCGACGTCAGCGAGCGCGGAGCCGGGCAACGAGATGGGGTCCCACTTGCCCTCCCGCCCGATCAGCTTCGGCAGACCGGCGGGCGCGTCGAACGTCAGCCGGTACGTCCGCGTGCGGTCGAGACCGGGGAAGCGCACCCGCACCGGCTTGTGCTGCACCGAAGTCGCGATCTGCGCGTAGCAGAACAGCGCCTCGGACCGGTCGGGGGCGACCACGCCGTGCACCCACGCGGCCGGGTCCGGGTGGTCGGCGTGCACCGAAACCCCGCTGTGCACCAGGGAACGCACGTCCTTGTAGTACTCGATCGCCGCCTGCAGGCCCGCGCGCTCGGCGTCGGTCGCGGAGTTGATGTCCCACTCGATGCCGAAGTGCCCGAACATCGCCGTCGCCACCCGGAACGACAGCTCGTGCACCCGGCCGGTGGTGTGCGAGTGGGTCGGACCGACGTGCGCGCCCATCAGCTCCGGAGGGAGGAACACGCCGGTCCACCGCTGGATCAGCTGGCGTTCCAGGGCGTCGTTGCAGTCGGAGGTCCACACGCGGTCGGTGCGCGACAGCACGCCGAGATCGATCCGGGAGCCGCCGGACGAGCAGCTCTCGATCTCCACGTGCGGGTGCCGGGCACGCAGTTCGTCCAGCAGCCGGTAGAACGCCTCGGTCTGGTCGTGCACCCGCGAGGCGATCAGGTCGCGGTTGTGGTCCCACTTCACGAACGCGATGTCGTTGTCGGACAACACCGACGACACGCGGTCGAGGATGTACGCGTAGGCCTCGGGGTGCGCGATGTTGAGCACCTGCTGGTTGCGCCACGACGGCGGCAGCACGCCGGGACGCGGGCCGAGCACCCAGTCCGGGTGGGCGCGGTACAGGTCCGAGTCCGTGTTGATCATCTCGGGTTCGAACCACAGCCCGAACTCCATGCCCAGCGCGCGGACGTGCTTGATCAGCGGGGTCAGGCCGTCGGGCCACACGGTTTCGTCGACGTACCAGTCGCCCAGACCCGCGGTGTCGTCGCGGCGGTGCCGGAACCAGCCGTCGTCCAGCACGAACCGCTCCACACCGATGGCCGCGGCGGTGTCGGCGAGCGACGTCAGCCGCGCGAGGTCGTGGTCGAAGTAGACGGCTTCCCACGTGTTGAGCACGACGGGGCGAGGACGCAGGGTCCGTTCGCGCAGCTGACGGTGGAAGGCCGCGCTGATGCCGTCGATGCCCTCGGGGGAGTAGGCCGCGTACAGCCACGGCGACTCGTACGTCTCGCCTGGCGCCAGGACGATCTCGCCCGGCAGCAACAGCTCTCCGCCGCCCAGGAACGGCGTCGAGTCGGGGATGTTCTCCGCGTACGTCACGTGGTTGCCGCTCCACGCGACGTGCAGCGCCCACACCTCACCTGAGCGGAACGAGAACCCCGCCGTCCCGGCGAGCAGCCCGATGGTCGCGTCGGGTCCGGTGCGGCCGCGCCGGTTCTCCCGCAGCCAGGTGCCGTAGGAGAACGGGTGCCGTTGCGGCGAGCGTTCGCGTGCCCATCGGCCGGTGAAGTCGAGCAGCTCGGTGGCGTGGGCCGGGGTCGGCAGCGCGGTCTCCAGCGCTTCCAGGGAGTACGGGGTCGAGCCGTCGTTGCGCACGGTGTGGCGCAGTCGGAGCATCCCCGACGGCGCCAGTTCCAGCACACCGGTCACGGTCAGCTCGGCCGCGGAATCCTCGGCCGTGTAACGGAAGGCCGAGTCCTCGACCGAGTGGGTCGTCACCGTCAGCGCGGGCGCGAAGTGCTCACCGCCGCGGTGCCCGCGCAGGCCGGGACGACCGGGGTGTCCCGCGCTCGCGTCGGGCAGCAGCGTGAGTGCCACCGCGTGATCGGGTGAGCTGTTGGGGACGACGCCGGTGACCACGTCGGCCAGGGTGCGCAGGGCGTCCTGGCCGACGTCGCCGAGCGATCGCCCCCAGTGCGTGACGACGGGCAACCCGGTGCCCCTGACCTCGATCACCACGCTGGAGGTGTCGTCGTGCAGGTGCACGACCTCCCTGTTGCTCATGCGGGCCCCGTCCACATCGAACACAAATGAACAATGCGCCGATCCTGTGATGCAGGGCTCACGATGTCAAGCGTTCGAACTTGTTGAGTTGTGTCCGATTAGACGACCAGGCTGAGCAGTGCGGCGACCACGAAACCGACCACGGACAGGATGGTTTCCAGCACCGTCCACGACTGCAGCGTTTCCTTCACCGAAAGGCCGAAGTACCGGGACACGATCCAGAACCCGCCGTCGTTGACGTGCGAGGCGATGATCGAACCGGACGCGATGGCCATGACCACCAGCGCGAGCTGCGGTTGCGAGTAGTGCAGGTCCGAGACCACCGGCGCCACGATGCCCGCGGTCGTCACGATCGCGACCGTCGCCGAGCCCTGTGCGATCCGGATGACGCAGCTGATCACGTAGGCCAGTGCGATCACCGGCAGGCCGAGGTCCGAAAGTTCGCCGGCGAGCGTCTTGCCGATGCCGGTCGCGGCCAGCACCGCGCCGAAGAAGCCACCGGCACCGACCACGAGCAGGATCATGGCGACCGGCCGCAGGGAGGCGCCGGCCATCTCCGCGATCTTGTCCCGCGTCATGCCGCGCCGGAAGCCGAGCAGCCAGAACGCGAGCAGCACCGCGATCGTCAGCGCCACCGCGGGCGTGCCGAAGAACGTGGCGACCGAGTACGCCCGCGAGCCCTTCTGCAGCAGGATCGAGCCGAACGTGCCGGCGAGGATGAGCACCAGCGGCAGGCCGATGATCGAGAGCACCAGCCCGAGCGACGGCGGCTCCCGGTCGCCGTTCTCGGCCTTCGCCTGCTCGGCCGCGACCAGCATCTCCTCGGGCACCGGCACGTCGATGCGCTTGCCGATCCAGTAGGAGTAGAGGACACCGCCGACGAACCACGACGGGATCGCCACCGCCAGACCCATGATGATGATCCAGCCGAGCGACACCTTGAGCAGACCGGCCGCCGCCACCGGTCCCGGGTGAGGCGGCATGAACGCGTGCATGACCGAAAGGCCCGCCAGCAACGGCATGCTGAACAGCACGATCGACTTGCCGCTGCGCTTGGCCGCCACGTAGACCAGCGGTGCCAGCACGAAGATGCCGATGTCGAAGAAGACCGGCACGCCGAAGATGAGACCGGCGAGACCGATCGCGACCGGCGCCCGCTTCTCGCCGAACGCGTGCATCAGCTTGTCCATCAGCACCTGCGCGCCGCCGGACGCCTCGAGGATCGCGCCCAGCAGCGTGCCGAGACCGATGATCGCGGTGATGTGGCCGAGGATGCCGCCGAAGCCCTTCTCCAGCAACGAGTCCGAGGCCTTCTGCGCCGACCCGACCAGCGTCTCGGTCGGCACGCCCGCGGCCAGTGCCACGCCCAGCGCGACCACGATCAACGCGATGAACGGCTCGACCTTGAACCGGATGATGAGGAGCAGCAGCACCGCGATGCTGACTACCGCGAGGGTGAGCAGACCCCCTGTTGAGTGTTGCAACCAGTTGATCACGGGCGGCTCCTGAGTGAATGGCCTGGCAATGCGCCGGTGGCGGTTCCGTCGTCGATCACCGTCACCCCGTTGCAGAACACGTACGGGATGCCGGCGGCCTGCTGCCGAGGCTGCTCGAACGTCGCCGTGTCGGCGATCGTCGAGGCGTCGAACAGCACCAGGTCGGCCGCGAAACCCTCGCGGACCAGACCCCGGTCGGTGAGCCGCAAACGCTTGGCCGCTCGGCCGGTGAGGTGCTCGACGCACTCCTCCAGGCTCAGCACGCCCAGCTCGCGGACGTAGCGCGCGAAGTAGCGGGGGAACGTCCCCCACGCGCGCGGGTGCGGCCGGTCGCCCACGAGCAGGCCGTCGCTGCCGCCCGTGTGCGCCGGATGCTTCATGATCGCCTGCACGTTCTCCTCGTGGCCGACGTGCATCAGGCACGACGTTCCCAGGCGTTCGTCGACCAGCACGTCGAAGTACAGCTCGGCCGGTGCGCGGCCCAGCCGCAGCGCCGACGCGTGCACGCTGGCGCCGACCAGGTGCGCGTTGTGGTCGTTGCGCACACCGTTGATCTCGATGGAGTCCCAGTCGACCGGTACGCCGTGGCAGCCGTCCGACCCGGTTTCCTCGATCTCGGCGCGGATGCGCTCGCGGGTGTCCACATCGGACAAACGGGCGAGTGCCTGCTCCGGCCCGCCTTCCGTGGCCCACGACGGCAGCAGCGCGCTGAGGTAGGTCGCGCCCGGCAGGTACGGGTAGGTGTCCAGCGAGATGTCCGCGCCGCCGGCCATGGCGTCGTCGAGCAACCGGAGCAGCTCGGGCGCCCTGCCTTTGTTCACCGGGAAGTTCATCGTGGCGTGCGCGAGGTGCAACGGGCAGCCGGAGCGTTGGGAGACGTCCACCATCTCGGCGTACGCCTCCAATGCGCCGGCGCCGTAGCTGCGGTGGTGAGGGCTGTAGAACCCGCCGTGCTGCCCGACGACCTCGCACAGCTGTACGAGCTCGGACGTGTCCGCGTACATGCCCGGCGTGTAGGTGAGCCCGGACGACATGCCCATCGCGCCCTCGGCCAGTGACTGCGCGAGGACCGACTTCATCCTGTCCACCTCGGACTCGGAAGGCGGCCGGTCGTCCCAGCCGACGACGAGCATCCGCAAAGTCCCCTGCGGCACCAGGTAGGCGGCGTTCACCGCGATGCCCCGGTCGAGCCGGTCGAGGTACTCGCCGACCGAGCGCCAGTTCCAGTCGAAGCCCGGCGGGTCGTCGTTCCACCCGGCGAGCTGGCCGCGCAACGTCGCCAGCACCTCGTCGTTCACCGGGGCGTACGACAACCCGTCCTGGCCCAGCACCTCGGTCGTGACGCCCTGCGAGACCTTCGCCAGGTGGTCGGGTTCGGCGAGGACCCGCAGGTCCGAGTGCGAGTGCATGTCGATGAACCCCGGCGCGAGCACGAGCCCGTCCGCGTCGATCGACCTCCTGCCCGTGAGCCCGTGGCCGATCTCCGAGATGACGCCGTCCTTGATCGCCACATCCGCGCGGTACGCGGGTGTACCAGTGCCGTCTGCGATCAGCGGTCCGCGCAGGACGACGTCCTCCATCGGTGTGCTCCGATCAGAAGTAGGTGCGAATCAGGTCGACCACGGTCGTGCCCTCGACGACCGGGATCAGCTGCCACTTGTCGAACACCGTGCAGGGGTGGGAAAGCCCGAGGCCGACCCAGTCTCCGACGCGGACCGTGGCCTCGGCGCCGAGCGAGAGGAACGCGTGCTGGTCGTTCAGCGCGGTGACCTTCGCCTGGGTCAACGGCGCGATCGCACCGTCACGGCGGCGCACCAGCTGCGGTTCCGGCAGGCCCTCGTCGAACGACGCGTCGCGCTTGCCGATCGTCAGCAGCGCCAGGTCGCGCTGCGGCCGTGACGTCACCTGAGCCCATGCGCGCAAAGCACTTCTGAACGGCTCCACGCCGTCGATGCGCGAGAACGGTGAGATCCCGCGGTAGAAGCCGTCGTCGTGCGTGATGTACGCGCCGCTGCGCAGCACCGGGTTCACCGGTACGGGCCACGGCTGCGTCAGCGTCGCCGCCACCTGGTCGAAGTAGGCGCTGCCACCTGCGGTGACGATCACCTCGTCCAGCTCGTCGAGCAGTCCCGCGTCGGCCAGCCGCAGCACGAGCGTGCGCAGGTCACTCAGATATCGGTCCACAATGGATTGCGATGACTCGGAGGCGTCGTGGGCCAGTGCGCCTTCGTAGCCACCGACGCCCACCAGTCGCAGCACCGGGCTCTGGTCCACCGCCCGTGCGACCGCCAGCGCCGTGTCGAGGTCGCGCGCGCCGGTTCGCCCACCGGGAGCGCCGAGCTCGACCAGCACGTCGACCGGGCGGGACGGCTGCAGCTCCTGCAACGTCTCGCTCATCAGCGCGACCCCGGCCTCGGAGTCGGCCCAGCAGCTGAACTCGAAGCGCGGGTCGTGGTCCAGCTCGGCGACCAGCCAGCGCAGCGCGGCCGGGTCGAGCAGCTGGTTGGCCAGCAGCACGCGCGAGACCCCGAACGCCCGGTAGACGCGCACCTGCGAGGCGTTGGCCGCGGTGATGCCCCAGACCCCGTGCTCGACCTGCCGCTGGAAGAGCTGCGGCGCCATCGTCGTCTTGCCGTGCGGCGCCAGCTTGACGCCGTGGTTGTCACACCACTTGGCCATCGTCGTGAGGTTGTGCGTCAACGCGTCCGCGTCCAGTACGACGAGCGGTCCGACGAACTCGTCGGCGAAGAGGTCCAGCCGCCGGTCGGCGACCTCGCCGACGGTCGAACCGAAGGTGCTCGACGGCAGGCCCTTGAACCGCCAGCTGATCCGTTCGGAACGGATGTCGGCGACGGCCGAGAGGTCCATCTCCATCAGTTGTTGCATATTTTGCAACTCCCATTGCGCGATGTGATGCTGGAGTGTGTAGCATTCGGGTGCGCCGCCGTCAACGAACACCTCTGGAGCACGCATGCGGTTCGAACACGTCGGCGGTGTCGTGTGTCTCGGCGAGACCATGGTGATGATGGTTCCGGCTGAGCCCGGCCCCGTGCATCTGGTGCGCACGTGGCACCGCGCCGTCGGAGGCGCCGAGTCCAACGTCGCCATCCACCTGGCCCGCCTCGGCGTGCGGTCGTCGTGGGTCAGCGCGGTCGGCGACGACTCGTTCGGGCGCGCCGTGCTCGACGCGGTCGGCGGCTTCGGCGTCGACATCTCGCGGGTGCGGGTCGACCCGACCCGCCCGACCGGCCTCTACGTCAAGGAGGCCTCGCCGCACGGCAGCCCGGTGCGCTACTACCGGCGCGGTTCGGCGGCGTCCGGCATGGGGCTGGAGATGATCGACCGGCTGGGCCTCCGCGACGTGCGGCTGGTGCACCTCAGCGGGATCACCGCCGCCCTGTCCGACTCGTGCCTGGCGCTGATGCGCGAGCTGCTGCGGCGGCCGCGGCACGGCTTCCGGATCTCGTTCGACCTGAACTGGCGGCCCGCGCTGTGGGCCGACCGCGACCCGCGCGTGCTGCGCGAGCTCGCGGACCTGGCCGACGTCGTGCTCGCGGGCTCCGACGAGGCCGAGCTGGTGTGGGGGACCGGTGATCCAGCCCGGCTGCGGACGCTGCTGCCCGGCCCGTCGTCGCTGGTGGTGAAGCAGGGCGCGGAGGGCGCGACGCTGCTGGAAGGCGGGTCGTCGCACTTCGAACCGGCGTTGAAGGTCGAGGTCGTGGAACCGGTCGGGGCCGGTGACGCGTTCGCCGCCGGTTTCCTCGCGGCGACCCTCGCGGGACAGACCCCGTCGGTCCGGCTGCGGGCCGGGCACCTGCAGGCGGCCGCCGCTTTGCTGACCGCGGAGGACGTCGGAGATCCTTTGCCGGACGACGTGACAGCTCCGCTGCTGCACGCCGACCCGCAGACCTGGGCGTCCGCCCGCCTGGAGGTGTAGATGAGCCAGAGCCTCGACCGCGCGCTCACGCTGGTGAGCCAGCTCGCGACGGGCCCGAAGACGCTGGACGAGCTGTCCGGTGTGATCGGCGTGCACAAGTCGACGACGCTCCGGCTGTTGCGCACGCTGGAGTCACACCGGTTCGTGCAGCGCGACGGCGTGCACCACTACCGCCTGGGCACGGCGTTGTTCGACCTCGCCAACCGCGCTCTGGAGGAACGCGACGTCCGGCGCGCGGCCGAGCCCGCGTTGCGCGACCTCAACTCCCGCCTGGGCCACACCGTCCACCTCGCGTCCTACGAGGACGGTGAGGTGATCTACATCGACAAGTACGAGTCGAGACATCAGATGCGGATGTACTCCCGCATCGGCCGTCGCGCACCGTTGCACTGCACGGCCGTGGCGAAGGTCCTGCTGGCCGACCTGCCCGCCGCCGCGCTGCAGAAGGTGTTGTCCACGATGGAGTTCCCGCGCCTGACGGCGAACACCATCATCGGCCCGACGGCGTACCTCGCGGAGCTGGAACGCGTGCGCGCCAACGGGTACGCGATCGACAACGCCGAACACGAGGACTTCATCCACTGCATCGCCGCCCCGATCAGGGGTGCGCGCGGCGAGGTGCTCGCCGCCGTGTCGATGTCGGTGCCCAAGGTGCTGCTCGACTTCGACGGGCTCCTCGGTCACCTCCCAGACCTGCTGGCCACTGCAGAAGCTGCCTCTGTCGAGTGCGGTTACGTTCCAAGATGAGGGGAAGTCCGTTGTCCAAGGTTGAGATCAGGACCGCCGACGCGCCGCAGCCGGTGGCGAAGTTCTCGCAGGGTGTGCGCAAGGGCAACATCCTGCAGGTGGCGGGTCAGGTGGCGTTCGATCCGAAGTCCGGCGAGATCGTCGGCACGACCGTCGCCGAGCAGACGCGCCAGACGTTCGCGAACCTCAACGCCGTGCTGGCCGCGGGTGGCGCGTCCATCGACGACGTGGTGATGATCCGCGTCTACCTCACCGACACCGCGCACTTCGCGGAGCTGAACGAGGTCTACGGCGAGTTCGTGACCGAGCCCGCGCCCGCCCGCACGACCGTCTACGTCGGACTGCCGGCCGGTCTGCTGGTGGAGATCGACGCGCTGGCCGTCGTCGACTGATCGGTGTTTGCTTGACGGCGTGCCTCCGCCCGGAGGCACGCCGTCGCCGGTTGGAGGCCGTGGTTGATATCGGAGAAGGCCAACGTCCGCATGCGTGCGGCGCTGCACGCGATCAGGCCTGGCGACACGCTCCTGCCGGCGGCTCTGGCCGACACGGCGGCGAAGCGGGAGATCACCAGCCTGGAGATCCCCCGCCAGGACGACCTGACCGAGCTGTTCGCCGTCTCGATGGCCTACGCGCGCGCGTGCCTGCGGGCGGCTGACCGGCCTGCCACCGCGCTGTTCGCCATCTCCGAGCCGTACGACGACGTCATTCCGGTCACCACGCATGTCTCCCTGTGCGCGGTGGCGCCGGACCTGACCGGGTTCGAGGACGACGAGCGGCCGTTGATGCTGCTGAGCACCGAGCAGACCGACTTCCTGTACGCGTCCAACGACGAGCAGGAGACGGTCATGGCCGACACCGCTTCGGCGCTGGAACGCCTGGGCCTGTCCCGCGAGGAGGCGCTGCGCGGGGTCAACGAGTTCTGGGGCGAGCCGAACCGGCGCTGGTCGTTGCTGTACGGCGGCTGGATCGAGCGGCAGCCGGGTGAGCACTGGGCCCGGCTCATCACCACGGCGTAGTGACCCGGTCACTCGGCGGCAGATGCTTCGCATGGCAACATCCCGCGTATGAAGTGGTACGCGGACAGACCGGGCAGGCTCACGCGTCAGCTGATCGCCGACCTCCTCGCCGTGGCGTGGGTGGCGGTCTGGATCTGGGTGGCCACCACCGCCCACGACTGGGTGCTCGAACTGAGAGCGCCCGGCGACGGCCTGGTCAACGCGGGCGGCGACATCCGCGACGTCTTCACCAACGCCGCCGGCAAGGCCAAGGGCGTGCCGTTCGTGGGCAACGACCTCGCGGGGGCGCTGGGCAACGGCACCAAGGCGGGCGAGACGCTCATCGGGGTCGGCAACGCCCAGATCGGGGTGGTGCAGGACACCGCGTTCTGGCTCGCCGTCGCCCTCGTCGCGATCCCCGTGCTGTTCCTGCTGATCACCTGGCTGCCGTTGCGGCTCAGGTACGCGTTCCGGGCCGGCACCACGGCGAAGCTCCGCGACAAACCCGACCTGCTCGCCCTGAGAGCGCTTACCGGCCTGAAGCCGAGGGAGCTCGCGAAGTTCTCCGGCGACCCCGCGGTCGGCTGGCGGACCGGGGACACCGACGTCATCGACGAGCTGGCCAAGAGGCAGCTCGCGGCACTGGGGGTGCGGGCATGATCGCGCTCGCGGTGATCGCCGCCGTCGTCGCGATGTGCGCCGTGGCCGTCTCGCTGTGGCAGGCGAAAGAGGCGAAGCACGCTCAGGACGCCGCGAAGAACGCCCAGGAGGCCGCCAGGCAGACCCAGGAGGAGGCGCAGGCCGCGCGCAGGGCCGTCGAGCAGGCCGCGACGAGCGCGCTGCAGGCCAGGACGGCGCTGGACGAGGCCAAGAAGGCGCTGGAGGAGTCGAGGAAGGCCGCCGCGCAGGCGCAGGAGGCGGCCGAGGCGTCCCGGATGCTCGCCGACGAGGCGCAGTTCACCGCCCAGCAGGCGACCCAGCAGGTCAACGAGCTGACGGAGACCGTCGCCGCGGAACGCATGAGGAGGGGCATGCCGACGTTCGCCATCACGCCCGGCGCGCCCGACGAGTTCCGGCTCAGCTACTTCGGCGGGCCCGCGGTCATCGAGCAGCTCACGGTGTCGGTGGTGCCGGGCAGCCGGGTGCTGGGCCTGTCCCAGCACAACGAGCCCCCGGCCGAGCACCTGGACGTGGGACCCCTCTACAACGGCTCGGCCATCACCTTCCGCGCGGCGACCGGGCAGCGGGCCAGCGCGGTGTTCCAGGTCAGGGCCGAACCGTGGGAGCCCGTCGTCGTCCGGGCAGATCAGTAGACGGGACCGGTGTACTTCTCACCGGGGCCCTGACCGGGCTCGTCCGGCACGACCGAGGTCTCGCGGAAGGCGCGCTGCACGGACTGCAGCCCGTCCTTGAGCGGCGCGGCGTGCGGGCCGAGGTACTCGGAGGAGGCGGTGACCAGGCCGGCCAGGGCGGTGATCAGGCGGCGGGCCTCGTCCAGGTCGCGGCGCGGGGAGTTGTCCGGGTCCGGGTCGGCGAGGCCGAGGCGCTCCGCGGAGGCGGACAGCAGCATCACGGCAGCCCGGCTGATCACCTCGATGCTGGGGACGTCGCCCAGGTCGCGGATGCCGTCGTCAACACTGCCTTCAAGCGGATCGGTCACGGGCACCATTCAAGCAAGACGGCCGCGCGGGTCCTCGATTCGGGGGTTGACAACGGCGTCTGCTACTATTTCCGACGCGACCAGCTCTCGTTGATGCGAGAGCGGCAAGTGGAGCCCCGCTCCCACCCGCGTTCACCGCCTCAAGAGGTGGCCGGGTCCGGTCCTCCTGGCGACAGGGCGCACACGGGTGCCCGAGTGTTCAGGTTTGCGATCGGTCGGAAGCGGGCCCTGTCGTCGTCGACGACGGGGCTCTTGTTTTTGGCGCAAACGAGTCGCAAAGGACGTGAATGACAAGTCCCTCGAACCGAGGTGCTCCCGCGAGCACCGAGCCGCGCATCAACGACCGCATCCGCGTGCCCGAGGTCCGTCTGGTCGGACCGAACGGCGAGCAGGTCGGGATCGTTCGCATCGAGGACGCACTCCGACTCGCGCAGGAAGCGGATCTGGACCTCGTCGAGGTCGCCGCGCAGGCTCGACCTCCGGTCTGCAAGCTCATGGACTACGGCAAGTTCAAGTACGAGACCGCTCAGAAGGCTCGTGAATCTCGCCGCAACCAGCAGCTGACCGTCATCAAGGAGCAGAAGCTCCGGCCGAAGATCGACCCGCACGACTACCAGACGAAGAAGGGCCACGTGGCCCGCTTCCTCTCGCACGGGAACAAGGTCAAGGTGACCATCATGTTCCGCGGTCGCGAGCAGTCGCGCCCCGAGCTCGGTTATCGGTTGTTGCAGAAGCTGGCGGAGGACGTCGCGGAGCTGGGCTTCGTCGAGTCCAACCCCAAGCAGGACGGCCGCAACATGATCATGGTGTTGGCGCCGCACAAGAACATCAAGGCGCGTCCGGTCAAGCAGGAGCAGGACGACGTCGTCGAGGCCGACGACGCCGCCGAAGCCGCCGAATAAGGACGCATGGCCGCCCCCGACCCGGTGGGTAGCACGAGACGAGGACGGAAATGCCGAAGAACAAGACGCACAGCGGGACCTCGAAGCGCTTCAAGGTCACCGGTAGCGGCAAGATCGTCCGGGAGAAGGCCGGCAAGCGCCACATCCTGGAGAAGAAGTCGAGCCGCGTCACCCGTCGCATGAGCGGCACCGCGGTCGTGTCGGAGAACGACGCGCCGCGCATCAAGAAGCTGCTCGGTCTCTGACCCGCTTCGACACCCCCTAGCTAACTCGGGCGAGGGCCCCGACCCCTCTCCCCATGAGATCGACAGGATGGACCCGTGGCACGCGTCAAGCGGGCTGTGAACGCCCAGAAGAAGCGTCGTACCACCCTTGAGCTGGCCAGCGGCTACCGCGGCCAGCGCTCGAGGCTGTACCGCAAGGCCAAGGAGCAGGTGCTCCACTCGCTCAACTACGCGTACCGCGACCGCCGTGCGCGCAAGGGCGACTTCCGCAAGCTGTGGATCCAGCGGATCAACGCCGCTGCCCGCGCGAACGGCATGACCTACAACCGCCTCATCCAGGGCCTTCGCCTGGGCGGCGTCGAGGTCGACCGCAAGATCCTCGCGGACCTCGCCGTCACCGACGCCACCGCCTTCACGGCCCTCGTCGAGATCGCCCGCAAGGCGCTCCCGGCCGACGTGAACGCTCCGGCCGGGGACCAGGCCTGAGCCAGCACGCTCGCAGTCCGCGACCCGAGGCAGCTCCGTTCACCGAACGGACGCCTCGGGTCGTTGCTGCTCGCCACCTGACCCGCCGCCAGGGCCGTGACAAGGCAGGTCGCTTCCTCGTCGAGGGAGCCCAGGCCGTGCGCGAGGCGCTGTCGTGGCGGGCCGGCCAGGTCCACGAGCTCTTCGTCACGGCGACGGCCGCGGGGCGCAACGCCGAGCTGCTCCAGGCAGCCTCGGACCGGGGCATCCGGATCAGCGACGTCACCGACAAGGCCGCCGCGTCGCTGTCGGAAACCGTGACGCCCCAGGGCCTCATCGCCGTGTGCGACGCCGTCCCGCAGCCGCTGGACACCGCGCTGCAGGGCACCCCGCGGCTCGTCGCCGTGCTGCACGGCGTCTCGGACCCCGGCAACGCGGGCACCGTCACGCGCGTGGCCGACGCGGCCGGCGCCGACGCGGTGATCTTCGCCGGCGACACGGTCGACCCGCACAACGGCAAGTGCGTGCGCGCCTCCACGGGCTCGCTCTTCCACCTGCCGATCGCGCGTTCCCGGGACGCCGCGGAGGTGTTCGCCGCCTGCCGCGCCGCCGGTCTGCGTCTCGTCGGCGCCGACGGTTACGCGAAGGACGACCTCGTCGAAGCCTCGGTGAGGGGTGAGCTCGCCCAGCCCACCGCGTGGGTGTTCGGCAGCGAGGCCCACGGCCTGCCCGACGACGTGCTGGCGGAGCTCGACACCTCGCTGAAGGTGCCCCTGTACGGGGCCGCCGAGAGCCTCAACCTCGCGACGGCCGCCGCGGTCTGCCTCTACGCCTCGGCGCGGGATCAGCGCAGCTGAACGGGAAGTGACTCGATGCCCCGGGTCATCTTCCCTCCGCTCCACTGTGGACAGAACTCCTCCGGGAGCCGGTAGTCCGGGATCAGGCTGAGCACCTCCTCGGCGACGATCCGCATCTCCAGCAACGCGAGATGCTCTCCCACGCACCGGTGCACGCCATATCCGAACGCCAGGTGCGGGTTCCGTTCGCGCGCGCAGTCGAACTCGGCCGGCCGCTCGAACACCGCCGGATCGTGGTTGGCCGCGTTGAGCACCGCCAGCACCCGCCGCCCGTCGGGCAGGGAGGTCCGCGCGATGCCCACGACCGGCGACTCGATCCGCAGGCACTCGTCGACCATCCGCGGGATCAACGAGGGTTCCGCGAGAACCCGTGCGCGCAACCCGTCCACGGTCGCCAGGAAGTAGAGCATCGCGCTGAGACCGTGCACGGTCGTCTCGTGCCCGGCGATGATCAGGAACACGAACATCCCGATCTGCTCCTCCACCGTCAGCGGACGCCCGTCCACGGTCCCGTTCGCGATCGCCAGCGCCACGGTGTCCGCGCCCGCCGCGCGCTGCCGGTCGAGCTGATCGGCGATGTACTCGCGGAACTCCCGCAGCGCCAGATCGCCGTCCTCCCGCTCGCCGGTGCGGGCCGCGAGGAACAACCGGTCCACCCACCCGAGGAACAACGCGCCGTCCTCCGGTGGCATGCCGAGGATCAACGCGATCGCGACGGGCGGCAGGTAGTGCGCGAGTTCGGGCACCAGGTCGGCCTCATCGCGGGCGAGCAACTCCTTGATCCGATGCCGCACCAACGTGCGCAACGTGTCGTCGTACTGCGCCACGGCCGTGCGGGTGAAGTGCCGCTGCAGGATCTTGCGGTACATGGTGTGCAGCGGCGGGTCGAAGTCGATCGGAGGCTTCCCTGTCGTGGTGAGCCGCGGGATGGCGATGCCGTCCGTCGAGCTGTAAGTGCCGTGGTCGCCCAGAATCTGCTTGATCGTGTCGTAGGTCAGCGCCGCCGTGAACCCGCCGTGTTTCGTGGAATGCACGACGGGACATTGCGCGCGCAGGCCGGCCAGCACGTCGTTCAACGGGTTGGCCAGCAACGGATCGATGTGGTCGAACTGCCAGTCAGGATGCACACCGCTACTCACGCCGAAAATCCACTCGCGGTTCTCCGCGCGTCTCGTATCGTGTGCCGGTGCGCGAACCCGAGATCGAACTCCTGTGCTCCCAGCTCGCTTCCTACTACGTTTTTCCTGACGTGGCCAACGACATCGCCAAGATCTTGCGCACCCGGCTGGCCGATGGTGCGTACGTCGACGTGGACGACGAGGCGTTCGCCGCCCTGGTCACCACCGACCTGCAGAGCGTCAACGGCGACAAGCACCTCCGTTTGCTCCACAGCCACGACGAGATCCCGGAAACCGGTCAGGCGTCGGCCTGGGACCCGGTGGCCTACCGGAAGGAAGCCGAGCTCGACGCGTTCGGCATCGCCAAGGTCGACCGCCTCGAGGGCAACGTCGGCCTGCTCGACCTCCGCCTGCTGCACGCCGCCGAGATCGCCACGCCCGCCTACGTCGCGGCCATGAACCTCATCGCCCACACCGACGCGCTGATCATCGACCTGCGCAACAACCGCGGCGGCGACCCCAACACGGTGGCGTTGATCTGCAGCTACCTGTTCGACGAGCGCGTGCACCTCAACGACATCTACAACCGCCCGGACGACATCACCTTGCAGTTCTGGACGCTGCCGCACGTGCCGGGCCCGAAGTTCGGCGGCAAGAAGCCGATCTACGTCCTCACCAGCAACCGCACGTTCTCCGGCGCCGAGGAGCTGAGCTACAACCTCCAGCAGAACGAACGCGCCACCTTGATCGGCGAGACCACCAGGGGCGGTGCGCACCCCGGCGACCGCTACCGGGTCGGCCCGCACCTCAAGTCGTCGATCCCCAACGGCCGCGCGATCAACCCGATATCCGGCACGAACTGGGAAGCCGTCGGCGTGGTCCCGCACATCGCGGTGCCCGAGGAGGAGGCCTTCGACGTCGCCTACAAGAAGGCGCTCGCTGAGGTCGATGAAGGGCGCCTTCATCCACGTCAGGTGTAAGAAGGCGCCCTTCATCGACCTAATCGAGGCGGGCGGTCAGGTCTCGGACCAGCGGGTCGGTGCCGGACGGCTTGTTCTGGCGCCGCAACGCCTCCGAGAGCACCGACAGCACGTTGCCGACCAGGTTGTCGTCGGGCAGCAGCGACGCCGCCCGCCGCGCCTCGGCCTCCGCGCCCTCGGGATCGTCCGCCCCGAGCAGCAAGGTCGCCGCCCGCAGCACGATGAACACCCGCCAGCCCTCGTCACCGAGCGACACCACCAGTGCCTCGGCGTCCCGGTAGTGCTTCATCGCCAGTGCGAACTCGCCGGCCTGGCCGTGCACCCAGGCGCGGATCGCCAGGATCTCCGCCTGCCGCCGGGTGACCTCGCGCGGGTCGTCCAGCGACGGCAGCAGCGCCTCCGCCTCGTCCACCGCCGCGCGGGTCTCCGCGATCTCGTCCTCGGGCAGGGCGGAGGCCAGTTCGACCAGCGACCCGACCGCCTCGGAGATGTTGCCCTCCTGCTGCCACAACGCGGCGGCCGCGCGCCAGGACGCCGTCGCCTCGTCGTGCTTGTCCATGCGGCCCTGCACCGAGGCCAACGCATCGAGCAGGAACGCCCGCCTGCCCACCTCTTCCGGTGGCAGCAAGGAGGAGGCCTCGCGCAGGTGCCGTTCGGCGGCCGGGAGCTCGCCCAGCCTGCGGCACACCTGCCCGAGCCGGAAGACGACCTGCAGCCGCAGGTCCTCCTGGCCGTCCTGCAGGAGCCGCAACGACTCCTCCAGCACCTCGGCGGCCTCGACGAACCGGTCCGTCTGCACGTACCCGCCGCTCAGCGCGAAGCAGAAGTGCGCGGTGTGGCCGGGGGAGAGGTGCACGCGCGAGATCGCGACGGCCTCGCGCAGGTCGGGCAGGCACGCCGCTTCCTGGTCCAGCTCCTGGATGGACGCCACCTGGTACCAGCGCGCCTCGGCGGCCTCCGGGAGCGGGAACGCCGCCACGAACTCCCGTGCCGTCGCCATCGCCTCGGGAACCCTGCCCAGCAGGGTCTCCAGCCGCAACCGCAACCGGTAGCCCTCGAACCGCGCGCTCACCGGCAGCTCGCCCGCCATGGCCGCCACGACGTCCGCGTACGCGCCTTCGAGGTCCTGTTGGCGCGCACGGTGTTCCGCCGCCTCGACCAGGACCCGGCCGCGCAGCTCCGGAACGTCCAAAGAGGACGCCAGGGTGATCATCTCGCCGGCCCGCTCGTGGTCGTGCGCGTCGTCGAGCAACTCGGCCAGCGTCAGCGCCGCGACCGCCCGCGTGAAGTCGGACTCGGCTTCGGCCAGGCACCGCTCGGCGAGCTCCAGGCCGCCTTCGAGCCCGATCGCGAGCCGTGCCCGGTAGCGCAGCGCGTAGTCGTGGGGCAGCGCGCCGAGCAGCTGCTCGAACAGCTCGGAGTCGAACGGCACCAGCCCGGTCGTCATCCGCCGGATGCCCGCGTGCGCCGCGAGATCGGGCGGCAGCAACGGGTCCATGTCCGCGGGCAGCGAGTCGAGCATCCGCCGCGCCTTCACGAAGTCGCCCTGCTCGTACAGCGTCACCATCGCCTCGGCGATCTCCACCGGGTCGCCGGACACGACGGGCTCCTCGGCGGGGACCTCAACCGGTGCGGACGGGACAGCCAGCTCGACGGGGGCGTAGTCGGCCTGCGCCAACGCCTTCGACACCCGCTCGACCCACACCGGTGTCCCGTTGCGCGCGTCGAACGCCCCGGCGAGCTCCAGCGCCCGCGCCGAGAGACGGTCGAGCAGCTCCGCGGCCGTCAGCGACCCGACCGACGGCACCTCGAACACCGTGTCCGCCGGAAGCCGTTGCAGCAGAACGGAAGCGCATTCGGCGAACGACATCTCGTCGGCGGGCAGCTGGGTGGCCGTCACCTTGTGCAGCGACCGGCGCAGGACGTCCTCGCCACGAGCGAGGTTGCCGGTCAGCGCGCAGAACCGGATGTGCTCGTGCACGTACGAGGTGATGTCGTCGTCCTTGATCAACCGGTACGCGGTCGTGTGCGCGTGCGCGGCCCGTTCGGCGTCGCCGATCTCCAGCAACGGCCACAGCAGCGCCGTGAGGATGCCCTGCGGCTGCGTGGAGCAGTTCGTGTTGCCGGACAGGCCTTCCCAGCCGTGCGCGGCGGCCTCCTGATGCCGCCCCAGCCGCGCCAGCATCCAGACCTGCTCCTCGACCACGCACGCGTCGCAGTCCGCCATCGGACCGGACTCGGTGGCCAGGTACTTCCCGAGGTGCTCGGCCAGACCGGCCATGTCACCGACGTGGTAGGCGTACTCGGCGCGCGCACCGTGCACCGGCTGCACCGAGAACCCGAGCCGCCCGTAGCGGTCGGCGAGCTGCCCGATCACCGCCTGCAGCTGCTCCAGCGAGAACCGCGGGTCGCGGCGCAGGCCGGTCGCGATCCACTTGTGCGACCAGTTCAGCGAGTGGATCTCGTAGTCGTTGAACGCCTCCGGGTCCTTCTCCTCGGCGGCGCGGGCCCACGCGAACGGCGCCAGCATCAGGTCGTAGCGCGACAGGTAGTAGGCCGAGTCGATCATCGCGATCCGGCACGACACCCCCAGCGGCAGGTGCCCGACCGCGTCGGACATGCGCGCGGCACGTTCCAGCGCCTCGTGCTTCGGCATGCCCGTCGGCATGTTGTAGGCCTCGACGAACGCTCTTTCGGCGTCCTGGGCGGTGAAGTCGGTCATCGTCCCCCCACAGCGCGGTCCAGAAGTTCCAGGAACGAGCGGTTCAGCGCCGCCGTGTCCTTCGGTCGCATCGCCCGCCGAGCCTGCAGAACGGCGTGCACGTACAGAGATTCCAGCGTCAGCTCCACCAGAGCCGGGTCGGTCAGCCGCGCCAGCCGCTGCACGAGCGGGTTGCGGCAGTTGAGGACCAGCTGCTCGGGTCGGGACGTCCCGGAGCCGGCGGTGAGCTGTCCGAGCAGCTCCGCCCACAACGGGTCCGTCACCTCCTCGGCGGTCTGCTCGGTGTCGAGCCTGCGCTGCTGCTCGGCGTTGGTGATCAGCAACGCGGGCAGCGAGACCGGGTCGAAGTCGCGGATCACCGCGTCGCAGTCGTGCCGGTCCAGCGCCGCCGCGCCCTCGGACAGCCGCAGCCGCAACGCGGTCTCGACGTCAGGCTCGGGATCGGCCAGCGCCGCCAGCAGCTCCGACGGGGCCACCCGGCGCGCGACGGACGGACCGTCCAGCGCGCTCAGCCGGTTCAGCAGCTCCAGGTCGTAGGCGTACCCGGCGTTGACCAGGCCCAGCCCCTGCGCTGCCGCGACCGGTGCGAGCTGGTGGAACTCGTCGACGTCCGGGATGTAGAGGACCGCGCCGTGCTTGCGCCTGAACTGCCGCAACGGAATCGCGCCGTCGGTGGTCTCGAACGGCAGCCACCGCTCGACCAGCCGCAGCATCTCGTCGTCGGACCGCGCCAGCGACTTGATCCCGAGGTGGTGCGCGGCCAGCAGCTCACCGGCGCGGCGCGGCTCGATCGCGTCCAGCCGGATCAGCCAGTCGCGGATCTGCTCACCCAGCTCCTCGCGCACCGCGAGCAGCATCTCGTCCTGGTACAGCGACTCGCGCGACGCGGTCGGCCGAATCGCGGACGCGTCGACCACGCACCGCACGAAGTAGGCCCAGTCCGGCAGCAGCCCCTCGACGTTGTCGCCGACCAGCATCCGCTTCAGGTACACCCGGTGCGTCTGCCGCGTGCCCGGATGCACACCGGACGGCAGCACGAACGCGACACCGGTCAGCCCGGCGGCCTCGACCTCGATCGGGATCGCCTCGAACGGCGTGAACCCGAAGATCTGCTCGCAGTACGCGGAAAGATCGGCGTCCTCCCCGTCTTCCGGACTGTCCCACGGCCGTTCGCCGCGGGTCACGACGGCGCCGTCCAGCGTCACGGTCGCGGGCAGCAGATCGCCGTAGTCGGTCACCAGCGGCCGCACGACGTCCGCTTCCAGCCAGTGCTCGTTGCCGCGCGACGAGGTGAGCACCACCGTCGTCCCGACCGGCACGTCACCGTCCACAGCGGAAACCGCGTAGTTCCCGGAAGAATCCGCTTCCCACCGCACCGCCGGGCCACCGCGCGCGGACCGGGTGATCACCGTCACGGAGGAGGCGACGAGGAAGCACGACAGCATGCCGACGCCGAACTGGCCCAGGAACCCCTCCCTGGCGAACCCCAGCTCGTCGCGCTTGGAGGTGCGGCCGAGCGTCGACAGCAGCTCGTGCACCTCGTTCTCGGTGAGCCCCACCCCGGTGTCGGTGATCCGGAACTCCGCGCCGCAGGTGATCGTCACCTCGGCCGGGCAGGACGGGTCGAGCTCGCGCCGTGCCGTGATCGCGTCGACGGCGTTCTGCAGCAGTTCCCGCACGTAGACGCGAGGACTGCTGTACAGGTGGTGGCTGAGCAGGTCGATGATGCCGCGCAGGTCGACGCGGAAGGTGTGCGACATGGTGCCGCCCATCCTAGGGACGGACGAGGGGCCGGTGCCGCTCTTTAACGCCAACGCCGCGGAGTGGTCAAGACCGCCTCCACTAGGATCGGTCTGTTGATTACCGAAGTCCGCGACGGGAGCTGTCCGAAAACCATGTCCGGAGCCAACGACCCGTACGACCCCAAGGAGGTCGCGGCGCTGTCGGCCGAGAACCTCGACGCGGCCGTGCAGAAGGCGCGCGAGGCGTTCGCCGGAGCTGCCGACCTCGAGGCCCTGGCGGCGGTCAAGCCGGGTCACCTCGGTGACCGGTCGCCCGTGCTGCTGGCCCGCCGCGAGATCGGTGCACTGCCGCCCAAGGCGAAGGCCGAGGCGGGCAAGCGGGTGAACGAGGCGCAGTCCGCGATCAGGACCGCGTTCGACGAGCGCCACGCCGTGCTCCAGGTCGAACGCGACGAGCGGGTGCTGCGCGAGGAGACCGTCGACGTCACGCTGCCCTGGGACCGCTTCCCCCGCGGCGCGCGCCACCCGATCACCACCCTCGCCGAGCGCATCGGCGACGTCTTCGTGGCCATGGGCTACGAGATCGCCGAGGGCCCCGAGCTCGAGACCGAGTGGTTCAACTTCGACGCGCTGAACTTCGGCAAGGACCACCCCGCCCGCTCCATGCAGGACACCTTCTACATCGCGCCCGCCGACTCCGAGCTCGTCCTGCGCACCCACACCTCACCGGTGCAGGCGCGCACGCTGCTCGACCGCGAACCGCCGGTGTACGTGGTGTGCCCCGGCCGCACGTTCCGCACCGACGAGCTCGACGCGACGCACACCCCGGTGTTCCACCAGGTCGAGGGGCTCGCGGTGGACAAGGGCCTGACCATGGGCCACCTCAAGGGCACGCTCGACGCGTTCGCCCGCGCCATGTTCGGCGAGGACTCGAAGACCCGCCTGCGCCCGAGCTTCTTCCCCTTCACCGAGCCCTCGGCCGAGGTCGACGTGTGGTTCCCGGAGAAGAAGGGCGGTGCCGGCTGGGTCGAGTGGGGCGGCTGCGGCATGGTCAACCCCAACGTGCTGCGCGCCTGCGGCGTCGACCCGGACGTGTACTCCGGCTTCGCGTTCGGCATGGGCCTGGAGCGGACGCTGCAGTTCCGCAACGGCCTGCCCGACATGCGCGACATGGTCGAGGGCGACGTCCGCTTCACCCAGCCTTTCGGAACGGAGGCCTGAGCCGGATGCGAGTCCCGGTCAGCTGGCTGGTCGAACACCTGGAGTTCGACGAAACCCCGACGCCCGACGAGCTCGCCGCGGCGTTCACCCGCATCGGCATCGAGGTCGAGGAGGTGAGCCCGCTCGGTCCCGTGACCGGCCCGATCGTCGCCGGTCGCGTCGTCACGATCGAGGAGCTCACCGAGTTCAAGAAGCCGATCCGCTACTGCGAGGTCGAGGTCGGCCCCGAGCAGGTCAACCACATCATCTGCGGGGCCACCAACTTCGTCGAGGGCGACTCGGTCGTCGTCGCGCTGCCCGGCGCCGTGCTGCCGGGCGGGTTCGCGATCGCCGAGCGCAAGACGTACGGCCGCGTGTCGCAGGGCATGATCTGCGCCGCCGACGAGCTCGGCATCGGTGACGACCACTCCGGCATCCTCGTGCTGCCCACCGGCACCGCGCAGCCCGGTGACGACGCGCTGGAGCTGCTGGGCCTGGGCGACACGGTCATCGAGCTGGCGCCGACCCCGGACCGCGGCTACGCGTTCTCGGTCCGCGGCCTGGCCCGCGAGATCGCGTGCGCGCTCGACGTGCCGTTCGGCGACCCCGGCGTGGTCGAGATCCCCGAGCCCGAGGGCGAGGCGTGGCCGGTCCACATCGAGGACCGCACCGGCTGCTCGCGGTTCGTCGCGCGCCGCGTCACCGGCGTCGACCCGACCGCGCCCACCCCGTGGTGGATGCGCCGCCGCCTGATGCTCGCCGGCATGCGCTCGATCTCGCTGCCGGTCGACGTCACGAACTACGTGATGCTCGAACTGGGCCAGCCGCTGCACGCGTTCGACGCCGCGGCGCTGTCCGGCGCGCTGACCGTCCGCCGTGCCGTCGCCGGCGAGAAGCTGACGACGCTGGACGACGCGGTGCGCGCGCTCGACCCCGACGACATCGTGATCGCGGACGACTCCGGCGTGATCTCGCTCGCCGGCGTCATGGGCGGTGCGTCCACGGAGGTCCGGGACGACTCCTCGGACATCCTGCTGGAGGCCGCGAACTGGGACCCGGCGTCCATCGCGCGCACGGTCCGCCGGCACAAGCTGCCGTCCGAGGCCGCCAAGCGCTTCGAGCGCACGGTCGACCCCGCGCTGGCCCCGGTCGCGCTGGAGCGGGCCGCGAAGCTGCTCAACCACTACGCCGAGGGCCAGATCAAGCCGGGCCGCACCGACGTCGGTGTGCCGTCGCTGCCCGAGCCGGTGTCGATGCCGATCGACCTGCCGGACCGGGTCGCGGGCGTCCGCTACGCGCGGGGCGTCACGGCCCGCCGCCTCGGCCAGATCGGCTGCCAGGTCTCCGTCACCACCTCCGACGACGGCCAGACGATCGTCACGGCCGTGCCGCCGACGTGGCGTGCCGACCTCGTGCAGCCCGCCGACCTGGTGGAGGAGGTGCTGCGGCTGGAGGGCTACGACACGATCCCGTCCACGCTGCCGCCCGCCCCGGCCGGTCGTGGTCTGACCGAGCAGCAGCGCCGTCGCCGCACGGTGTGGCGCACGCTCGCCGAGGCCGGGTTCGTCGAGGTGAAGCCGTTCCCGTTCATCGACCCGTCGGTGTTCGACGCGTTCGGTCTCGCCGCGGACGACGTGCGCCGCAACACCGTCGGCGTGCTGAACCCGTTGGAGGCGGACAAGAACGTCCTCGCGACGACCCTGCTGCCCGGTCTGCTGGAGACGTTGCAGCGGAACCTGGCCCGTGGTGCGAAGGACCTCGCGCTGTACAACATCGCGCAGGTGACTCTGCCGCGCGCGCAACAGGTCCCGGTGCCCGCGCTCGGGGTGGACCGCCGTCCGACCGAGGCCGAGGTCGCCTCGATGCTGGCCGCGCTGCCGCAGCAGCCGCTGCACGTCGCGGGTGTCCTCACCGGGCACCGCGAGCTCGCGGGCTGGTGGGGCAAGGGCCGCATCGCCGACTGGGCGGACGCGGTCGAGGCCGCCCGCCGCGCCGGTGAGGCGTACGGGGTCTCCCTGCGCGTCGTGGCGTCCGACCTGCTGCCGTGGCACCCCGGCCGCTGCGCCGAGCTGCGCGTCGGCGACTGGCCGGTCGGTCACGCCGGTGAGCTGCACCCGAAGGTCGTCGAGGCCCTGGGCCTGCCCAGGCGGACCGTGGCGTTCGAGCTCGACCTGGACGCGCTGCCGCTGGAGGACCACCGCCCGGCCCCGACGGTGTCGGCGTACCCGCCGGTGCTGCTGGACGTGGCGCTCGTCGTGGACGCCTCGGTGCCGGTGCAGTCGGTGTCCGACGTGCTCGGCGCGTCCGCGGGTGAGCTGCTGGAGGACATCCGCCTGTTCGACGTCTACACGGGTGAGCAGGTGGGCGAGGGCAAGAAGTCGCTCGCGTACTCCTTGCGGTTCCGCGCGCCGGACCGCACGCTGACGGTGGAAGAAGCGACGAGGGCTCGCGATGTGGCCGTAGCGGCCGCCGGCGAACGTTTGGGCGCATCTCTGCGTTGAATCGAACACAGGGCGCTTAGTCGGTTACACTTGGTGAGGCCCGAGATTCTGCGGAATCTCGGGCCTTTTCCGCGTCATGAGTGCCCTGACCTGTAGTCCGCGTGTGCGCGAGTACCGATCTGTGCGGATTGACAACAGTGCCGGGCAGGTCCATTTTCTCGTGTCTTGTGCACGCTGTGTAGTGCTTGAACGTTCTCCAAACTTTGAGGCATCCCACCACGGATTTCCCTCAGGAGAACGAAATGCGCAAGCGCACCGCCGTCATCGCAGCTGTCGCCGTCGTCGCCGTCGGCGGAGGCGTCGCCTATGCGGCGTGGTCCAGCACCGGCTCCGGTTCCGGCACGGTCAGCTCCACCACGAGCGCCAACTCGACGATCAACGCTGTGGACGGCGCGGGCGGCCTGTTCCCCGGCAAGACCGTCAGCTTCCAGGTGACGATCAACAACCCGAACAGCTACCCGGTCAGGGTCACCGGCATCTCCGCAGGCTCCTCCGAACTCGTCAACGGTTGCGTCGCAGGCACGGTCACCAGCCCCGCTGTCACCAACCCGGCTGGCACGATCGCACCGGGCACGTCCGGCAACTACACGCTCCAGGCGACCATGAGCGCCAACGCGACTGATGAGTGCAAGTCGCAGAGCTTCACGCTCCCGCTCACGGCCACGCTCGAGTCGGCTGCCTGATCGATGCGCCGCGTCCTGATCGCGCTCGCCGTGCTGCTGGTGCTCGCACCGGTGTCCAGCGCGGCGGAGAGCCCGGCCAAGGCGTTCACGATCGCGGACGTCGGCACCGCGACGGGGCTGGTTCCCGGTGGGACGGTGATCCGGAAGGTCCGGGTCACCAACCCGGGCAACCAGGACATCCTCCTGACCCGGCTGGACACGTCGGTCGGGCGGCCCTCCCCGAACTGCCCGGCGAACGCCGTGACCGTCGCACCGCCGGCCACGCAGATCGTCATCGCCAAGAACAGCTACGCCGACGTGCCGCTGACCGTCCGGATGACGGCCACCGCCCCGGACGGCTGCCGCAACCTCACCTTCCCCCTCACCTACACGGGAACGGCCATCAAGCCATGATCAGCTTCAAGGAACTCGTCCGCAGGCGGTACGTCCGCCGAGGCGTCATCGTCTTCGCGGTGATGACGACCGCGCTGGGCTCGGGGGTCGCCTACGCGGCGTGGACGAGCTCCGGCAGCGGCAGCGCCACCACGAAGGCGGGCACCGCACAGGCTCCGGTGGTGTCGGGCGGCGCCGTCACCACCGGTCTGCTCTACCCCGGCGGCACCGGCGACGCGGTCGTCACGGTGTCGAACCCCAACCCGTACCCGGTGGTCGTCACGACCGTCGCGCCGAACGGTCCCGCCACTTGCGGCGTGACGTTCACCCAGCGCTCGCCCGGGACGGCACTGGCCGCGGGCAGCGGTCCCGTCGCCATCACGCTGACCGGCGCGGTGACGATGAGCTCGAACGCGGCGAACACCTGCCAGGGCGCGTCGATCGACGTCCCGGTTCTCGTCACGATCGCGAGCGCGTGATGCGGGCGGTGATCGCGGGAGCGGCCGTGCTGTGCCTCGTCGCGGCACCGGCCGCCCGGGCCGCCTGGCAGACCGCGGCGCCGGGCGCGGCCAAGGCGAAGGCCGGCACGGTGCAGGCGCTGGTGATCACCTCGTGCGCGAAGGGCACCTCGACGGTGGTGTCGTGGGACCCGGTGCCGGGCGCCAGTTTGTACACAGTATTGTGGCAACAGGGAAACGGTGCGAATGCTCCGTTCAGCGAAACCGCCACCACGGCCTCGTTGACCTACTCCGTGCCCAGTTCGATCAGCCGTGTGCGGGTTCAGGCCACGGTCGGCAGCTGGGCCACCACGTACACCCAGAAAGATTGTCCGTAAAAGTTCGCTCGATCGGTCGAATCCCGGACATCGGGATTTGGAATCAAACCAGCAGGTGGTAGCCCTGCGTAGCTGTCAAGGTGCCAAAGGTCCCTCGTTACAAGGGGAAATCGGCGCCCGTCGGACGCTTGCGCAGTACGTGAAGCTTCTCCAAGATTGTCGACGCGGCCCGCTGGGCCGAGGGGCGAAGCGATGAACCACCGGGCGAGTCTGGTCGCCGGTCCGGTGGGGAGCTAGAGGCGAACCCACCGCCTGGAGCAACAACTCTGGAGAGTTGCGCCATGCGTAGTCTGGGTCCGCGCCTTGAGATCGCCGTGTCGTTGACGATTCTCATGGTCGGCGCGGCCGTCGTGGCGGCCATGCACCTGACGTGGCCCGACCCGGAACGGCCGGCCATGGCCTACTCGGTGAGCAGCGGCGAGTCGGACATGCAGCAGCTCAAGCCGTTCGAGATCAACGACATCTCCGGCGCTCCGGTGGAACTTCGACCCGGCGCCGTGGGCGAGCGCAAGGTGCGGCTGTCGAACCCGAACCCGGTCGACATCATCGTCGAGAGCCTGTCCGCGATCCCCGGTCAGCCGCTCGACGCCACCCAGCAGCGCGTCGAGGGGTGCCCTGCTGGAGTGCTGACCGTCGTGCCGCTCACCGACGTCGTGGAGATCCCGGCAGGCGGCGCGGTCGAGGTCGGGATGAAGGTCGAGGTCGCCAAGGACGTCCCGGCCGCGTGCGCCGAGCTGGTCTTCCCGCTCACGTACTCGGGACGCGCGAAGCACGGCTAGAGGTGCTTGAGCGCCTCACGCCGTGACAGCGGCGACAGACGCGGCCGTGCCTCGACGAACGACCGCACCCACCCCGGCTCGGTCTTCGCGAACTGGCGCAGCGCCCACCCGATCCCCTTGCGCAGGAAGAAGTCGCGGTCGTCGATGTTGGCGTCGATGCACGCGGTCAGCAGCTCGACGTCGGTCGCGTCCTTGGCCCCGAGCTGGCAGATGATCGACGTCCGCCGCCGCCACCTGTCCTCGTCGGTCGACCACTTCAGCATCTGCGGCCGGATCACCTCCGGCGACGACCGCAGCAACGGCCCGATCAGGCGGGACGCGATCTCGTCCACGAAGTCCCACCAGGCGCCGGTCACGATCATCTCGTCGAACCACGGCATCAGCTCGACGGTTTGAAAGCGACGATCCCCGCTCAGCGACAGCGCGACGTACCGCTCCTCGCGGTAGGTGGCCTCCCGCCACAGCGTCTGCACGACGTCGAGCCACTCGTCGCGGGACTCCAGCCGGGGCAGCGACTTCAGCAGCGTCACCCGTCCCGGCTTCGGCACGCCGGCGAACGGCATGTCCGACTTCATGTACGCCTGCATCTCCGGCGCCTTCACCGGATCCGCCAACTCCTGCAACCCCGCCCGAACAGCGGCGACGAACGAATCCTTGGGAGTCACGCCAAGACCGTATACGCTGGCCTTCGCGCCGCCGCTGAAAACGTTTGCAGCCCACGAGTGCAGCGGAGGCGGAAATGGCTGGTTCCCGGCGTACCTTCCTCAAGGTGTCCGGACTGGTGGCGGCTGGAATGCTCGCCCACGGCACAGCGCACGCGGATCCGTGGGACGACGTCGACGCGATCCTCGCCCGCATCAAGCCGCCGACCTTCCCGGCGCGCGACTTCGACGTCACCGCGTACGGCGGCAAGGCGGACGGCAAGACCGACAACACCGCCGCGTTCCGGAAGGCGATCGAGGCGGCGAACGCGGCGGGCGGCGGCCGGGTCGTCGCCACCGGCGGCACGTTCCTCACCGGCGGCATCACCCTGCTGAGCAACGTGAACCTGTTCGTGGACAAGGGCGCCAAGCTCCTCTTCAGCCCGGACCCCCAGAAGTACCTGCCGGTGGTCGAGACCCGGTGGCAGGGCATCGAGTGCCTGAACCACCAGGCGTTCGTCTACGCCAACAAGGCCACCAACATCGCGATCACGGGCGGCGGCACGCTCGACGGCCAGGGTCAGACCTGGAAACCGTGGGGCAGCGGCGGATCCGACTGGACGCTGCTGCAGAAGTGGGGCACGGACGGCACCCCGGTCGCGCAGCGCAAGCTCGGCGACGGCCACAGGCTGCGGCCGAACCTGATCCAGTTCGTGTCCTGCGAGAACATCCTGATCAGCGGCATCACCATCGAGCGCCCGCCCATGTGGAGCGTGCACCCGGTGAAGTCGCGCAACGTCACCGTCGAGGGTGTCACGATCAACAGCCGCGGCGGAGGCGGCAACAACGACGGCGTGGACCCGGAGTGCTGCACCGACGTGCACATCAAGGACTCGACGTTCAACACCGGCGACGACTGCATCGCGATCAAGTCCGGCCGCGACGTCGACGGGCGCCGCGTGAACATGCCTTCGCAGAACATTGTGATCGAAAACAACAAGTTCGTGTTCTCGAACCGCGGCGCGATCTGCATCGGCAGCGAGGCCTCCGGCGGCGCGCGGAACATCTACGCGCGCAACTGTGTCGTCAACCAGGCGAACGCCTCGGACCAGTTGTGGTACGCGGTCTTCATCAAGACCGGCAAGTACCGCGGCGGCGTCATCGAGAACGTCCACCTCCGGGACATCACCGCGAACAAGCTGACCAAGTCGGCGATCCTGATCACGTTGAACTACAGCGGTTCCGGCAGCTCCGGCCCGGTCGTGAACCCGGTCGTGCGGAACCTGACGTTCGAACGGCTCACCGTCGCGGGCTCAAAGGAGTACGCCGTTGAGATCGATGGCCTATCGGCGTCCAAAGTGACCGGCGTCGTCGTGTCGAATTCGAAGTTCACCTCGATCGCCAAGGGCGGCAACAAGCTCACGAACACGCAGAACATCACTTTTCCGGGCACCACTGTGAACGGAAAACCTGCTTGATCGGACTACGATTCGCATTCATGCGCGTGCTCATGGTTGTGGCGGCGCTCGTGCTCACCAGCATGGGCGCCACCAGGGCGGACACGGTGGACTACCTGGATCTGCCGCTGTCCAACGGAAACGGCGAACAACGGGGTGGGGTCCACCCCGACCTGCCGTACGACCGGGCCGTGCTGGAGGCCGTGCTGAACCGCCATCGCGCCAAGGGTGTTCCGCCGACCAGGTTCCAGGCCCTGCTGTGGCAGTACTGGATCGTGCGCGCCGCCGAGGACGCGGGCGTGACGCTGGCCGACTGGGACCCGCAGCGCGGCGCCGAGGCCAACCGCGCGGTGATCTTCGCCGTCTACGACTTCTACGCCAAGCTCTACCTGCAGCACCCGGACACGTTGCGGTGGATGGGGTTCGCGAACATCGGCGCGCCCGCGTTCGCCGCCGGCATGCTCGACCTCGGCACGGTGCCGGAGCTGCGCTGGTTCTCCTCGATGCTGATGTCCATGCAGAAGCACATCTTCATGGACCTCGGTGCGATGCACGCCGCCTACCTCCACGGCGGGGTCAAGGCCGTGGAGGAGATGCGCGACGCGGGGATCATCGACCCGGACACCACCGCGGCGTGGGCGGACCCGGCGCACGCGGTCATGGCGTTCTCGTCCCGCGAGCAGAACCTGGTGATCGCCGACCAGTTCGACCGGATGCGGTCCCGGCTGCTGCCGCCCGGTGAGGTCGTCACGTACGCGATCACCGTGGCCGGTCCGATGCCGGTGCCCGGAGGCAAGACGCCGGCGCAGTACCTGCCGTTGTTCGGCGGTCCGCTGCCCGCGTTCAACTACGCGGACCGGGTGGCCCGCTGGGACTTCCTCAGCCACGACACGGTTCCCGCCTACGAGCGGCTGTCGAAGGACACCGTGCAGAGGATCGTGCGGCGGCCGTTCGCGGACCGCGTCGCGGAGTACCGCGCCGCGGCCCGCCTGCTCGACCTGATCATCCCGTTCGGGAGTGACGAGCCCCAGAACGGAGTTCGCTGAGAACGGTCAGCCGGTCCTCGTCGAGGATCCGCCTCGTGGTGACTCGGTCGGGGTAGCAGCGCATGAACATGTTGGTGAAGTGCGTGCCGTAGTGAATGACGTCGTCGCCCTGCGGGTCGTCCAACGGACGCATGACGGCCTCGAAGTTCGGTTCGTGGAAGTACGCCATGGTGAACCGCTCGCGCGTGTTCAGCACGACCTTGTGCGGGGTCGAGAGCAGCTTGCCGCCGGTGAGGAACTGCAGGATGTCGCCGGGGAACACGGTGAAGACGTGCTGGACCGGTTCGACGAACGTCCAGCCCTCCGCATCCTGGAAGCATCCGGCGGCCGACTCGTCGGGCAGCCAGTTGCGCGGCCGTTCCTCACCCTCGATCGGCGGACGGACGTAGAGACCGCCGACGTCGTCCTGCGCGGCCAGGACGAGCATGCCGTAGTCGGTGTGGGCGCCGATGCCGCGGTCGACCGCGCCGGACCTGGTGGGGAAGCGCAGCACCCGCATGTGGTGCCAGCCGTCGGCGGTGAGCTTGGTGAACGTGTCGATGTCGAGCCCGAAGCCCAGCGCGGTGAGCTTGAGGATCTTCTCGCCCGCGGCGCCGAGCATCGCCATGAAGTTCCGCATGGCGTCGCGGTAGCGGTCGTCGGGCCACGGAACCGGTCCGTGACACGGCCATTTGCCGACGACCCGAGAGTCGTCGAGCGGAACGTCCTTGCAGACGGTGAAGATCTCCGAATAGTCGGCGATGCCGTCGGTGACCTCTTCACCGGACGCGATGTAACCGGCGTAGGTCAGGTCGCTGACCAAGCGCGACTTCTCCTCCAGGGACAGACCGTGGAAGAACCTTCTGCTTGCTGCCATGGCTTCTGCTGTCGTGCGGTCCTGCGCCGCGTCCGTCGCGATCTGCAGGATCCCGTCGGCCTGCCAGGCTTCGATCAGCCCGCGGCCGAGTTCGACGTCGTCGTCCGAGCCGGTGACGCTCTCGGGCAGACGGAAGGTGCGAAGTTCGGTCATGGCCCGACGAACGAACCTTGTCGCCGAAGTGTTCATTTTTCTTTCAGCGGTGGAATCGAATCCGTCTTAGTAGGCTGACGGCCATGACGTCGTACGACTACGACCTGATCGTGATCGGCTCTGGTCCCGGTGGCCAGAAGGCCGCGATCGCGGGCGCGAAACTGGGCAAGCGCGTGGCCATCATCGACAAGCAGGAGATGGTCGGCGGCGTCTGCGTGAACACGGGCACGATCCCGTCCAAGACGCTGCGGGAAGCCGTCCTGTACCTGACGGGCATGAGCCAGCGCGAGCTGTACGGCGCGAGCTACCGCGTCAAGCAGGACATCACGATCTCCGATCTGATGGCCCGCACGCAGCACGTGATCGGCCGCGAGGTCCAGGTCGTCCGCGCGCAGCTGCACCGCAACGGCATCGACCTGTTGAACGGCTTCGGTCGCTTCGTCGACCCGCACACCGTTGCGGTGGAAGGAAGTCACCGCGGCGACCGGACGACGATCAGCGGCGAGCACATCGTCATCGCGACCGGCACGACGCCCGCGCGTCCGTCCGTGGTGGACTTCGACGAGGAGCGCATCCTCGACTCCGACGAGGTCTTCGCACTCACGGAGATCCCGTCGTCACTGGTGGTCGTCGGCGCCGGCGTGATCGGTATCGAGTACGCGTCGATGTTCGCCGCTCTGGGCACTCGTGTCACGGTCGTCGAGCAGCGCGAACGGATGCTGGACTTCTGCGACCCGGAGATCGTTGAGTCGCTGAAGTTCCACCTGCGCGACCTCGCCGTCACGTTCCGCTTCGGCGAGAAGGTCGTGAACGTCCAGGTGTCCGAGGGCGGCACCGTCACGCAGCTCGCCTCGGGCAAGCGCATCCCGGCCGCCGCCGTCATGTACTCGGCGGGCCGTCAGGGCACCACCGAGGAACTGGACCTGGCCGCCGCCGGCCTGGAGGCGGACACCCGCGGCCGCCTCTCGGTGGACGAGCACTACCGCACGCCGGTAGAGCACATCTACGCCGTCGGTGACGTGATCGGCTTCCCGGCGCTCGCCGCCACGTCGATGGACCAGGGCCGCCTGGCCGCGTACCACGCGTTCGGCGAGCCGGTGCACGAGCTGACCGCGTTGCAGCCCATCGGCATCTACACGATCCCCGAGATCTCCTACTGCGGTGCCACGGAAGCCGAGCTGACGTCGTCCGCGGTCCCGTACGAGGTCGGCATCTCGCGCTACCGCGAACTCGCGCGCGGCCAGATCGTCGGCGACGCGTACGGCATGCTGAAGCTGCTGGTGTCCACTGTGGACCGAAAGATCCTCGGCGTGCACGTGTTCGGCACCGGCGCCACGGACCTGGTGCACATCGGCCAGGCGGTGATGGGCTGCGGCGGCACGGTCGACTACCTGGTCGACACGGTCTT
This sequence comes from Lentzea sp. NPDC004782, assembly GCF_040609115.1. Lineage (NCBI taxonomy): Bacteria > Bacillati > Actinomycetota > Actinomycetes > Pseudonocardiales > Pseudonocardiaceae > Lentzea > Lentzea sp. NPDC004782. Next base: position 273,827 of record NZ_JBEXJN010000004.1, read on the forward strand.
CAACTACCCGACGCTGTCCGAGGCCTACAAGGTCGCCGCCTTGGACGCCACCAACAAGATCCGCGCACTGGACCGCTTCACCTCCGGCTGATCACGACCGCGTGAGCCCGGCGTCGTGGGCGACGATGGCGGCCTGCACGCGGTTGGCGCACTCCAGCTTGGGCAGAATCCGGCTGATGTGCGCCTTCACCGTGCCGGTCGCCATGTACAGCCGCTCGCCGATCTCGGTGTTGGACAACCCTTCACCGACGAGCTTGAGCACGGTCCGCTCGGCGTCGGTGAGTTTGCCGATCTTCCGGCGCGCCTCGGATCCGTCGTCCGGCGCGGTGAGGTGACGTTCGATCAGGCGCCGCGTGATCTGCGGGGCGAGGATCGGTTCGCCGCTCGCCGCCCTGCGGACGGCGTCGATCAGGTCCTGCGGTGGCGTGTCCTTGAGCAGGAAGCCGATGGCGCCGACCTTGAGCGCCTGCGCCACGTAGGAGTCCTCGCCGAACGTCGTGAGCATGACGACGTTGGCCCTTCTCGCGATTTGCCCGGCGGCCTTGAGCCCGTCGCCGCCGGGCATGCGGATGTCGAGCAGCGCGACGTCGACGGTGTGGTGGAGGGTGAGCTCGACGGCCTGTTTGCCGTCGCTCGCCTCGGCCACGACGGTGATGTCCGGGTCGTTCTCCAGGATCAGCCGGATGCCTGCGCGCATCAGCGTCTCGTCGTCGGCGATGAGGACTCGGATCACGGTGGTCACCCTAGGCGGTGAAGTCGGCTTGTGTGGGCGGTTGCGCAGGACCTGACGAGATGGGTCATTTCATCGCCGCTTCGCGACGAGGTAGCACCTCGGACCCAAAGTCAAGCCCCAATCGCGAGCGTGCGTGGCTGCGCTGGCACCGCCGATTTCCGGCATTACCGCTTACCGGGTCGGCATCAGGCCTTTACCGGCTCGCTTCGCTTCGCCACGGCCGAAGGCCCGGCGGTCACGCGATCGCACTGATGAGGTTGCGTCTCGGTTTTTGATACGGGTCGATCCAGCTGGGTGCGTAGAACGTCGGTATGTCGTGCACCATTTTCACTTCCCACTCACTCTGATGGATGAGCGTGTGGTGGCGGCGGCACAGCAGCACGGCATTCTTGACCGACGTATCGCCACCATTCGCCCAGTGATGAACATGATGCGCGTCGCATTGTTTGGGTGGTCTGCCGCAGATGGGTCGACCTTGAGCGCGCCTTCCGAGTTTCCTCGGGCACGTTTCTCAAGGTCGCCCGCCGAACCGGACGTGCGCCTCTCAACGCATCCGGCTCTCCATGAGGTCAGGCTTGTGCGGCTGTGTTCAACCTGTTTGCGAAACTGGTCCATGGTGCAGGGATTGTGTAACCGCGCCATCGATATCGTTCGATGACAATGTCTTGCGGGTTATAGAGCACAATCCCGTTCTCGACCGGGCGGCTTGCCGGATGTCCGGTGAGGAACCGGCGTTTGATCTTATGCCAACCCAGCTTCGGGTGTCTTGCTCGCAGCCATCGAACCACTCTCTGCCACATGTAGAGGTAGAGATAGCGGTAGGTGG